>DASXJN010000224.1:0-8019 GCA_036497365.1 Jatrophihabitantaceae bacterium | reverse complement strand
CACGCCGTCCTGCCGCACGACGCGCTGCGCTGACGCCCACCTTGCCCCGCCAATGCGTGCTGCCGATCCCCAATCACACGCGGTAGCGGGGCAAAGCGCTGGGACACTCCCAGCCAGCCGGGCTGACCGCCGCACAAATTTCACCGAACCTTCGAGGTCGGTCTTGACGCCGCAATAGTTAAGTAGTTACCTAAGTGTTGTGACTACCCAACTGGACGGGGTGTTCTCGGCGCTGGCCGATCCGACCCGCCGCGGCATCGTCGAACGGCTCGCCCGCGGGCCGATGTCGGTGAGCGAACTGGCCCGTCCGCTGCCGATGTCCTTGCCGGCGGTTCACCAGCATCTGCAGGTGCTGGAGAACAGCGGGCTGGTGTGGTCGCAGAAGGTCGGCCGGGTGCGCACCTGCCACCTGGACCTCAAACGTCTCGACACCGCCGAGCGCTGGATCCGCGAGCGGCGCGCGACCTGGAACAAGCGCCTCGACCGACTGGGCGAATTCCTCGAAGCAACCGATCCCGACAACTCCAACGATGAACAGACCAAGGACGAACAACCATGAGCAACCGATACGTCACCCACGACACGATGCTGCTGGAGCGCACCTACCCGGCGAGCCCGGCCCGCGTTTTCGCCGCCTGGTCGGACGCCAAGGCCAAGACCGTGTGGTTCCTCGGCTCCGAGCCGGACGAGTTCACACCCAGCGACTACGAGCTCGACTTCCGCGTCGGTGGTCGCGAGTTCACCCGCGGCGGTCCCGAGGGCGGCGACGTGTACACCTACGACGCCCGCTACGACGACATCGTCGCGGACTCTCGCATCGTCTACAGCTACTTCATGCTTCGCAACGACGTGCGCATCTCGAGTTCGGTCACCAGCATCGAGTTCGTCCCGGACGGTAACCAGACCAAGCTGGTGCTGACCGAGCACGGCATCTACCTCGACGGTGAGGACAAGCCGGAGTTCCGCACCGCGGGCATCGGAGGGCAGCTCGACGCGCTCGGCCGCTGGTTGGCGCAGTCATGAGATCACGCCGACTCGCGCTGTACTTGCTGTGCAGCGGCATGCTGATGATCGTCCTCGACATCTCGATCGTGAACGTGGCGCTGCCGTCGATCCAGCACGATCTCGGCTTCAGCCCGTCCGGACTCGCGTGGGTGGTCAACGCCTATCTCATCGCGTTCGGCGGACTGCTGTTGCTCGCCGGGCGGATCGGTGACCTGTTCGGGCGGCGCCGGGTATTCCTCGCCGGGCTCGCTGCGTTCACCGCAGCGTCGGCGCTGTGCGGCTTCGCCGACTCACCCGCGCTGCTCGTGATCGCACGGTTCGTGCAGGGCACCGGCGGCGCGCTCACGTCGGCGGTCATCCTCGGCATGATCGTGACGATGTTCCCGGAGCCGCGCGAGCAGGCGCAGGCCATTGGCGTCTATGCATTCGTCGCGTCCGCCGGCGGAGCCGTCGGTGCACTTGCCGGCGGAGTGCTGACGCAATTGGTCAGTTGGCACTGGATCTTCTTCGTCAACGTGCCGATCGGCATGGCCGGTGTCGCGCTCGCAGCACGCCTGCTTCCCGCGGACGAACCGACCACCGCACAGCGCGGATCCACCGACGTCGCCGGCGCGGTGCTGATCACCGCCGCCCTCATGCTCGGCGTCTACACGATCGTCGTGCCGGGTGCGGATCGCGGGTGGAGCGACGGCATCACCCTGACCAGCGCCGCACTCGCGGTGGGCCTGCTCGCGGGCTTCGTGGCCCGAGAGGCGTCGGCGTCGGCGCCGCTGATGCCACTGCGCATCCTGCGGTCGCGCAACGTCGCCGGCGCAAACGTGATGCAGCTGGTCGGCGCCGGCGGGATGTTCGGGGCGTTCTTCCTCGGCGCCCTGTACATGCAGCACGTGTGGCACTACGGCCCACTTGAGATCGGGCTCGCCTTCCTGCCCGTGTCTGTGCTGATGGGCGGCCTGTCCGTGCGCTACAGCGAGCGGTTGGTCACCCGGTTCGGCCTCGGCCGGGTGATGCTCCCGGGCCTCGTGCTGATCGCGCTCGGACTGGTGCTGCTAGCGGTCGTTCCTCAGCGTGGCAGCTACGTCGTGCATCTGCTGCCCGCGATGGTGCTGCTCGGTACCGGCGCCGGTCTCGCCTTCCCGCCGCTCATGACGCTGTCGATGTCGGGCGTCGCCCCGGCGGATGCCGGTCTCGCGTCCGGATTGGTGAACACCACCGGGCAGGTCGGCGCAGCGATCGGGCTGGCCGTCCTCGCCACCACATCGGCCACGCGCACCGCGACCCTCCTCGGCGCCGGAGCGACGCCGGCCGCGGCACTCACCGGCGGCTACCACCTCGCGTTCTGGGTGGCGGCCGGGTTGCTCGTCGCGGCTGTCGCGGTAGCGCTGGTCGTCGTCCCGCTCTCGCGCAGCACGCAAGAGCGGGCCGACGAAACGGACACCGCACTGGTCGCCGCGTGATCGACTGTTCGGCGGCAAGGACAGAATGGAGCAATGACCTCCCCCGTTCGTGCCCTTGCCGACCGAACCGCCGAGCGGATCCTCGCGTCGAATCCGCTGCTCGGCACGTTCCTCGGCCTGCGCGAGTACGACGCCTTCGTCCCGGACGAGTCGGTCGCCGCTGAGCGACAGTTGCTCGCCGACGTCGCCGAATTCGAGGCCGAGGCCGAGGCACTGCAGACCGACGATCCCGCCGACCGGATCACGCTGAGCGTGATCCGGTCGTGCTGTACCGAGATCCGCGAGCAGATCGCAACACTCGCCGCGACCTACACGGTGAGCGCGATGCCGCTGAGCGGGCCGCCGGGGCTGTTCGGTCTCGCGGCCCGCACGATCCTGCCTGACGAGCAGGCGGCCGCCGACTACCTCGACCGGCTACGCGCCGCCCCGGGCTGGTTCGCGACCACGTGCGACCGGCTCCGCGAGGGCCGCGCGGACGGCCGGTTGCCGGTCGAATCGCTGGTCGCCGGCGCGATCGCCTGGGCCGAACGCGTCCTCGCCACGCCGCTGCCGCCAGCGCTGGTAGCGCCCACGGCGCCGGCGGACTGGGACGGTGCCGAGCGGTGGCGCGCCGACCTCGAATCGGTCATCCAGGACGAGGTCATGCCCGCCATCACCGAGTGGCACGACCTGCTCGTCGAGCTCCGTCCCGACTCACGGCCCGACACCGAGGCCGGCGTCGCCGCGCTACCCGGTGGCGAGGACATCTATGCGCGCTGGATCGCGGTGCACACGACCCTGCCGCTCCAGGCAGACGACCTGCACCGGATCGGTCAGGAGTCGGTTGCCTCGCTCGAGGCGCGAGCGCTCGAACTCGGCGTCGAGCTCGGGTTGTCCACGCTGCCAGAGGTGATTCGCGCAGTCCGGCAGTCGGCCGAAGCGGTCACGGCGACCGACGCGATGGCCGCCGCGCGGGCTGCAATCGCCCGCGCAGAGGCGCGCGCGAGCCAGATCATGCCGCCGCCGCTACCCGCGCCGTGCGCCGTCGAGGCGATGCCGCCCACGGTGGCGGAGTCGGGCATGGCGCCGCACTACACGCCCCCGCGCGCCGACACCGGCCGTCCCGGCACCTTCTGGTTCAACACCGAGCGCGCCACCGCGGGCGCCGGTTGGGACCTCGAAGCGGTCGCCTTCCATGAGGCAGTGCCGGGCCATCACTCGCAACTCGCCCGCATCCAGCAACTGGAGAATCTGCCGCTGCTGCAACAGTTCCCGGTCACCGTCCACGCCGAGGGATGGGGGCTGTACGCCGAGCGGCTGGCTGGTGAGTTCGGTCTCTACAGCGATGCGCACGCCAAACTCGGCGCCGTGTACGTCGAGCTCTTCCGCGCTGCGCGGCTGGTCGTCGACACCGGGCTGCACGCTCTCGGCTGGAGCCGGCAGCAGGCCCGCGCCTACATGGTCGAGCACGTCGCGCTGCCCGAGCAGTTCCTGCACGACGAGGTGGACCGCTACATCGCCTGGCCCGGCCAGGCGCTGGCCTACATGACCGGGCAACGCGAGATCCTCCGGCTGCGAGCGCACGCCACCGCCGAGCTGGGCGACCGGTTCGACCTGCCCTCGTTCCATTCCGTGCTGCTCGATTCTGGCTCGTTGCCCCTGCCGGTGCTTCAGGTAGCCGTCGACGACTGGATCACCCGCACCCGGAACGGCAGCGACCGGACGAAATAAGCCACTTAGCGCGACATAGCGCCTAGGACACTTCGGTCAAGGTCGGTACTGCGCTTTCCATCGGCCCGTACCGCTGACATCATCGCCGCACCGGTTGCCGCACGGGGGAGGGACGATCCGGTGAGACGTCAGTGGCGAGGTTGGTGGCGGAGTGCGGCCACCTGTTTTGTGGCAGCCGCCGTGGTCGGTGGCTGCTCGGCCCCGTTGGGCACGCACCACCAAGCAACCTCGACCGGCGCAGATGGGTCCGTCCACGGCGCACTCGGTGCGTTGCTCGCCGCCTCGACCGACCTCGGTCCGTCGACGGCTCGCGACGTCGCCGTGCTGGTGACCCTGCCGCGCACCGCGCGCCCGGTCTCGCTGACCCGGTGGGCCGCAACCCGGGGTCTGCGGGTGCAGTGGCAGCGCGGCGACGACTGGGCGACCGTCACCGGACCCGCGCACGCGATGGGCGCCGGCTTCGACGTCGCGATCGAGGACTTCCGCAGCCGTACCGGCAAGCAGTTCTATGCCACCCGCCGGCAGGCCAGCGTTCCGACCGCGCTGCGCAGCGCCGTCACCGGCGTCGGCACCATCCTCAGTTACGTTCCGCGCGTGACGCGGGCCCTGCCGATCCTTCCGGCAGACGTGCCGTCCGGCGGGCTGTCCGCGAAGCAACTGCTCACCGTCTACAACGCGACACCGCTCGCCAACCAGGGCTACACCGGCAAGGGCAAGACGATCGTGTTCTTCGAGATCGACGGCTTCAAGCAGGCCGACCTCGACTCCTTCTCACGCTCGGACGGTCTGGCGCGGTTCGTGCCGTCGATGAACACCGAGCAGCCCGGCGCCGCCGGCGGCGAGACGCCGATGGACCTCGAGGTCGCGCACGCGATCGTCCCCGACGCGAAGCTGGTCGTGTTCGACGCCCGCCTGCACGCGACCTCGATCGCGACGGCAGCCGCCGAGAACGCGGCGATGTACCAGAAGGTCGACAAGGCCTATCCCGGCGCGATCTGGAGCCTGTCGCTCGGCCTGCGCTGCGAAACGCTGTTCTCGCCGGCCGACCTCGCCCCCATGCAGTCCGCGGTGGCACAGGCCGAGGCACACGGGACGAGCGCGTTCGTGTCGTCCGGTGACACCGGCGGCCTCGAGTGCAAGGGCGGGAAGGACTTCGGCGGGCCGCCGACCCAGGCCGACATCGGCCTCAACGCCTACTCGGGCCTGCCGGCCATGACCGTCGTCGGCGGCACCGCGCTCTCGACGGATGCGCAAGGACACTGGGTCGCCGAGACGGCCTGGACCGAGCCGGCGCTGCAGCAGGGCACCAGCGGCGGGCCGTCGAGCAAGTTCCCGCGACCGGCCTGGCAGAAGGCACCGGGCATGGACACCCTGCCCGACAGCAACCATCGGCTCACGCCGGACGTCGCGGCAGATGCCGACCCGGCGACCGGCGTGCGGATCGTGGTCAACGGTGCACCGCAGGAGGGTGGCGGCACCTCGCAGGCGGCCCCGATCTGGGCCGGGTTCGCCGTGATGATGAACCAGTACCTGGCGGCCAACGGCGGTCGCCCGCTCGGCAACATCAATCCGTTGCTCTACCAGGCCGCAGCGTCGACGCCCGCGGCATTCCACGACGTCACCCTCGGCGGCAACGCCGTCGACCTCGCGCAGAAGCACTTCGACTACGTGACCGGCCTCGGCTCACCCAACGTCGCCCTGCTCGCCGGCGCCCTGCTGCAGGCTCAGAAGGGAGGGTCATGATGACGGAGACCCCGGACCCGGCTGCCGCACCGCTGCACACCGTCAGCTGCCCGAGCTGTGGCGACATCGTGCCCGCGGGGGTCTATTGCGGAGCGTGCGGCCACCACCTGGCGCTGCACGAGGACGGCGCGAAGACCGGCTTCCGGCACCATTCGTACGCGGCTGCGCCACACGAGCACGTGCTGCGGCTCTCGGTGGTCAGTTCGCTGTTCCCCCATCTGCCGCACCGCTCGCGGGCACCGTTCCGCATCGCGGTCGTCGTCCTCGCGGTCGCGCTCGTCGTGCTCGCCGCGCTTCGCCTGCAGGCACCGATGATCGCGGTCGCCGCCCTCGGCGTGCCGCTGCTGTTCCAGCTCTACCTGCAGGAGTCGGACGTCTATGACGACCTGCCCGCCCTCCTGCTCGCAGTCTCGGTCGTGCTCGGCATCGGCATCGGCTTCGGCTGGGCGAAGCTGACCGCGCACCACATCAGCATCGGCATCGGCACGCAACAACTCGGCGGCACCGATGCCGGCCGGTTCTGGGTGGACGGCGTGCTGCTGCCGTTGGCCGGCGGCGTGCTGTTGCTCGTCCCCACGTTCGTGGCGTTCCTGATGAAGCCGCCGGACCTCGACGAGTCGATGGACGGCTTCCTCATCGGCTCGATCGGGGCCGTCGGCTTCACCGCCGCATCGACGATCACCCGGCTGTGGCCGCAGCTCGAATCCGGCATCGTCGCGCACAACCGACCGGTCGAAGGCATCGTCGTCGAATCGCTCCTGCAAGGTGTCGCCGTCCCGCTGACCGCAGCGAGTGTCGGCGGTGTCTTCGGTGCCGCGCTCTGGGTGCGCCGCCGCACGCAGGTGCACTTCGGCCGGGTGCTCGCGAGCGCCAAGGTGATGGCTCCGGCCGCACTGGTGATCTACCTGGTGCTCGGCCTCATCGACTACTGGCAGCCGCCGCAAGACGCCCTGTTGGTGCTGCACCTGGCAGTGGCGGCAGCGGCGTTGCTCGCGCTGCGCTACGGCATCCACGCGGTGCTCCTGCACGAGGAGCACGAAGTCCAGATCGGTCCGCCGCGGGTCTGCCCGCATTGCGAACAGGTCGTCCCGGCCATGCCGTTCTGCCCGCACTGCGGCTACGCACACCGGGCCGCGTCGCGAAGCGCGCGCACCCGCATGCATCTCGACACGGTGGACCAGGAGGTGGCCCGATGACGCGGCCGCCGGCGCCACCGCCGCCGGGGCCGCGCATCCCGAACCAGCCGGTCGCCGCCGCACCCGGCGCGCCGACACCGCCCGGCGGCTGGGGGTACGGCTACGGGCCGGCCTACGGCCCGGGCATCGCTACGCCGGCCCGTCCGCCGGTCAAGCACACCTCGCACAGAAAGCTCATCGCCTTCTTCGTGGTCGGGCTCGTCGCGGTGGTCGGGATATTCCTGGGCATCGGCAAGCTGGCCACGCCGGAGAAGAAGACGCCGTCCTGCCCGCCGACCTGCCCGCAGCCGCCGGTCGGGCCGCCGGTCGCCGCGATGCCGCGGTACACGGCGCCGAACGGCTCGTTCAGCTTCGGATATCCACGGCCGAACAAGCTGTTCGGTACCGCCAAGAAGCAGAGCGACGGTCTGATCGTCCCGATCAACGTCGGCGACGGCGGGGCGATCCTGATGAAGGGCGACCCGGCGAACGGGCAGTCCGCCGAGCAGGTCGTGACGGCGTTCGTGCGGGCCCAGTTCCCGGACGCCCGGCAGTCCTACGTCGTGCCGAACGCTCTGGTCGGCTACACACCGGGTTACGGGTTGGCCGAGGACGTCTATCCGCAGAGCACCGACGGCAGCTACGTGCACGAGCGGCTGATCGTGCTCGGGGCGGTCAAGAACAACGTCGCCGTCCTCGTCGCCGGCATCGGTCCGTACCACGAATTCGCCATCGACGGACTGACCGACGGCCACCCGTCCGGAGCCGGCCTGCTGGCGGCCCTGCTGATGGATCCCCTGATCAACAGCGTGCAGTGGAAGGGCGACACCTCGCGCTGACCGCGACGTTCAGGCGGACTGTTCGTCGTCCTGATTCATGCCGTCGACGACCGCCTGGGTGATGTCGCCGAGCTGGCGGACCTGCTCAGG
>DASXJN010000223.1:0-3807 GCA_036497365.1 Jatrophihabitantaceae bacterium | reverse complement strand
GCAAGGCGAGCACGAGCGTGCGCTTGGGCGCACGGCCGAAGCGCACGACGCGCTTCGGTTTGCCCGGCGTACCTAGCGCCTCCTCGATCGCGGCGCGTACGGTCTCGAGCTCGACGTTCTGGGCCTCGATCGCCCGGGCGGCCAGCCCACCGGGCTCGCTGAGCAGGCCGAGCACGATGTGCTCATTGCCGACGTTCATCGTGCCGCGGCGCTGCGCCTCATCGCGAGCCACCGTGATGACATTGCGCGCACGGGGCGTGAACCGGCTGAACCGGCCGCCGGTCGTGACGTCGAGATCGTCCGACTCCCGCGGCACAAAACGCTTCTGGGCGGCCTGCTTGGTCACCCCCATGTGCGCGCCGATGTCGGTCCACGAGGCGCCGGAGCGCCGAGCCTGGTCGACGAAGTGTCCGATGAGGTGATCGGAAATCTCGCCGAGCTGCGCGGCCAGCTCGATCGCGTCGGACAGATGCTGCAGTTCGTCGCCGTCGGGATGCTCCGAGAGCACCGCATCGATCAGGTCGTCCAGCCGGATGGGATCGCTCATGCGTCAACTCTAGGTTGACGATTCGATCTGCGTCAACCCGAAGTTGACGCGGTCAGTCCACCAGGCGGCGCACCACCGCCGCGAACGGGGCTACGTCGAGGTCGTGCGCCGCGAGCCAGTCGTCGTCGTAGTAGGTGCACGCGTACCGCTCGCCGCCGTCGCACAGCAGGGTGACGATGCTGCCGCGCTCCCCCGCGACATCCAGCTCACGGGCCAGGCGGAGGGCGCCCCAGAGGTTCGTGCCCGTGGACGGTCCGACGCGCCGTCCGAGGATCGGCTCGACGGCACGCGCGACGGCGATCGAGGCGGCATCCGGGACCGCGATCATGCGATCGACCACACCAGGCACGAAGCTCGGTTCGAAGCGCGGCCGGCCGATGCCCTCGATGCGCGAGGGCCGCCCGCCGGCGGCCTGGTCGTCATCGCGCCAGCCGGGAAAGAACGCTGATCCTTCCGGGTCGACGACCGCGAGCCGGGTCGCATGCCGGCGGTACCGGATGTAGCGGCCGATGGTCGCACTCGTGCCGCCCGTTCCTGCGCCGACGACGATCCAGGCCGGCACCGGGAACCGCTCGAGCGCCATCTGGGCGAAGATCGACTCCGCGATGTTGTTGTTACCCCGCCAGTCGGTCGCCCGCTCGGCGAAGGTGAACTGGTCGAGATAGTGACCCTTCGTCTCGTCCGCGAGCTCGGCCGCTACTTCGTACACGGTCATCGGGTCGTCCACGAGATGGCACCGCCCGCCCTCGCGCTCGATCAGTGCGATCTTCTCCGCGCTCGTCGCGGCCGGCATGACCGCGACGAACGGCAGACCGAGCATGCGGGCGAAGTACGCCTCGCTCACCGCGGTGGATCCGGACGATGCCTCGATGACGGTGGTGCCTTCGGCTATCTCGCCGTTGCACAGCGCGTACAGGAACAGCGATCGCGCGAGCCGGTGCTTCAGCGATCCGGTCGGGTGCGTCGACTCGTCCTTGAGATACAGGTCGATGTTCCGTCTGCTGGGCAACGGGAAGCGGACGAGGTGCGTGTCGGCCGAGCGGTTCGCGTCGGCCTCCACCTTGCGGATCGCTTCGTCGACCCAGTCGCGCGCGCCGCGCGAACTGCGGTCGATGTCGTCGGTCGACATGGTCACACCGCCTTGCGGTCTCTGATCACGCGTGCCGGAACGCCGACCGCCACACTGAACGCCGGCAGGTCATTGGTCACGACGGCGTTCGCGCCGACCACGGTGCCCTCGCCGATGACCACACCACGGCACACCGTCACCTTGGTACCGAGCCACACGTCGCGCTCGATCCGCACTCGCGACTTGGCGATGCCCTGATCCTTGATCGGGACGGTGAGGTCGTCGAAGCGGTGGTCGAAGTCGGAGATGTACACGTTGTCCGCGATCAGGGCGCTTTCGCCGACCTCGACGTCGAGGTAGCAGTTGATCGAGATCTCGCGGGCCAGGTTGCTCTTGTCGCCGATCGACAACGTCCCCTCGTGACAACGCAATGCCGTGCCCACGCCGAGATGCACCCACTTGCCGATGATCAACCGTCCGTAACCGCGCCGCGCGTACACGGTGGCGCCGCGATCGAGGAAGACGAACCCACGCGTGATCACGTGCGGGTTGCGAAGCCGCATCACTATGAAGCGCGCGTACCGGACGAGATACCACGGCGTGTACGCACGATTGCGCAACACCCAGCGCACGGAGCGCCACGTGGCGAACCGCGCGTTGCGCGCCGGTTCAGCTCGCGCGGGCATCGTCGCCGATCCCGAGTTCGGCGCCCACCTCGGCCGGCGTGGTACAGATTGCGGCCGGCCGGGCGGCTTCCAGCTCACCGGCAAGCGCGTAGCCCCAGCGCACGCCGATGGCAGCCATGCCGTGTTCGCGCGCGCCGTTCACGTCGTGCGAACGGTCGCCGACCATCACCACGTGGTCCGGTGCCGGATTCCCCAGTCGTGCGAGCACGTTCCCGATCACCAGCGATTTGGTGCGCCGCGTGCCGTCCAGGTCGTCGCCGCCGACGGTCTCGAAGAAGTCGGTCAGCCCGAGGTGCTCGACAATGGGCACGGCGAAGTGTTCGGGCTTGCTCGTCGCGACCGCGAGCCGGCGCCCGTCCGAGCGGAGTTCGACGAGCAGGTCGCGCACGCCGGCAAATGCGGTCGACTCGTACATCGCCTCCGCGTACCGCGCCCGGTAGGACTCGATCACCGGCCACAGCATGTCGGTACCGATCAGCGGTGGCAAGGAATCGTAGAAGGGCGGGCCGAGCAGGGCGCGTTCGGTAGCGGGGTCGAGCGGTGGCAGTCCGTGCTCACGGAAGGCGAAACGCAGCGACGACAGGATCCCCGGGGCGGAGTCCGACAGCGTGCCGTCCAGGTCGAAGAGCACGACCAAGGGCTTCATTCCCCCGCCAGGATCCCGGCCAGCCGCTCGGCGGTGATATTGCGTCCGGTCAGCACCAACACCACCGGTCCGGTCGCCGATACCTTGCCGGCGACCAGTGCGGCGAGGCCGACTGCGCCGGATCCCTCCACGACCAAACCGTGCTCGACCGCCAACTGCCGCACTGCGGCATGGATCTCGTCCTCGCCGACATCGACCAGTGATACGCCGTACTCGCGAGCGATGCCCGGCGTGATCGCGCCGTCCTCGATGTTGCCGGCGAGCCCGTCCGCGATCGTCGGGCCGACCGGCACCTCCACGACGCGACCGGCTGCCACCGCTGCCGAGAACGCCTGCGACTGGTTCGTCTCGACGCCCACGACATCGATGCGCTGCGCGGCGCGTTCGGCACCGATCGCGGTGCCGGAAAGCAGTCCGCCGCCTCCCACGGGCACGACGACAGTGAAGTCGGTGTCGAGCGCTTCGGCGACCTCGGCCACCGCGGTCGCCTGGCCGGCGATCACATGCGGGTCGTTGTATGCCGACACGAACCGTCCGTGGTCTGCAGCGAAGTCGAGGGCGAGTTGTTCCGCGTCGTCGTACCGATCGCCCTCGACACGCAGGTCGACATCGAAGCCCTGCAGCCGCTCGATCTTCACCGACGGCGCGGAGCGCGGCACGAAGATGGTCGCGGGCACGCCGAGACGGGTTGCTGCGTAGGCCGTACCGAGTCCGTGATTGCCGGCCGAAGCAGTGACGATCCGCGTGTCGGCGTCGCCCAACGCGGCGACGGCGGCGATTGCGCCGCGCACCTTGAACGAGCCGGTGGGCTGCATCGTCTCGAGCTTCGCGTAGACCTCGGCCTGCACGCCGCGTATGG
>DASXJN010000222.1:0-10795 GCA_036497365.1 Jatrophihabitantaceae bacterium | reverse complement strand
CCCGCTCCCGGATCGAGTGCCGGTTCCAGTCCTCGCCGTCGCGCTGGTGGGCGCGCAGGATGTCACCGAAGTGGTGCTCGATGGTGCGGACCGGGTTGAGGGCGTTCATGCCGCTCTGCAGGACGAGGGCGAAGCCGTTGCGGCGTTGCCCCCGCAGCTCTTCACCTTCGAGGGACGCAATGTCGGTGCCGTCGAAGGCGATCGTGCCACCCTCGAGCCGGGCCGGCGGGCGCTGCATTCGGGTCAACGCGTAGCCGAGCGTCGACTTGCCGCAGCCGGACTCGCCGACCAGGCCGACGAACTCGCCCTCGGCCAGATCGACGTCGACGTCGCGGACCGACCAGATGCGTTGCGCGCGGTGCGGCTCGTACACGACGCTGACGCCGCGTGCGGACAGTAGAGTGGCGGTCATCACTTCTCCCGCAGTCGTGGGTTGGACAGCGCGTCGACGCCGAAGTTGATCAGCGTGAACGACAGCGCCAGCAAGGCGATCGCGAGACCGGGCGCGAAGATCATCAACCATTGGCCGGTCAGCAGTGCGTTCTGCTGCTGCGCCTGGTAGAGGATCGTGCCCCAACTGATCGTCGCCGGATTGCCGAGACCGAGGAACTCCAGGCTCGCCTCGGCCATCACTGCCGCGGTCGCCGCCGCGAAGAAGCTCGCCGCGACCAGCGACGTCATGTTCGGCAGGATCTCGCGGAACACGACCCGTCCGAGCCGTTCGCCGGAGAACTGGGCGGACGTGACGAAGTCGCGCGTGCGCAGGGTGATCGCCTGACTGCGGATCACCCGCGACCCGGTGGCCCATGCGGTGAGTGCAACGACCAGCACGATCGTCCACACCGAATGTGACGACAGGTACGCCGCAAGGATGATCATCAGCGGAATGCCCGGCAGTACCAGCGCAAGGTTGGTGATGAAGCTGAGCACGTTGTCGACGACGCCGGGACGGTAGCCGGCGATCAGGCCGAGCGTCGCAGCGATGAAGGTCGCGCCGAACCCCGCGATCAGGCCGACGAGCAGAGACACCCGGGCGCCGTACAAGAACTGCGAGAACACGTCCTGGCCGTTGCCGGTCGTGCCGAACCAATGCGCGCCGGACGGGCCCTCGTACGGTGTGTAGTCGGTCGACGTCGGTGAGTCGGGCGAGATGAGCGGTGCCAACAGTGCGATCAGGATGAACAGACCGAGCAGGCTCAGCCCGATCCGTGCCTTGCCGTTGCTCCACACCGTCGCGAACGCGCGGCCGAGAAACTGGATCGGGCCGGGCAGCGAAGTGCGCCGTGGCCCCGGGATGCTGCTGGGCGTCTCAGCCGGCTGTTCGACCGTCTGCAGGATGCTCATGTTCTGACCACCCTCGGGTCGATGCGGGCATACAAGAGGTCGACGATGAAGATCGCCGTCAGCATGCCGACGGTCAGCACCAGGAAGAGCGCCTGCATCAGCGGGTAGTCGTGGTTGGTGACGGCCTCGAACAACAGGTGACCGAGGCCGGGATAGCTGAAGACCCCCTCGACCAGCACCGACCCGCCGAGCACCGCGCCGAGCGAGAGCCCGAATGCGGTGACGTTCGGCAGGATCGCGTTACGGGCGGCGTAGCGAAGCGCGATCGTGCGCTGTTTCAAGCCATTCGCCTCGGCGAAGGTGACGTAGTCCTCGCCGGCCGTGTTGATCATGTTGTTGCGCATGCCGAACACCCAGCCGGACAGGGCCGTCAGGGCCAACGTGATTCCCGGCAGCACGCTGTGCTGCATGGCGTCACTGATGAACGACGGGCTCCAGTTCGGGGTCAGACCCTCGCTGTAGCCGCCCTTGATCGCGAACCATTTCAGCTTGAATGCGAACACGTACAGCAAGAGCAGGCCGAGCCAGAACGGCGGGAACGACGCGAAGAAGGTCGCGCCCATCGTTACGGTGGTGTCCGCCTTGGTACCGCGGCGCCAGCCGGCCCACACGCCGAGCAGCGTGCCGACGACGAAGGCGATGATCGTCGTGACGCCGACGAGGATCAGCGTCCACGGCAGGGCGCGAGCGATCGATCCGCCGACAGTGCGCGTCGGGTCGGTGTACGAGTGGCCGAAGTTCAACGTGACCATGTTGCCGAGGTAGTCCCAGTACTGCGACAACACGGTGCCGTGCGGCGAGCCGAGCTCGGACTCGAGCGCGGTCCGCTGCGCGTTGGTCACCTGCTGGCCGCTGGCAGCCAGTTTGGCGAGTGCGGCGTCCAACGGCGAGCCCGGCATGAGCCGAGGCAGGATGAAGTTCAGCGTGACCGCGGCCCACAGCGTGAGCACGAACAGGCCGATTCGGGAAAGGACGTAGCGCATGACGTCACGCCTTCCTCAGGTGCGTCACCACCACGAGCATGGCGTTGTTGTAGGTGGTGGGCAGCATGTACGGATCGCTCGCCGACGGCCAGCCGGTGAAGTTCTTGTCCGAGAACAGGCCCCAGCTGCCGCCGTAATACAGCAGGACGATCGGCTGCTGGTGGTACATGAACTGCTCGAGCTGATAAGTGGCCTGCTGCTGCGCACTCTGGCCGGTCGCCGCGGCCAGCTTGGCGAGGGCCGAATCGACGGTCGGGCTCTTGAACCGCTCGAAGTTGTTCACCGTCGCGGTGTTGATCGGCGCGGCGTACTTGCTGTTGAGGGCGTTGTTGAAGTCGGTGTACGGGTTGCCCGACCCGCCGAATCCGCCCATCGCCGCGTCGAACGTGCCGGCGCCGATCTGCTTCTCGTACTGCGCGTACTGCGGCTCGTCGAGAGTCACGGCAACTCCGACCTTGGCCAGCTCGGCCTTCACCTCGGTCGCGGCGGCGACCCAGTCGGTGAAGTTGTTCGGCATCGAGAGTGTGATCGATGCCTGCTTGCCGGCCTTCTCGAGCTTGCCGCCCTGCAGCGTGTAGCCCGCCTTATTGAACGCGGCCATCGCCTGGTCGGTGTTCTGCGTGACCATGCCCTGGTTCGGCAGGCTCGGGTCCAGATCGGCCTTCAGGTTAGGCAGGACAAGACCCGACAGGCTCGCCGCTCCGGTGTAACCGTTGACCGCCTTTTGCGCGATGGTGCTCCGGTTCAGCGCATATGAGATGCCGAGCCGGAAGTTCGCGTCGTTGTACGGCGCCTTGGTCAGATTCAGGAACAGGCCGATCGTGCCGCCCGGCGGGAACCAGTACTTGTTGTGCGAATCCTTCGACACAAAGGTCTTCTGCACGTTCGGCAGGTAGTTGTACGACCAGTCGAACTTGCCGCTGGTGACGTCGAGCTGGTTCGTGCTCTGGTTGCTCGACTGCGCCGGGAACTTGACCTCGGTCGGTGCGATCGTGCCGGCCCGCCAGTACGACCCGTTCTTCTTCTCCATGTACTGCGTCGGGGCGAACTTGTCGAGCTCGAACGGTCCGGTGCCGACCGGCTTGGTGTTGGTGAACTTCGTCGGATCCTTCACCGACTGCCACAGGTGCTGCGGCACGATCGGCACCTGCGCGAGGGTCGCCGCGAACGGCACGTTCGGCTTCTGCAGCGTCATCGTGACCGTGTTGCCGGAGCTGGTGACGGTCTTGAGCTGCGCCCAGACTCCGGTGGTGTCCAGCGGCGGGAACTTCTTGAGCAGGTTGAAGCTGAAGACGACGTCGGCCGCACTGAACGGCTTGCCGTCACTCCACTTCACGCCGGACCGCAGCGTGTACTTGATCGTGGTCGGGTTCACGACGGTGGAGCCGGTCGCGAGGAACGGCGTGTAGCTGCCGTTCACCGAACTGGGCACCTCGAGCGGTTCGTAGATGAGCCGGGTGCCCTCGAGCTGGGTGCTCGAGTAGGGGTTGAAGTTCTCGGTCAGCGTCGGGTCTCCGGCGTCGCCCTGGATGGTGAGCACGCTGCTTGGCTTGCCGCTGCTGTTGCCGCTGTTCTGGTCGGCACCGGCGCATGCGGTGACGCCGAGTGCGAGTGCCACGGCAGCCGCGACTGTGCGGATCACGGATGTGCGGATCATCGGGAACCTTCCTGGGACATCGGAGTGAGGCGGACGCGGACGACGCCGGGCATCGGCACCGTGATGTCGAGCGAAGCGCGGGCTTCCCCGGCGCCGATCGGACGAAGGTCGTGCTCGTCCAGGTGGTCGCGTTCGTGCAGGGATTGCCAGAGCTCGTCGTCCGGCCAGTCGGTGTCGGCCGGGTAGTCATCGAGGATGTTGGAGTGCTGCGCGTCGATGCGCGCCAGGCTCACGCGGTAGCCGGGAGCGTCGAGGCCGTCGACGACGACGTGGACGGTGCGATCGAGTCGCGGGTCGCCGTCCATCAGTTCGCCGTTGTTCGTCCCGTTCCAGACGAGGACGTCGATCGTGCCGTCGTCGTGCTTGGTCGGCCAGACGTGAACGAGCACCTCGGCGCCGTCGCCGGCCAGCCGCGATGCGAGCACGGCATCGCCCTGGTGCGCCGCGAGATGTGCCGCCCAGTACCGGGGCTTGCGCAGGTTGCCGACCGTGAGCAGGCCGAAACCGTTGTGGAACAGCGCCGGCGGCCGGCCGAGTTCCTCGAAGTGGTCGCTGATGACCCAGTACGCGAGCGCGTCCAGCCGGTGTTGCACGTCCTGGAATCCCGACAGGATGAATGGCGCACCGATGACTCCGTCGTGGATCGGCCCGTAGTGCGTCGATCCGACACCCCATTCCGTCCACCAGGTCGGGACGTCGTCGAAGCCGTGGCGTTCGAGCGAGCCGCGAGTGTCGACCGGGACGTTGCCGTAGGTGTGACTGGTCACGAAGTCCAGCGGCACGTCGTCTGCTGCGGCGTGCGCGGTGAGCGCTTCGATCCACTCGCCCGCCGCTGTGGACGGCCCGCCTACGAGCAGTGATTCGTCGACCGCCTTTACCGCGGCGGCTGCCTCGTCGTAGAGCCGCAGGTAGTCCTGCTGCGATCCCGTCCAGAAGACCTCGAGGTTCGGTTCGTTCCACACCTCGAATCCCCAGCCACGCACCTCGTCGAGGCCGTACCGTTCGACGAGGTGC
The DNA here is from genome assembly GCA_036497365.1 of Jatrophihabitantaceae bacterium. Lineage (GTDB taxonomy): Bacteria > Actinomycetota > Actinomycetes > Mycobacteriales > Jatrophihabitantaceae > RYN-133. The sequence continues at coordinate 5,797 of DASXJN010000222.1, read as the reverse complement.
GCCACGACTTCCTCCACGACGTCGCGCCATTCCGACCAGTCGGCGGGCGGCGAGATGATGCCGCGGTAGGCGAAGACGGTCTCGTCCGGGTTCGCGGCGATGCAGGCCGGCATGAACGACAACTCGACGACCGGACGGATGCCCATCGCGAGGATCTGGTCGTACAGCTCGTCCACGATCGAGAAGTCGAACTCGAGTAACCCGTCGTCGTTGCGGCGCACGACTTCGTTGTCGTCGTGCAGGATCGCGTGTGCGCGCACGCGATCAACGCCGAGATCATCGCGCGCGATCTGCAGCGCTTCGGCGAACTCCGGGCCGATCTTGTTGCCGTTCCCGTCGTCGTCGAAGCGCAGCTGGGTGAGACGTTCCGAGCCGACCATGTGCCACACCCGCTGCAACGTGTCGACCTGCTCGGTCGCGTCGACGTCGAGTTGCAGCGCGGCGGGGTCGTCGCCCGACGGCGTCGCCGTGACTTCGTCCGACCAGTTCCACGCCGGGTACTCGGCGCCGATGACGGCGGCGATGCGATAGCCGTATTCGGTGCCGGGTTCGAGTCCGGTGTCGGCGAACGGGCTGTGCGGAACCGCCGGCACGTCGCTGCCACCGTGCTGGAGCAGCCGCTTGACGCCGTCCGGATCGACGCGCTCGATGAGGTAGCCGGCTGCGCCATCGACGGCGTCCCAGTCGAGTCGCACGTGACCGACCGCGCCCGTCGCGCGCACGCCCTTCGGGGCGGGCAGTGCGAGCGACGGGTCGGCGTCATGGGTGTCGGTGAGGCGGCGGTAGATCCGCTGCTCCCAGTCCTCCCGCGCGGCGCGTGCCTCGTCGGTGCGGGTGGTGGCGGTCATGCAGTCTTCCTTCCGTTGAGTGCAGTGGTGCGGCAGCCGCAGCTGCGACGCACCACCAGGCGGGTGGGCAGCACGACGGACTGGCGGGTCGCGTCCTCGCTGCCGAGTCGGGTCAATACGGCGTGGACGGCGGCGGCGCCGAGGTCGCGCATCGGCTGGCCGACGGTGGTCAGCGGCGGGCGCAGGTGATCGGCCACCGCGAGGTTGTCGAATCCGGTCACCGCGACGTCGGCGGGTACGCGCACCTTGGCAGCGATGAGCGTGCGCAGCACACCGAGTGCCATCTCGTCGTTGCCGCAGACGATTGCCTCGGGCAGTTCGCCACGGTCGAGCAACTTGCGCGCGGCCCGTGCACCGCCGGCGTCGGTGAAGTCGCCGATCACGTCGGGTGTGCGTGGCACCGGCAGCTTTGCGGTGCGCAACGCCTCGCGGTAGCCGGCGAAGCGCTCCTGCGAGTCGGGCGAGACGCGCGGTCCACCGACGAAACCCACCCGGCGAAGGCCGTGCTCGTGCACCACGTGCTCGGTGAGCGCCCGCATACCGCCGCGGTTGTCGACCGACACCGAGTCGACGTTGGTACGCCGTCCGGATCGATCGGACAGCACCACGACCGGCAACCGCCGTCCGAGCGAGGCGACGTCGTCGTCGGGCAGTGCGCGGGCGACGATGACCAGACCGTCGACCTTGCCGGCAACCGACATGGCGAGATCGTGACCGGACGAACCGCGGGTGGCGGCGATCAGCAACGCGTCGCCGGCCGCGGTCGCGGCGCGCTCCGCGCCCCGGATGACCTGGTCCACGTACAGCGGGGACTCGGCCTCCGCATCACCGCCCGCGTCGAGGTCCGGGAACAGCACGCCGACGATGCCGGAGCGTCGCTTGGCGAGGCTTCGCGCGGATCCGCTGGGCAACCAACCGATCTCGGCAGCGATCGCGAGCACCCGATCGCGGGTCGCCGACGAGTATCCCGACGCGTTCTGCATGACGCGGGACACCGTGGCTGTGCTGACGCCGCTGCGCCGGGCCACTTCGTAGATCGTCGATCGTCGAGCCAAAGCTCTGGGACACCCCGTCCGAGTTACGTAACCGCTTACGTACTAAATCGGACGTAACCATGTGTTTCGGACGAAGTCAACAAATTGACAACTTGTTTTGGTATCGACTGACCGGTTTTTCAAGATCGCAATGGGCAGTCGATACCAAATCAAAGTGGGGTGGGTGAGGGGGAGACGCAACGTCCGGGACGAGGGGACTAACGGGAGACGATGACCGAGCGGCAACCGAGCTGCCGCGGCCGGTTGCTGACGGGGCCGACGTCGTTCGCGGTGACGCACACACGGTGCTTGCCTGCATCGGCGTGGAGCGTGACGTCGAAGCCGTGTGCTCCGTGTACCGGATAGGTGCCTGCGGGCCGCGATCGATCGGCAGTCACGATTTGCGCGACACCGTCGAGTGCCACGGTCACCGTGCTCGCCGCGGGTGTGACGTCGCGGTCATACGCCCATCCGGAAACCGTGATGGTCGCGGACTGCGCCGTAATGCTTGCCAGCTTGCCGTCCGGTCTGCCCTGGACGTGCACCGTGGTGCACCGTCGCGTGTTCGCGTCGCCCATGCCGGAGTTCACGAACACCGCGCACAGGCGGTGCGCGCCGTTGGCCAGCGGGACCGGTGCGGCGAAGCCGTGGTTGCCGGTCAGACGATGTCGGCGATCGACGCGTTTGTTCACGGCGGATGCAGGGCCGTGCCACAGCACGCGTCCGGCTTCGACGATTCGCACCTGCACCGGGCTGTCCGCGAGATCAGGGTCGAAGGCCCACCCATGGACCGTGGCCGTCGAACCCTTCGTCGCACCGCTCACGTGCCCGTGCGGATTGTGGTGGACGGGCAGGTCGACGATGCCGCCCGGCAACAACACGCGGGCCATGTGCGTGACGATGCGCGCCTGCCGGCGGTTGAAGCCGTGCTTGCGGCAGCAGATGTGACTCTCGGTGAGGATCGCCATCGAGTACCGGTTGTTCTGCAACAGCCCGGTGCTGTTGATGATCGATCCGTTCGTGTCGTCGGAGCAGTGCCCCTCGCCCTGCTTCACGCCGGCGCCGGTGGTTGCCGCGGGGATGCCGAAGATCTGGTCGAGGCCGTCCGCATCGCGGACACGGTAGTTGTGCATGGCCCGCGACAACCAGTGCGCGGCGTGCGCGTCCTTCAGCACGCGCGTGTAGAACGTCACCAGGCCGCGTGCTGAGACATGCGTGTTGCCCCAGCACCACTCCTTGCCCGGATTCGGTGGCGAGCCGAGGTGATGGATGCGGTACCGCTTCGCCGCCCAACGCACCACTCGAGTGCCGCCGACGAGCGGCAACAGCTTCTCGACGGCGCGGTTGTCCGAACGCGTGATCATTCGATAGGCAAGTCGATTCACCCTGCCGTGCATCTGTCCGCTGTCGAGCAGCCGCGCGGCGACGAACACCTTCATCACCGACGCCGCGCCATAGAAGTGATTGACGTTGCCCGCGCTGTAGAAGGCGCCGGTGTGGCGATCGAGCACCGCGATCGCGGCGTTGACGCCGCGCGCACGGGCGTACTTCTCGGCTCGATGGACGGCGGCGTCGATCGTGGTCGACGGTTTGGCCGCATCGGCGCCCCGCGCCGGCGCGGCGAGCGAGGCAGAGGCGACGAGCACGCTGAGGACGGCAACGGTTCTGATGCGTGTCCACCGGACGCGCACGGTACGAAGGATCATTTCGCCGGCCGGGATCGGCGTACCCGGCGGTGGATCCGCCAGACGATGAACGCTGCCAGCACGACGCCGATCAGGGTGGCGATGAGCGGGCTCACCCAACTTGCCTTGTCGTGCGCGAGGCCCAATGCAACGGCGACGAACAGCGGAAGTGGGAACCCGCCGAGCACATAGAGCGACGCGAGCAACGAGCGGTTCACGGCCGCCGTCCAGTGCTTGTCGGCCACGAATTCCGCGACGGGCTGCTGCGTCTCGGGATGACGCCGGGCGAACGAGGCCGCCGCGGCACTGATCAGCAGGCCGACCGCGATCACGATCAACGGTTGCGGTCCGCCGTAGGCGTATCCGATGAACGTCACGATCGAACCCAGCAGCGACGCGACCGAAACGAAGTTGAGGCCGCGACGGATGGCCGTGGCGGTGACGCGCCAGAGCCGCATGTTCAGGGTGAGGAAGAGGTATGCCACCAGCCAGGTCGCGGCGAACCCGTCGAGATAGAGCGTCCAGGTGAGATTCGCCGCGCTGTTGAGCGCCGAGATCGACGGGTCGTCGTAGGTGCGCACCGACGTCGTGTCGGTGCGGATGGTGAAGATGCGGCCGTTGCCGGCACTGATCGTTGCGTGTTGCCCGCCGTGGATCCGGTGGCCGTCGGAGGTGCGCACGTGCACCTCGTCGCTGCACTCGTGGTCGAAGCATTCGTCGGTCGGGTCGGTGGTCGCGAGGAAGCGCGTGCGGATCAGCACCTCGGTCGAGTCGCTGTGCTCGGTGACGTCGGTGAGGACGGCCGGATAGTCGGCGCGGCATTGTGGCTGCGGGGTGCTTGCACAGCTGGCCACGTTCGCGGCGCGGATGTCGGCGACGAGCTGCCCGACGGCGCGGTCGGACGAGATGAGAGCCCCGATGAACAGGCCGACCAAAACCGCGGTGCCGAGCAGGTACTTGGCCACCCAACCCCGCGGCACCGGGGCGGTGCGCGCCCGGTCCGAGGTGGTCGCCACGTCGATCATGCTAGGACGCCGAGCGGTGCTCGGCCGCGCGATCAAGTCGCGTCGGCGCGCAATTGCCGCGGCACGGCGATGACGTCGACGAGCGCGCCATTGCGCCAGACGGTGATCTCGAGTGGTTTGCCGATCGCGTCGGCGACCATGAGGCGTTGCAGGGTCGTGGTCGTCGGACGGCGTTCGCTGCCGACCGCGACGACGAGGTCTCCTTCGCGCAGGCCGGCACGGGCGGCCGGGCTGTCCGCGACGACCTGGGCGATACGGAGTCCGGCACGGGCGCCGACCATTTGGGCCACGCGCGGCGGCAGTTCCTGTTGCACGCCGACGATGCCGAGCCACGCACGCGTGACCCGTCCGTCGCTGATCAGCGTGGCGATGATGCTTCGCGTGGTCGTGTTGATCGGCACGGCCAGGCCGAGTCCGACGCCGGCGACCGCGGTGTTCACGCCGACGACGTTGCCGTGCCCGTCGCACAAGGCACCGCCGCTGTTGCCCGGGTTGAGCGCCGCGTCGGTCTGGATCACCTCGTCCACGACGCGGCCGGACCGGGTCGGCATCGACCGGCCGAGCGCCGAGACGATGCCGGCCGTCACCGAGCCGGCCAGCCCGAGCGGGTTGCCCAGCGCGACGACGACCTGCCCGACGCGTAGCGACGTGGCGTCGCCGAGGGTGACCGGCGCGGGTACTTCTGCCCGCGCGCGGAGCACGGCGAGATCGGAGAGCGGATCCTGGCCCACCACGTCCACCTCGGCCGCTGTGCCGTCGGCGAAGTCGGCGTGCACGGCGAGCGCGCTCTCGACGCACACGAGCTACGTCGGCTCGATCAACTTCTCGGACGCGTCCCTGAACAAGAATCGCGAGCTCGGCTTCATCACCCACGACGACACGATCACCTCAGGCCTGGCCAGCGCGCTCACCAGCGACTTCAACGGGGGCACTGCGTACTGAGCGTTCCGCCCACGGCGAACGGAACAGCATTCGCGTCGGCCGCGACGTTGGATGTGTCATGGCCGACGAACCGGATGACGACCTGCTCGACGCATACTCGCGCGTCGTTGTCGGCGTCGCGCGCGCCGTCTCGGGCAGCATCGCCAGCATCCGCACCCGAACCGCGCGCGGGCAGGGCAGTGGCAGTGCAAGCGTCCTGACCACAGACGGGCTGATGCTGACCAGCGCGCACGTGATCGAGAGCGCGCGCATCCTGCACGCCG
>DASXJN010000221.1:0-9555 GCA_036497365.1 Jatrophihabitantaceae bacterium | reverse complement strand
TGAGCACGCCGAAGTAGCCGGCGAGGTAACCGTCGGAGAAGTCGACCATCTTCTTGCGTTCGTCGGTGATACCGACTGCCGACGCGACGACGTCGAACTGGTGGTTGTTGACCGCCGGGAGCAGTCCGGCGAAGTCCATCGCGACGAACTCGGGCTTGAGGTTGAGCTTCTTGGCCGCGGCGGTGATGAGGTCGATCTCGAAGCCGGTCAGCTTGCCGTTCTCTTCGTAGGCGTACGGCTTGATGTTGTTGGACGTACCGATCTTGAGCACGCCGGCCTTCGCGACGCCGTCGGCGTTGGACGAGCCGCCGGACGAGCCGCCGGACGAGCCGCAGGTGGTGAGCAGCAGGGTGCACGCAGCAGTGATCGCCGCGACGAGGTAGGCGAAGATGCCCTTCTTCATGGAGGTCTCCGGGGTATGCGGATGGGGCCGACCCTGTTCGGATCGGCGAGCTGGGTTGGGATCAGTTGTCCGGCCGGAACCCCGGGACGATCGCGCGCGAGATCGTCCGGTGCGGTGGCCGCGAAGAGCCCGGACGAGCGTGGTTCGCCCGCCCCGGGACCCGCTCAGAGCTTCTCTGCAATACTGCGAGAGAACGTTCTCCCTGAGTTGCAGAGAACGTTCTCACGCGGTTGCCGACGTGTCAAGAGGTGTCGTCAAAACCGTCCGGAATCGGCGCCGCGAGCGCTAACGTGAGCCATGCCCGAGACGGCATCGCTCCCGCGACTCATGGTCGCGATCGCTTCCGGCGACTCGCCAACGGTGAGCGCGACGCTGCAGGCGACGCCGTCACTCGCGACGGCGCGGCTGGCACGAGCCGACGAGTTCTTCATCAACCAGTGCCGCGCGCAGGTCTATGCAGATGACACCGCGTTGCACGCGGCAGCCTTCGCGTACGACGACGTGATCGGTCGCGAACTACTCGCGCTCGGCGCCGACGTTCGTGCCCGCAACCGCCGGGGCGCCGAACCGTTGCATGCAGCAGTCATGGGCGCGCCGGGCAGCGTCCGATGGAACCCCGATCGGCAGCAACGCATGATCAAGCTGCTGATCGGTGCAGGTGCCGACCCGAACGCCATGGCCGCCGGCGGAGTGACGCCGCTGCATCGCGCGGTGCGCAACCGGTGCTCGGCCGCAGTCGAGACTCTGCTCGAAGCCGGTGCCGATCGCTCGGCGAGAAACGATCGAGGATCGACGCCGCTCGATACGGCACGCTCGACGACAGGACGCGGCGGCGTCGGCTCCGAGGCTGCCAAGGAGGAGCAGCGGCTCATCATCGGCCTCCTCACCTGACGCTTGACAATCGCCAACTCCTGATCCACCCTTCCACTAACGTGTTAGTGGAAGGGTGGAAGCGTCGTGATCGAGTTTCACCTGGATTCGTCCTCCGGGGTTCCGACCTACGCGCAGCTGGTCCAGCAGGTGCACCAGGCGCTCCAACTCGGCATGCTCGAGCCAGGCGACCGGCTGCCGACCGCGGTGCAGGTCGTCTCGTCCTTGGCGATCAACCCCAACACCGTGCTCAAGGCGTACCGCGACCTGGAACGTGAAGGGCTGGTCCGCGCCCGACCCGGTCTCGGCACGTTCGTGGTCGGACAGCTGCCCCGCACCGATCCGGCCGCCCAGGCGAAGTTCCGCAAGTCGATGGCGAGCTGGTTGCGTTCTGCACGCGATGCAGGCCTGACCGCCGACGAGATCGAGGCGATCTACCACACCACCTTCCGGGACGCCTTCGGAGTGGAGGGCGTGGCATGAGCGCGGCGATCGAGACGACCGGCCTCGGCAAGCGTTACGGCCGCCGCTGGGCGCTCTCCGACTGCACTCTGTCGATTCCCGACGGACGAGTGGTCGGGCTCGTCGGGCCGAACGGCGCAGGCAAGTCGACCCTCCTCCACCTCGCCGTCGGCCTCCTCGCACCCGACGCCGGCAGCATCTCGGTTCTGGGCGGCGCGCCGGCATCGACCCCGGAGCAGCTGCAGCGCGTCGGTTTCCTCGCGCAGGAAAGCCCGACCTACGCGCGGATGACGGTCGCCCAGCATCTGCGCATGGGCCAGTGGCTCAACCCGACCTGGGATGCCGAGTTCGCCGCAAGCCGCATCGACGAGCTCGGGCTCGATCCGGCGCAGCGATCGGGCACGCTGTCCGGCGGTCAGCGTGCTCAGCTCGCGTTGACGCTGGCCGTCGCCAAGCGTCCGGAGCTGCTGATACTGGACGAACCCGTCGCCGCGCTCGATCCGCTTGCCCGGTGGGAGTTCCTGCAGACGTTGATGACGGTGGTCGCCACGCAGGGCGTCGGCGTGGTGTTGTCGTCACATCTGATCGCCGATCTCGAGCGCGCCTGCGACTACCTGGTGGTGGTGGTCGGCGGACGCGTTGCGCTGACCGGCGAGGTCGACGAACTCCTCGCATCGCACCATCGCCTGACCGGTGCGCGCCGGGACTCGGTCCGAGTACCCGCCGACCAGACGGTGATCACCGAGAGCCATGCCGAGAAGCAGACGACATTGCTGGTGCGTACCGACAAGCCGATCATCGATCCGGCGTGGACGGTCTCGTCCCTGTCGCTGGACGACCTCGTGCTTGCCTACATGCGGCAGGCACGCGGCGACCGTCCCGCGAAGAACGCCGGTCTGGCGGTGGCACGGTGATTCGGTTCGCCTGGTTGCAGGCTCGTAACCAAACCCTGGTCGCCTACGTGCTCCTGGCCGCGCTCGGCGTCGCCGCGATCGTCACCGGAATCCAGTTGTCGCACGTGTACGACAACCTCGTGGCTCATTGCCAGACCAGCTGCGGTCTGGCCACCGAGCGCTACCTCTCGCACGACAGCTTCATGGACAAGACGCTCGACATCTTGGCCCGGGCGGTGCCCGCGCTGCTCGGATTGTTCTGGGGCGCTCCGTTGCTCGCGCGCGAGTTCGAGACCGGGACCTATCGTCTCGCGTGGACGCAGAGCGTGCCGCGCCACCGCTGGTTGCTCGTCCGGATCGGCATCGGCGCGCTCGCCACGCTGACTCTCGCCGGCCTGTTCAGCCTGACTGTCACCTGGTGGTACTCGAGCCGAGACAAGATCGGCTCGAACGTCTATGACGTCTTCGACCGCCGCGACATCGCGCCGATCGCGTATGCACTCTTTGCCTTCGCCGCAGGTGTGATGTTCGGAGCGCTGATCCGCCGGACGGTCCCCGCGATGGCCGCGACGCTCGGCCTGTTCGTCTTCGCGCGCATCGCCGTCGCAATCTGGATCCGTCCGCACCTGCTCGCGGCGAAACACGTGATCGTGACCCTCGCTCGCCAAGGGCCGGTGCAACTCGGAGTCGGTACAAGTAACGGCGGACCCATCCAGATCTTCGCGCAAGGCGGCGGCCCGGCGAACTCCTGGACGCAGTCCAGTCACTTCGTCACCCGGTCCGGCCAGAACGTCAGTTCCAGCGAGCTGGCGGCGTTCCTCCGGCACAGTTGTGCAAGCCTCCTCAACCTGGCTCCTCCGCAATCGCCGGGGGTCGCGAAGGTACCGCCCAACGACCCGGGTGCCGCCTGCCTCGACCACGTGTCTAGGACGTTCCGGCTGGCCGTCGCGTACCAGCCGGCCGGGCGCTACTGGCTGTTCCAGTGGCTCGAAGCCGGCATCTTCGTCGTCCTCTCGGCCCTTGCCGTCGCCGTGACCTACTGGGTGGTGACAGCCAAGCGTCGCTGACCTGGTCGTCGGCGGCAGTCACCGGCGCAGCCACTGCACCGCCAGGACGACCGTCCATGCCAGCAGCGCGAAGATCGGGATGAACGCAATCCCGGCAAGCAGGACAACCGACACAACGAAGCCGAACACCTTGGTGCGGTTGCCGATCACGCCGGCACGGTTGCCCTGAACGCTCAGGCAGAGCACGGCGAGTGCCGCGGCGAGCATCCCTGCGACACCGACGAGAGCGAAGCCGAGATCGTTGGACAGGCGAAGCAGATCAGGTGCGGGCAGCGGGTAGTTGCCGACGAGCTCGGAGCCGGAAACGCACGCCATCACGATGCCGCCCGTCGCGATGCAGGCGGCGGACACGCCGGCGGCGACGAGTGGGAGCGGGCTCGCTTCGGGTGCGGCTTCGCGGATGTTGCGCCAGAGCCCGGTCAGGAAGGCGGCCAGGCTCAGCGCCGCGAGCACGAGCAAGAGGCCGGTCGCCAGGTGGCGGCTCTGCTCGCCTGTGCCGGTGTAGTTGGACGTCCAAGTTGCGTTGGACGCGTTGTCAGCCGGGGGACTGCTGACCCCAACGCCGGCGATGAACAGCACCGCGAAGGCGATTCCGGTCCAGGCCTCACGGGGTGCAGCGATGTGTTGCGACGCACGAGTCATTGTGGTCGTCGACGACGTCATGTTCGAGCTCCTCTCGGATGATCAGCGGACGAGAAGAGGCTCGCAGCGTGGAGCGCCGTTCCGCGTCGGCTCGTGGACGGTTTCTGCCCGACCCGGGAACTATCGGCGATCATGTTTCCGGTCGTCGGGAGTCGTACCGCAGGAGGACGCGACTTCACGGCCATTCGGGCTACGCTGCCCGCCATGTGCGTGCGCACCGAGCGTGCGGGACGCGGTCTCCGGACGCTCGCGCGTCATGCGGTGGCCGTGGATCTCGCGGTCGGAACGGCGCTTGCGTGCGGCGCGACATGGGCGGTGACCACGCTTCCGCACGACCACACGGTGGTGGTGACCATGGTCGCCGCACTGCTGTGCACCAGCGCCGTCGCGTACCGGCGAATCGCGCCGGCGAGCGCCGCCGTCGTCTCGCTGACGGCGGTGGCCGCGTACCAGATCTCGGGTCACGACAATCAGGGCGGCTTCGTATCACTCGCCATCGTGCTGGTCGGTTACCTGGTCGGTCGGCGACGTCCCCCGACCGTAGTGGCTTCGGTTGCGCTGTACGGGCTCGCGGCCGTCACCGTGGTCGACATCGATACCGGCTTCTCCGCCCCCGAGGTCCTCCTCACGTGGGGACCGCTGGTTGCGGCGCCGATCGGCTGTGGCGTGCTCGTCGCGCGACGCGAGTCGCTGCTGCGACAGCTCGGCGACACGCGTGCCCGACTGACCGACGAACACGCCCTGTCACGTGCATGGGCCGTCGCGTCCGAGCGGACGAGGCTGGCTCGCGAGTTGCACGACGTGGTGGCGCACTCGGTGAGCGTCATGGTCATCCAAGCCGGTGCCGCGCGCCTGCTGATCCAGTCCGATCGTGCGGCCTCACGCGAGTCGATGCGAACGGTGAGCACCTGCGGACGGCAGGCGCTCGAGGAACTCGGCACCGTCCTGGGTGCGGGTACCGACGCCGACCAGGGCGTCGCTGCTGCCGTGCTCGGGCTGGCCCACCTGCCGCAGCTCGCCGAACGCGCGCACGAGGCCGGCCTGTCGGTGCGGTTGCACGTGGACGTCGACGTAGAGCTGTCAGCCGATCTCGGCATCGCCGCGCTCCGGATCGTGCAGGAAGCGTTGACGAACGTGGTCAAGCACTCGGCTGCGACGACGACCGACGTGCGGGTGATGCAAGTGGACGGCGCGATCGACATCCTGGTGACCGACGGTGGGCCGGGTAGGCCGGCCGAGGTGGACGGGACGGGCAACGGCCTGATCGGGATGCGCGAGCGGGTGGCACTGTACGGCGGCGACTTCGCCGCGGGACCCACTGGCTCGGGTGGATTCGGCGTGCACGCGCGGCTGCCGCTGGGCGCACCGCACGGGCCTGCGGCGAGCGGGTCGCGTGTCGAGGAGCGTGAGTCGCACGGCGGTCCTGTGCAATTGCCGCGTCGGGATCTGCGTTGGTTCGACCTGTTCGCGTCGGTCGCGTGGCTCATTGCCCTCGCGATCGATGTCGTGACGAGCCGGCATCGCGGATGGCCGGTCGGTGTCGACCTCGCCGTCGTGGCGGTGATGGCGCTGGCCGGCCTAGGTCGCCGGCGTGTGCCGTTCTTGTTCGTCCTGGTCGTCGGCGCCGGCGCACTCGCGTTGTCCGGAGGCATCGCGGCGCCGCAACGGGCGAGCGTGGTCGGCTTCTACACAGTCATCGTCGGCGCTTACTCGGTCGCCGCGTTCAGCGGCCGGAGCCGGGCAATCGCCGGGTTGGGAACACTGCTGGGTGGCGTAGTAGCCGCAACCGCGGTGCAGCATCAGCCGGCAGGAGTCGCTGCGGGTGGCGCCCTGCTTACGGCTGCGGTGTGGATCGCAGGTCGCGTGATTCGAGAGCAGCGCGAACTCGTGGCGAATCTCCGCGCGGCCAACGCCCGGCTGGTCGCCGATCGCGAGCAGCGCACGCTGGTCGCGGTCGCCGATGAACGCCTACGGATCGCGGCTGAGCTGCAGTCGATCGTGGGCCGCCTCATCGCCGTAATGGTCTCGAAGAGCGACGCGATCGGCGAGATGCTGGCCGGGCCGGTCGACGTCTCCGCTGACGCCCTCATCGAGATCGAGCAGAGCGGCCGCGAGGCTCTTACGCAGCTGAGGCTGACGCTCGGGGTGCTCCGCAGCCGGCCCCAGCAGTCAGTGCGTGGACGTGGTCTCGGCGACGTGCCGGTGCCAACCGATGCAAGGGTGGCACTGCGTTGACGCGGGTCGTCCTCGCGGATGATCAGCAGCTGGTTCGCGCCGGGTTCCGTCTGATCCTCACCCACGCCGAGATCGAGGTGGTCGGCGAAGCGACCACGGGTGAGGAAGCTGTCGAGGTGACTCGCCAAACGTCGCCGGATGTCGTGCTCATGGACATCCGCATGCCGGACACGGACGGTATCGAGGCCACCCGGCGCATCGTCGACGGCGACGAGACGGGGTCGGTCCGGGTGCTCATCCTGACGACCTTCGACCTGGACGAGTATGTGTACGACGCGCTGCAGGCCGGAGCGAGCGGCTTCCTGCTCAAGGACGCACCCCCCGAACAACTGGTCGCCGCCGTGGAATCGGTGGTTCGGGGCGACACGTTGCTCGCCCCCTCGATCACGCGGCGATTGGTCGAGGAGTTCGCTGCGACCCGGCCGCGCACTCGTCCGCAGCAACTCGATCAACTCAGCGTTCGCGAAGCCGAGGTCTTCCGGCTCGTCGCGCGAGGGTTGTCCAACCGTGAGATCTCCGAGCACCTTTTCGTCGGCGAGACGACGGTCAAGACCCACATCGCTCGCATCTTCGCCAAGCTGGAAGTCCGAGATCGCGTGCAAGCGGTCGTCCTCGCTTACGAGGCGGGAGTAGTGCAGCCGGGACGGGACTGACGACCGCGTGGGTCGGCTCACTCCGACAACGAGAAGCGCTCTTGATCAGCCGCGGCCGACGAACGGCATCCCGGTCGCCATCACCGTCATCGACAACACGTTGGCGTCAAGCGGAAGGCTCGCCATGTACACCACCGCGCGCGCGACGTCGTGTACCGACATGGCCGGTTCGGACCGCCGCGAGCCGTCCGGCTGCAGCAGCTGCGCCGAGCCGTCCTGGTTCATCGCGGTGGCGGCGTTGCCGATGTCCAGTTGTCCGCAGGCGATGTTGTGTCTGCGTCCGTCGAGGGCCGTCGATCGGGTGAGCCCGGTGATGGCGTGCTTCGTCGCGGTGTACGACACCGAATCCGGGCGTGGCGAGTACGCCGAGATCGAGCCGTTGTTGATGATCCGCCCGCCCTGCGGATGTTGATCGCGCATCTGCCGCACCGCGGCGCGGGTGCACAGGAACGCGCCAGTGAGGTTCGTTGCCACGGCGTCCTGCCAGTCGTCCAGGCGCAGCTCCTCGATCGGCGTGGGCCGCGCGAAGATGCCGGCGTTGTTGAACAGCACGTCAACGCGTCCGAAGTGTTCGGCGGCCGCGTCGAACAGGCCGGCCACCGACGTCTCGTCCCGGACGTCGCACTGCACCGCCAACGAGCGGCCACCGGCGGCCGCGATCTCGTCGCAGACCTCGCGCAACTGAGGTAGCCGGCGACCCGCGGCCACCACGCCAAATCCGTCAGCGGCAAGTGCCTGCGTACACGCGCGGCCGACGCCGCTGCTCGCTCCGGTGATGACAGCGATCCGCCGGTTCGGTGCTTCGTCGGCCATGGCTCCTCGTTCGTCCGGGTGCGCGTGTCGGTCGTGCCAGTATTGACCGGCTGGCATTGACCGGCTGGCATCGACCGACGAAAGCAGCGGGCATGCACATTGTCATCACCGGCGGCGCGGGGTTTCTGGGCACGCGGCTGTGCCGCGCGCTGCTGGCGGACGGCACGTGGTCGGTCGCCGGTGCCCCGGCGGTGCGGATCGATCGGGTGACGCTGCTGGATCGCTTCGCGCCTGCGGCGGATGTGGCGGCTGACCGTCGAGTCGTAGCCGAGTCCGCCGATCTGGTCGACACAGCGTCGGACGCGTCGCACCCGGTGGATGACGCCGACGTGGTCTTCCATCTCGCTGCCGCGGTGAGCGGAGAGTGCGAAGAGGACTTCGATCTCGGTATGCGCACGAATCTCGACGGCACGATGGCGCTGCTGCGGCGGTGCCGCACGAGCGGGCGCAACCCGGTCGTCGTGTTCGCCAGTTCGCTCGCCGTGTTCGGCGCGACCACGGAGTATCCGATGCCCGAGGTCGTCACGGATCAGACCTTGCCGGTGCCGCAGACCAGCTATGGCATTCAGAAGTTCGCCTGCGAGCAACTGCTGGCCGACTACACGCGTAAGGGCTTCCTGCGCGGACGATCGGTGCGCCTGCCGACCGTGAGCGTGCGACCTGGCCTTCCGAACACCGCGGCCTCGAGCTACCTGTCGGGCATCATCCGCGAGCCGCTCAGCGGGCAGCGCGCCGACTGCCCGGTCAAGCCGGACGTCGCGGCCGCGATCACGTCACCGGATCGCGCGATCCGCGGACTCATGCGCGCGGCCACGGCGGCGCCGGACGAGTGGGGTGCGCCGATCGCGGTAACCCTTCCTGCAATCACCGTGACGGCGGGGGAGATGGTGTCGGTGCTCGCGCAGGTTGCCGGCGACGAGGTTGCCGCGCTGGTCGACTGGCGCCCCGACGAAAGGATCGCGTCGATCGTCGAAGGCTGGCCACCGCGGCTGCGCACCGACCGCGCCACGCGTCTCGGCCTGGATCCGGATGAGAGCTTCGAAGCAGTCGTCCGCGCACACATCCGGGATTTGCGAGCAGCGCGCTGAAAACCGAATGATGCGAATCTCCGAGGACGCGATGATCCGCGTCCGTGGCGCGCGCGTGCACAACCTGCGTGATGTCGACGTCGACATCCCACGCGATGCTCTTGTCGCGGTTACCGGCGTCTCCGGGTCGGGCAAGTCGTCGCTGGCGTTCGGCACCGTTTACGCCGAGGCCCAGGCCCGATACCTGGAATCGGTCGCGCCGTACGCGCGACGCCTGATCGACCAGGTGGCAACGCCCGAGGTCCGCGAGATCACCGGCCTGCCGCCCGCTGTCGCCCTGCAACAGTCGCGCGGCACCCCGCAGGCCCGGTCGACGGTCGGCACACTCACCGCGCTCTCGAACTCGTTGCGGATGCTTTTCTCCCGGGCCGGGAACTACCCGGCCGGCGCGCCTCGGCTGGACTCCGACGCCTTCTCGCCCAACACACC
>DASXJN010000220.1:0-9255 GCA_036497365.1 Jatrophihabitantaceae bacterium | reverse complement strand
CCGTGCTCACCGCGGTGCGCGAGCTGGGCTTCCGGAGCAATCATGCTGCGGCCTCGCTCGCGCGCGGCCGGCGCGTCGCGAGCGTCGGCCTGGTGATCGGCGCGATGGACGACCCGTTCTACGCCCGCCTCGCCGGTGGCGTCGAGCAGGTCGCCCGCGCCGCCGGCCACGCGTTGCTGATCAGCTCGTCGGAGGACGACCCGGCGCTCGAGCGCGACATCACCCTCGGCCTGGTCGGCCGCCATGTCGACGGGTTGATCCTCGTCCCGTCGGCCGCCGATCAGCGCTACCTGCTGCCGGACATCGACGCCGGGCTGTCGGTCGTGTTCGTCGACCGTCCCGCGAGCGGCGTGCACGGCGACTGCGTGCTCAGCGACAACGCGGCAGGAGCGCAGACGGGCACCGCGCACCTGCTCGCCGCCGGCCACCGCCGCATCGCCTACGTCGGCAACGACCTGATCGTCTACACCAGCGCCGAACGGCTGCGCGGTTTCCGCGCCGCGCATGCCGCGGCCGGCGTGCCGGTGGACGATGACCTCGTCGTGCTCGGGCCGCGGACGAGCGCAGACGCCGAACACGCCGTCGCCGCGCTGCTGGCGGCGCCGGACCCGCCGACGGCGGTGTTCGCACAGAACAACCTGACCACGATGGGCGCATGGCGTGCCCTGCACAGTTCGGCTGGGTCGACCGCGCTCGTCGGCTTCGACGACTTCGCCCTTGCCGACGTACTCGACCCGCCGGTGGACGTCGTCGTCCAGGATCCGGACGAACTCGGCCGCCGGGCGGCGACCCTGTTGTTCGACCGACTCGCCGGCAGCGCCGAGCCGGCCAGACGAATCACGCTGGCGACCCGGCTGCTCACCCGTTCGTAGCCACGGTCGTATCGTCGCTCGCGTGGACTACGACCTGGCGATCATCGGGTCGGGGTCGGGCAACTCGCTGGTGACGCCCGACTTCGACGACTGGCGCATCGCGCTCATCGAGGAGTCGACCTTCGGCGGCACCTGCCTCAACGTCGGCTGCATCCCCACGAAGATGTACGTCTACCCGGCCGACCTCGCGGCGAACGCGCGCGACGCGGGCCGCCTCGGCGTCGACGCCACCGTCGATCGGGTGCACTGGTCGGCGATGCGTGATCGCATCTTCGGCCGCATCGACCCGATCGCGGCAGGCGGCCGCGACTACCGGCTCCGTGGCAGCAGCGCGAACAACACCACCCTGTACGAGACCCACGCGTCGTTCGTCGACGAGCACACCCTCGCGCTGGGCAGCGGCGAGACCATCACCGCCGAGCGGATCGTGATCGCGACCGGATCACGCGCCACCGTGCCCGACATCGTCCTCGAATCACGCGTGCCGTACTACACCTCCGACACCGTCATGCGCATCGACGACGTGCCGGAACGCGTGGCCATCCTCGGCGGTGGCTACATCTGCGCCGAGTTCGCGCACGTCTTCTCGTCCTTCGGCGCGCACACGACGGTGGTGCTCCGGGGCGACAAGCTCGCCAAGCACCTCGATCCCGACATCGGCAAGGCCTTCAACGAGGTCACCCGCGAGCACTGGGACGTCCGTCGCGGCTATCACCTGACCAAGCTGCACATGGAGGACTCGACCATCTGCATGACCCTCGACGACGGCTCGTCGTTCGAGACCGACCTGTTGCTGGTGGCCACCGGTCGGGTGCCGAACAGTGACCGGATCGACCTGGCCGCCGCCGGCGTGAAGGTGCATCCGGACGGGCGGGTCGCCGTCGACAGCAACCAGCGCACGTCGGTGCCGCACATCTGGGCACTGGGTGATGTCAGCTCGGAGTACCAGCTCAAGCACGTCGCCAATCACGAGGCGCGGGTCGTCGCGCACAACCTCGCGCACCCGGACGAACTGATCGAGTCCGACCACCGGTTCGTCCCGGCCGCGGTGTTCACCCATCCGCAGCTGGCCAGCGTGGGCCTCACCGAGCCGCAGGCGATCGAGCGCGGCATCGCCTACGTGACGTCGACGCAGCCGTACGGATCGACCGCGTACGGCTGGGCCATGGAGGACACGACGAGCCTGTGCAAGCTGGTCGCCGACCCGGTGACGGGGCAACTGCTCGGCGCGCACCTGATGGGCGAGCAGGCGGCCACGCTGATCCAGCCGCTCATCCAGGCGATGAGCTTCGGCTTAGGCGTCCGTGAGATGGCGCGCGGGCAGTACTGGATCCATCCGGCGCTCACCGAAGTGATTGAGAACGCGCTGCTCAGCCTGCCAATGGACTAGCCGGAAGCCCTTACGCTTTTCGGGTGGGTTCGTTCCAGGTCACCACGCTCGGTACCAATACCGAGGTGCTGACGCTGCCCTTCGAGCGGCCGCTCGCCGAGTGGAGCGACTCCCGCATCGTCTACGTCCCGCGCGGCATCTCGCGGCACGTCGTCCGGTTCGTCGACGTCGGCGGCGAGGTCTTCGCGATCAAAGAGGCGACGGACCGGTTCGTGCTGCGCGAGCACCAGTTGCTGCGCGCGCTCGCCGAGCACTCGGTGCTGGTCGTCGACGCGTACGGCACCGTGGTCGAGCGGGTCACCGACGACGGGGAGGAGCTCGGCGGCCTGCTGATCACGCGGCACCTGCCGTTCTCGCAGCCGTACCGCTCGCTGTTCACCGGGCGTTCGCTGCCGCAACTGCGCAGCCGGCTGCTCGACGCGCTGGCCGGTCTGTTCGTGCGGCTGCACCTCGCCGGCTTCTATTGGGGCGACTGCTCGCTGTCGAACACGCTCTTCCGCCGCGACGCCGGTGCTCTGGCTGCCTATCTGGTCGACGCCGAGACCGGCGAACTGCATCCGCGACTCACCGACGGGCAGCGCCGGCACGACATCGAGATCGCGAGTGAGAACATCGCCGGCGAGTTGCTCGACCTGCAGGCTGCCGGCCTTCTCGACGAGGACGTCGACGTGGTCGAGCTCGCGCACACCGCGCAGTCGCGTTACGAGTCGCTGTGGGACGAACTGACCCACGACGTCCTCATCCCGCCGGGTGAGAACTACCTCATCAACCAGCGCGTCCGCCGGCTGAACGACCTCGGCTTCGACGTCTCCGAGATGAAGATCAAGACCGAGCCGAAGGGCATGCGGCTGGGTTTCGACACCCAGGTCGTCGAGGCCGGTCACCACCAGCGACGGCTGTTCGAGCTCACCGGCCTGCGGGTGCAGGAGAACCAGGCACGGTCGCTGCTCGCCGACTTGTGGCGCTACAAGGCGAAATGGGAGGACGCGGTCGGCACGCCGGTGTGGGAGGACCTCGCCGCCCGCCGGTGGCTGGACGAGAAGTTCTACGGCACGCTCGCCCTCGTCCCGCCCGAGCTGCGCGCGAAGCTGCCCGACGCAGAGCTGTTCCACGAGATCAGCGAGCACCGCTGGCTGCTGTCCGAGGCACAGGGCTCCGACGTGGGACGCACCGCCGCCGTCGATTCGTACGTGCGCACCGTGCTGCGGGATCTGGCCGATACCCGGGTCGACCTGTCGTCCGGGCCACCGACCGAGGAGTTCGAGCCCATCTTCGACTAGCTTTCTGGCTATGGCTGACACCTACACCGGAGCGGTCGAGGTCGGCGGTCCGTCGGACGTGCGCCGGCTGCCGGGACTGACGATCGCGAAGCTCGCCGTCGGGCCGATGAACAACAACGCCTACCTGTTGCGGTGCACGCAGACCGACGAGGGGCTGCTCATCGACGCCGCGGACGAAGCCGATCGGCTCAAGGAGCTGATCCGCTTCGAGGGACCGCCCGTGTCGGCCGTCCTCACCACGCATCGGCACGGCGACCATTGGCAGGCACTGCCGGCGATCGTCGCCGACGCCGATGCCGCCGTCTATGCCGGTGCCGAGGACGCCGACGAGCTGCCGGTCGCCGTCGACGAGCGACTCGAGCACGGCGACTCGATCACGGTCGGCGACATTTCGCTGGACATCATCGCGCTACGCGGCCACACGCCGGGCTCGATCGCGGTGCTCTACCGCGATCCGGAGGGCGTGTCGCACCTGTTCACCGGCGACTCGTTGTTCCCCGGCGGTGTCGGCAAGACGATGTCGCCGGAGAACTTCACCTCGCTGATCGACGACGTCGAGTCGCGGGTCTTCGGCGAGCTGCCCGACGACACGTGGTTCTATCCGGGCCACGGCGACGACTCCACCCTCGGCGTCGAGCGTCCGCACCTGGCCGAATGGCGCGAACGCGGCTGGTAGTCGCGTCGCGGGTGGCCGGCCTCGAGTGGTCAGCTCGGGCTTCGAATGGTCACTTTCGCCCGACCACTCGAGCCACAGATGACCACTCGTGGCGCGGACCGGGTCGTCAGCTGCGAGCCGGACCCGAGACCGGTCCGCGCTGCAACAGATCGAACTGCCGCACACGTCAGATGGGCGTGATCCGATCCGCCGATGGACAGTGCCGGAACGGTTGGCGCCCGGCACCGCGAGGCAACCCGAAACTGTCGGCCGCTACTCCTACGCTGCGGGCATGATCACCGGTCAGCGCACTCTGTTGCGCCTGCTCGGCGGGCTGCTCGCGGTCGCTCCGGCGATCGCCCCGCCGGCGCACGCGACCATGGTCCCGATGGACGGCGTCAGCACCATCTCGTCCATCCATCCACCGACCCGCAAGCAGCTACCTCTCGGCGGCCGGAAGATCCTCGGGCACTACCGGGTCGTCACCTACTACGGCGCGCCGGGCTCGGGCGACCTCGGCATCCTCGGCTCGAAGCCGCCGAAGCAGATCGCGGTCGACATCGAGCACCGCGCCCGTGAGTGGCGCGGCTACGGGCTGCGCGTGCAGCCGGCGATGGAGTTGATCGCGACCGTCGCGCAGGGCGCGCCCGGTCCGGACGGCACGTACTCGAAGCCGATCCCGCTGAGCGAAGTGCGCCGTTATCTGCGGGTCGCGCATCAGGACAAAATGCTGCTGATCCTCGACTTCCAGCCCGGCCGTGCGGAGTTCCTCGACCAGGTGCGCACGTTCGCACCCATCCTGCGCGATCCGTCCGTGTCGGTAGCCCTCGATCCGGAATGGAAGATGCACGGCGACCAGGTCCCGGCCAAGGTCGTCGGGCACACCACGGCGGGTGCGGTGAACGCGGTGCGCGACTACCTCGCCCGGATGGTCCGGACCTATCGGCTGCCCGACAAGCTGCTCGTCGTGCATCAGTTCCAGCCGCAGATGATCCGCAACCGCGACCGCATCGAGCCGGCGCACGGCGTCGAGGTGCTCTACCACGCCGACGGTTTCGGCACGCCGTCCGAGAAGCGCGCGACGTGGCACCGCCTGGCGTTCCCGCGCCGTCCCTACGGCGCGGGATTCAAGCTGTTCACCAAGCAGGACACCCCGATGCTGTCGCCCGACCGCGTGATGGCGCTCCGGCCGCGGGTCGACCTGATCAGCTACCAGTGACCTACGGGTGGCAGTTCGCGGCCAGGTAGGTCTCGATGTGCTCGGCCGCGGTCGTGATCTTGGTGGCCAGGTTGGTGTCGATCTTGCCGTTTGCCGCGTCCTTGACGTATTGGTCGAGCACCTGCACGTCGGGCTTGATCTGCGCGGGCGCTTCGGCCACGAGCGCGTCCAGGCCACTGACCAGCTTGCTCAGGTCGCCGGCGCCGCCACTGAGGGACGAGCCGAGGTTGCCCAGCTTGGACAGGTCCGTGCAGAACTTCGAGCCACTCAGCGTGGGGATCCCCGACGCGGGCAGTGACGGAATCGACGCCGACGCGGGAATCGAGACCGGCGGCAACGAGCTCGGCACCGAGACCGAGGTCGCCGCGTTGGTCGGTGGAACGCCCGTACCCGACGTGCTGCTCGAACAGGCGACCGTGATCGCCGCCGTGCCGATGAGCCCGATTCCCGCCAGGCTCAGCCGGCGTACCGCAGCAATGTTCATAGCCACTCCCCTGTCAGCTCCAAGCAGACGGCACATTCGACCAGTCATGCGAACGCGCCGTCAATCGGTTGTCGGGGCAAAAGAGCGGAACGATTCCCGACTGATACATGTGCAGTACCTGCGAGCTCACTGATCTGCCGGTGAATGCGAAGATTGCGCAGTGTCGGCGATCGTCCCCGTGCTCGAAGTCGGCGGCACGCACGTCAGTGGCGCGTCGGTGGACACCGACGACTGGACGGTGACGGGCACTCCGGACCGCGTACCGATCGACGGCGCGGACGGCTCGGAGCAGTTGCTGGACGGGTTTGCCCGGGCCGGCTCCGCGCTCGGCGCGGCCGGCTCCTCGGTCTGGGGCGTGGCAATGCCGGACCCGTTCGACTATGCCCGCGGTATCGGGCACTTCCAGGGCGTCGGCAAGTTCGAGTCGCTCGACGGTGTCGACGTCCGTGCCGGCCTGCTCGCGCGGTTGCCGGGCGAGGGCATGGTGTTCGGCAACGACGCCGACGCCTTCACCCTCGGTGAGTGGCTGGCCGGCGCCGGACGCGGATCGGACCGCGTCATGGGCCTGACGCTCGGCACCGGTATCGGCACGGGCTGGGTGGCCGACGGGAGCATCATCGATCCGGGCACACCACCGGGCGGCCGCGCCCATCGGCTGTTCGTCGACGGCGCGCCACTCGAGGATGTCGTGTCGCGCCGGGCGATCCGCACTGCGTACCGGCTCTCGACCGGTGCGGCCGAACCGGACGTCGCCGAGATCGCCGAACGCGCGCGAGCCGGCGAACGGGCCGCGGAGGCCACGCTGGCACACGCCATGCAGGCGCTCGGCCGGGCACTCGCCCCGCCGATCCGCGACTTCGCGGCCGAGGTCGTCGTCGTCGGCGGCTCGATGTCGGCCTCGTGGGACCTGTTCGCGCCGTGGTTCGCCGAAGGCGCGGCCGACGTGCGGCTGCCGGCCATCCGGTTGGCGGCAGACCCGGACGGTGCCGCGCTGGTCGGCGCCGCGTACCTCGCCGTCACATCGTCGGACTGACAACCGGTCAGCCGGTGCCGATCAGGATGCGCGGGTGGTCGTGCGGGCGCAGCCAACGCATGATGCGCACCAACTGCGACTGCTCGATCGACACGCACCCGGCGGTCGGCGCACCCACCGACACGTGCAGGAAGAACGCGCTGCCCGCGCCCTGGCGCACCGGCGAGCGGTTGTAGTCGATCACGACGGCGTAGTTGTAGTACGGCGTCTCGTAGTAGAGATGCTCGTTCGGATCGCCCTGCGTGAAGGCACATCCGGACGAACAGTGCTGCAACGTGTTGTACAGCGGGCCGGGCTCGCTGATCCACCAGTCCGCCGGCGTGGTCTGCGTGTACGGCAGCGAGGTACCGGGGTTGCTGTCGTGCCCGAACGCCTGGGTCAGGGTGTAGCTGCCCATCGGCGTCGCCGACTTCGACTCGCTCGGCTGGGGCGTCATCCCGGTCGTCCCGAGCCAGGCCGGAAGGGACGGCCCGACGCGACGCCACCCACCGGGTACGGCACGCCATGCCTGCAGGGTCGCCTGCGTGTCGAACTCCCGCGGGGCGACCACGGTGATCACCTGGCCGGCACCGTGCGTCGGGTAGGTCAACGGCAGCTTCGCGGCGTGCGGTGCCGCGTGCGTCGAACCGGGCCGGGGCGACGCCGAACTCGACTTCGGCGCGCTGCTGCTCGCCCGATAGTGATGGCCGGAGGACGGCCGCGAGGTGTGCACCGACGGCGTCGGCGTAGGAGCGGCCGAACCGGGCGTCGCCGGATGTGTCACTGACGCGGCTCCCGAGGACTCAACAGATCCGCTCGAGCCGGACGTACACCCACCGACCGCGCACGTGGCCGCCACCAGTGCCGCGATCACGGCACGGCTATGGACGGGCACCCGTCCAGGGTGTCACGAGACGCCGATGAGGATCCGTGGGTGGGCGTGCGGCTTGAGCCAGCGCATCAGCGCGACGAGCTTGCTCTGCTTGATCGACACACAGCCGGCGGTCGGCTGGCCGACGCTGACGTGCAGGAAGAACGCGCTCCCGGCACCCTGCCGGACGTGGTGCGTGTTGTACTCGATCACGACCGCGTAGTTGTAGTACGGCGTCTCGTAGTACAGGTGCTCGTTCGGGCTGCCCTGGTTGAAGGAGCAGTTGCTCGAGCAGCGCTGGTGCGTGTTGTAGAGCGGGCCGGACTGACTGATCCACCAATCCGCGGGCGTGCTCTGGAAGTAGTGCAGCTTGGTGCCCGGGTTGTGCAGCCGGCCGAACGCGCGGCGCAGTCCGAAGCTGCCGATCGGCGTCGCGGACTTCGACTCGCTCGGTGACGAACTGAGTCCTTGCGAGCCGACGTTCGCGGTGACCGCATGGCCGGTCTTCTGCCAGCGGCGCGGTGCGACCTTGTGCCAGGCCTGCAGCCGCGCGGTCGTGCTCGAGTGCGAGGACGCCACGACGGTGATCACCCGCCTGGCGTGGTGCGTCTTGAAGTGCAGGGGCAGGCGCCGACCGGACGGGTGATGCCGGGCCGGGCCGGCCGACAACGGCGCGACGGCCGCGTGCGAGTGGTGGTGCGCCGTCGTGCCGGCCGGCTGACCGGCGGACGCGCGATTCATCCCGACCACCAACAACGCGCACCCGGCGACGGCCGCGGTGGCGACGAGGCTGCTGAAAATCCGTCCTGCTGACATGTGATCAGTGTGCCATGTGAGGTTGGTGTTACTGGTGTGATTCACCGCGACGCGCGGTCTGGCAAGCTCGGCCCATGGTTCTCGAGGTCGCCGATTTCACCGTCTCTCCCGGCTCCGAGGCGGACTTCGCCGCCGCGTACCGGACCGTCCGCGAGGTGCTGGTCAGCACGCCCGGCTGCCGCTCCGCGCGGATGACCCAGGGTATCGAGTCGCCGCACCGGTTCGTGCTGCTCGTCGAATGGGACTCGATCGAGGCGCACGAGGAGAACTTCCGGGCGAGCGACCGGTTCGGGCAGTGGCGCGGCGCGCTGGGCGGCTACTTCGCCGGCCCGCCCAACGTCGAGCACTTCACCGACCTCGACTGACCGAGATCCCGGCGACTCACTCCGGCGCGACGGCCTCGATCAGGTTGCCGTCCGGATCGGCGACCACGGCGTTGAACTCGCCGCGGCGAAAGATCGGCCAGCGCCGCGGCGCATTCCGGCTGATGCCGCCGGCCGCAACAGCGGCCTCGTGGAATCGTTCGACGTCCTCGCGGGTGTCGGCACGGAACGCGACATGCGTCGCCCGGGTCGGCGTGGCACCGGCCACCAGCCAGAGGACGGCCGGGCAGTCCGGCGGCCCGAAGGCGGCCGCTTCCAGCTCGACGTCGTCCT
>DASXJN010000219.1:0-4153 GCA_036497365.1 Jatrophihabitantaceae bacterium | reverse complement strand
CGGGTCCGAATCGAAACGCAACTGCTCGCCCTCGGCGATGCGGAACTGCTCGCGGACGAGGTCGATGCCGCTGGTCTCTTCGGTGACCGGGTGCTCGACCTGCAGCCGGGTGTTCACCTCGAGGAAGCTGATCTCACCGTCCGCGCCGACGAGATACTCCACGGTGCCCGCGCCGTGATACTCGGCCTCGCGGCAGATCGCCTTGGCCGATTCGTGAATGCGCACGCGCTGGTCGTCGGTGAGAAACGGCGCGGGGGCCTCTTCGACCAGTTTCTGGTTGCGCCGCTGCAGCGAGCAGTCCCGGGTGCCGACGACGATCACGTTGCCGTGCTGGTCGGCGAGCACCTGCGCCTCGACGTGCCGCGAGCGGTCGAGGTAGCGCTCGACGAAGCACTCGCCGCGCCCGAACGCCGATACCGCCTCGCGCACCGCCGAGTCGTACAGCTCGGCGATCTCTTCCTTCTTGCGTGCGATCTTCAGCCCACGCCCGCCGCCGCCGAACGCCGCCTTGATCGCGATCGGCAGGCCGTGCTCCTCGGCGAATGCGACGACCTCGTCCGCTCCGGAGACGGGATCCTTCGTGCCGGCGACGAGCGGTGCGCCGGCGGCCTCGGCAATGTGCCGAGCCGTGACCTTGTCACCGAGGTCACGGATCGACTGTGGTGACGGCCCGATCCAGGTGAGCCCGGCGTCGATCACGGCCTGGGCGAAGTCGCCGTTCTCGGAGAGGAACCCGTAGCCCGGGTGCACCGCGTCGGCACCGGACTTCTTGCACGCCTCGATGACCTTGTCGATGACGAGGTACGAGTCGCCCGGGGTCGTCCCACCGAGCGCGAAAGCCTCGTCCGCCATCCGCACGTGCAGCGCATCGCGATCCGGATCGGCGTAGATCGCCACCGACGTGTAGCCCGCGTCGCGGCAGGCCCGGATCACCCGGACCGCGATCTCACCACGGTTGGCGATCAGCACCTTCTGCAAAGCGAAGCCTCCTCAATCGGGGCATACCCGGAGGTCGGACGGGTCTGCGCCGGACGTTACTCGCCAGTTCGGCACGCAACGACCGGGTGTGGTGGTTCTCGCTCGCCGGTGGCCCCATCATGTGCGGATGCGTTCGCCACCGCTCGCGTTGCTCCTCGGCCTGTGGGCCGTGCTCGCAGTCGTGCCCGGCGTGATCGCCGACCTGGCGTTCTCGCTCAACGCCGACCTGGACATCGGCGGGGGGACCTTCTTGGTCTGGATCGTCGGCTACCTCGCGCAGCTCGGCGTGTTCATGGCGGTCACACGGAGGGCCACCGGCACGAACACCGTCGGTTGGATCGTTGCGTCGGTGCTGCCCTGGGTCTGTGACTGGACGGTGCCCGCCGCGCGTTGGGCCATCGCCCCGTGCGCGGCGGTCGCGCTCGCGACTGCGTGGTGGATCCAGCGTCGCGTCAGCCGGCACGGCGACCTGGAGCAGCATGGTGTGCCGGCGACCGGTGAGGTGCTCGAGGTCGTCAAACCCAGGCTGATGAACATCGTCATCAACAACGTGTACATCAAGCGCACGCTGCGGCTGCGGGTGAACCGATCCGACGGCACGCCGCCGTACGAGGTGCGCTACCACGGAACGTTCATGATCGGCGACATCCCGGATGTCGGTACCCGGCTGTCGCTGCGCATCGATCCGAAGGACCCGAAGCACTTCGCGACGGTGGACGAGGACGCCGACGCACCCGCGCACGAGGGCTGATCAGGCCAGTTCGTCCAGTCGGCTGCGGCACTGATCGGCCACGTCGGCGACCTCGGCGAGGGTGCGCCGCAGGTCTGCCTGCCGGGCGCGCAGGTCGACCGAGATCTCGTCCAGGCGGGCCAGCAAGCGCTCCAGTTGCCGCCGCTCGGACGACTCCGCGCCGTTGTACATGTCGACGATCTCGCGGCACTCGGGCAGCGTCATGCCGAATCGGCGGCCACGCAGGATCAGGCGCAACCGCGCGCGGTCGCGCACGCTGTACACCCGGTTGGTGCCCGCCCGCTGCGGGCTGACCAGTCCTTCGGCCTCGTAGAAGCGCAGCGTGCGCGTCGTGACGCCCAACTCGTCGGCAAGCTCACGAACGGTCCATGTCCGGTCCTCTTCCGTCTTGCTCGCCATCCGACTATCGTGGCTTGACGTTGACGTAAACGTCAAGCAGGTCGCTGAACCAGCTGGAGAGGGTCGATGTTCGAACTCAGCCAGGAGCACGAGTCGTTCCGCAAGGTCGTCCGCGACTTCGCCGAACGCGAGATCGCGCCGCACGTCGCACAGTGGGACCGCGAGCACTACTTCCCGGTCGACGTGGTGCGTGCGATGGGCGACCTCGGCCTGTTCGGCCTGGCCGTCCCGGAGGAGTTCGGCGGCAGCGGGGGTGACTTCACCTCGGTGTGCGTGGCCATCGAGGAACTCGGCCGGGTCGACCAGTCGATCGGCATCACCCTCGAAGCCGGGATGGGCTTGGGCATCAACCCGATCCTCACCTTCGGCACCGAGGAGCAGAAGCAGCGCTGGATCCCCGACCTCGCCGCCGGCCGTGCGATCGCGGGGTTCGGTCTGACCGAGCCGGAGGCGGGTTCGGACGCGGGTGCGACCAAGACCCGGGCGGCACTGGACAACGGCGAGTGGGTGATCAATGGTGCGAAGTCGTTCATCACCAACTCCGGCACCGAGATCACCTCGCTGGTCACGGTGACCGCCAAGACAGCTGAGCAGGAAATCAGCGCGATCATCGTCCCGTCCGGCACGCCGGGCTTCATCGTCGAGCCGCCCTACGACAAGCTCGGCTGGCACATCTCCGACACGCACGGGCTGAGCTTCGACGACTGTCGCGTACCCGAGGCGAACCTGCTGGGCACCCGCGGCCACGGGTTCCGGCAGTTCCTGGCCGTCCTCGATGACGGGCGCATCGCCATCTCGGCGCTCGCGGTCGGTCTCGCGCAGGCCTGTCTCGACCTGTCGGTGCGGTACGCGAACGAGCGCACCACGTTCGGCACGCCGATCGGGGCCAAGCAGGGCCTGGCGTTCCAGCTCTCCGACCTGGCCGTGTCGGTCGAGGCGGCGCGACTGCTCACCTACAAGGCAGCCGCGATGAAGGATGCCGGCCGGCCGGCGAAGGACATCAAGCAGGCAGCGGCCATGGCGAAGCTGTACTCGACCGAGGCGGCCGTCGCCGCGACCCGGACGGCAACGCAGGTCTTCGGCGGCAATGGCTTCATGGAGGAGTTCCCGGTCGCGCGGTTCTACCGCGATGCGAAGATCCTCGAGATCGGTGAGGGCACTTCGGAGGTGCAGCGCATGCTCATCGCGCGCGGCCTCGGATTGCCGGTCCAGTGACGTATCACCGCATCGACGGCGCGCTCTTAGAGGGGCATGACGTGGGACGAACACCGGCGACGCAACACCGCGCTCGACGCGGTGCTGGCCTACGCGGCCGAGCATCCGGGCAGCGACCTGCCGATGACCGAGCTGCCCGGCCTGCTGGCGGTCTTCGGCGACCGGCGCGGTCTCGTCCTCGCGCTGCAGAACCGGTGGGCGCAGCAGCTATGGCTACGGCTGAGCACCGGCATCCAGAACGAGAGCGCGCTGCACAGCGCACAGATGTGGCGCGAGTGCGCTGCGGCGAATCCCGTGCTGCGGCGGCTGCTCGACCGGCACCTGCCCGCACTCGGCGACGCGTCGATGGAGCGCTACGAGGTGCTGATTCCGGCCTGAGTGGTCGGCAATGAGCGGCGACAAAGACATCCGCGCCGCGCGAGAGGCGACTCAAGCTCCCAGCGCTGCGGCCGCGGCGAAGTTGCAGTCACAGCACAAGTTGTACGTGCGCGACCGGATCGCCCTGTTGTTCGACGACGGCAGTTTCGTCGAGGACGGGCAGCTGGCCAACGCGCTCGGCACGGGACTGCCCGCCGACGGTGTGGTGACCGGCCAGGGGCTGGTCGACGGCCGTCCGGCGCTCGTGATCGCGAACGACCCGACTGTCAAAGCCGGGTCGTGGGGTGCCCGTACCGTCGAGAAGATCATCCGGGTCACCGAGCGTGCGCTGAGCGAAGAACTGCCGATCTTCTATCTCATCGACTCGGCCGGAGCGCGTATCACCGACCAGGTCGCGCTGTTCCCGGGTCGCCGGGGCGCCGGCCGGATCTT
>DASXJN010000218.1:0-5502 GCA_036497365.1 Jatrophihabitantaceae bacterium | reverse complement strand
AGTGGGCCTGCCGTCCCGGTGTTCTGCATGTACGTCGTCGCGGCCGAGCGGCAGGGCGCCGGCATCTCGAAGCTGAACGGCACGCTGCAGACCGACATCTTCAAGGAGTACATCGCGCAGAAGGAGTGGATCTATCCGCCCGAGCCGCACCTGAAGCTGATCGGCGACCTGATGGAGTACGTCGCAGCGGACATCCCGGCGTACAAGCCGTTGTCGGTGTCGGGCTATCACATCCGCGAGGCCGGATCGACCGCGGCGCAAGAGCTCGCGTTCACCCTGGCCGACGGGTTCGGTTACGTCGAACTGGGCAAGTCGCGCGGGCTAGACGTCGATCAGTTCGCGTCCGGGCTGTCGTTCTTCTTCGACGCGCACATCGACTTCTTCGAAGAGATCGCCAAGTTGCGTGCAGCCCGGCGGATCTGGGCGCGATGGATGCGCGATGTCTACGGCGCGAAGACCGACAAGGCGCAGTGGTTGCGGTTCCACACCCAGACCGCGGGGGTCTCGCTCACCGCACAGCAGCCCGACAACAACATCGTCCGCACCGCGGTCGAGGCGATGGCGGCCGTGCTGGCCGGCACGAACTCGCTGCACACGAACGCACTCGACGAGGTGCTCGCACTGCCGTCCGAGAAGGCCGCCCAGATCGCACTGCGCACGCAGCAGGTGATCGCCGAAGAGACCGGCGTGCTGAACGTCGTCGACCCGCTGGGCGGCTCGTGGTACGTCGAGGCGCTCACCGACAAGCTCGAGGCCGAGGCCGAGAAGATCTTCGACCGGATCAAGGAACTCGGCGGCGACGGCACGATGACCTCCGGCCTGCTGCGCGGCATCGAGGACGGTTGGTTCATCGGCGAGATCGCCGACTCCTCGTTCACCTACCAGGTGGCGTTCGAGAAAGGCGAAAAGCGGGTCGTCGGCGTGAACAGCTACCCGGGCGACGTCGGCGACGACCTCGAGATCCTGCGCGTGTCGCACGAGGTCGAGCTCGAGCAGCGAGCGCTCGTGACGCAGCGTCGCGAACAACGGAACCAGTCCGCCGTCGACGACGCACTCGCCCGGATGGTGCACGCAGCCGAGCACGACGAGAACACCGTTCCGGCGATGCTCGACGCAGCGCGTGCCGAGGCCACGCTCGGCGAGATCTGCAACGCGTTCAAACCGTTGTGGGGCGAGTACCGCGAGCCCGCCCGCTTCTAGATACCCAACTCGAGTGGCCACTTGTGTCCACGGGTGGTCAGCTGTGCCCGACCACACGAGCCACAGATGACCACTTGAGGCAGTCCGTCGTCGACTGCCGAAAGCAGCCCGGTGAGAGCAACTGCTCGCTCACCATCGCCGGGGAGCGGGACGAAGTGATCCGCGCCGCCTCTGAACACGCGGTGTCGGTGCACGGACACGAGGACAGTCCTGAGCTCCGCGACATGATCGCCTCAGACCTCGAGCCCGAGCCGGCGGCCGTCGCCACCTGATCGGAGCGGATTACTCGCTCGCTCCGTGGCGGCCCGCGCCGCCGGCGAACCGGGCCGCCCCGGCAACTCCCTCGGCCTGCAGCGACGCCAGACCCTTTGCGAATTCCTGCATCAGCGCATCGGTCTCCGCTGCGCCGAGTCCGTCGTAGACCGAGGCGCGGTCGGATCGCATGCACGCCTGCGGCAAGGCAGCGATGGCCGCGGCGAGCTCCTCGGCCGCGGCGCGGCAGGTGCCGGGCGGCACGACCCGGTTCGCGAGGCCGATGGCCAACGCCTCGTCGGCGCCGACCGCCCGCCCGGTGAGGATCAGATCCAGCGCGCGGCCTAGGCCGACGATGCGCGGCAGACGCACGGTGCCGCCGTCGATCAACGGCACGCCCCATCGCCGGCAGAACACACCGAGCACTGCATCTGCCTCGACCACGCGCAGGTCGCACCACAACGCGAGTTCGAGGCCGCCCGCGACCGCGTGCCCGCTGACCGCGGCGATCACTGGTTTGGACAACGTCAGGCGACTGGGCCCCATCGGGCCGTCCGCCGCCGGATCCGCGTCGAGCGAGTTCGACATGGCGTGCAGATCGGCACCGGCACAGAACGTGCCGCCCGCACCCCACAGGACGGCCGCCGACGCGGTGTCGTCGGTATCGAACGCGCGGAACGCCTCGGCGAGTTCATGCGCGGTCGGGCCGTCGACCGCGTTGCGCCGTTCGGGGCGGGAGAGCACGACCGTCCACACCGGACCGGACACATCCACGGAGACTGCCATTGGCCGACCACACCGGTTGACGGGCCGGGTGTCAATGTCTGGAAAACTGGACCCATGCGTCCTGGAGGATCGTCCCGTCGGCCCACCCAACCCAGCCCGGCCCTGACCGCGGCGATGTCGGGTGCGGTCGATCTCGCCGCGGTGAAGGCGCGCAACGAAGCTGCGGCTCGCGCGGCCGAGGCACCTGCGCCCACTGCCGGCGAGTACGTCGTGACGGTGACCGAGGCCAACTTCCAGAGTGAGGTGCTCGACCGGTCCTTCCAGGTGCCGGTGCTGCTGGTGGTCACGTCGGCACGGGCCGCATCGTCCACTCAACTCGCGGCGTCGCTGGAGTCGATCATCAACGGCAGCGGGGGCAGCCTGGTGCTCGGCAAGGTCGACGCCGACAGTGACGTGCGCGTGGCGCAGGCGCTCCAGGTGCAAGCCGTGCCCGCGGTCTTCGCGGTGATCGGCGGGCAGCTCGTGCCCGGGTTCGAGGGCCCGCTGCCCGACGATCAGCTGCGCGAGTTCATCGGCGCGGTGCTGCAGGCCGCGGCACAGGCCGGGCTCACCGGTCCGGGCATGCCGGGCGAGGACGACGACGCAGACCCTGCGGCCGAACCGCAGGTGCCCGAGGATCCACGTTTCGACGCGGCCGAGGAAGCCCTGGCCGACGGCGACTACGAGCTGGCCAAGCAGCGATTCCAGGCGATCCTCGACGCCGAGCCGGCCAATGCCGCAGCCGCGTCGGCGCTGCGTCAGGTCGACCTGCTGCGCCGCATAAGTGGCTACGGCGACGTGCCCGCCGATCCGGCTTCGGACGACATCGAGGGGCAGCTCGCTGCCGCCGATCTGGCGTTCGCGTCCGACGACATCGATGGTGCCCTGCGCCGGTTGCTCGACGTGCTGCCGCGCGCGAGTGGCGATGATCGCGACGCGGTGCGCCAGCGGTTGATCGAGTACTTCGAGGTGCTCGGTGCGGACGACCCGCGCGTAGCGCCGGCGCGGCGCGAGATGGCACGCTCGCTCTTCTGACCAGATAGCGTGCTGCCATGACCGCCCACGGCACGCACGACTTCGTCGATGATCCGCGCAATGCGGACGTCCTCATCTATGTGAACGGCGATCTGTTGCCGAGGGCGCAGGCGACCGTCTCGGTGTTCGACGCCGGGTTCGTGCTCGGCGACGGGGTGTGGGAAGGCCTGCGTGTCGTCGACGGACGACCGGCGTTCCTCGACCTGCACATGGACCGCCTGTACGAGGGCGCGAAAGCGATCGCGCTCGACATAGGAATGACGCGCGACGAACTTGGCGCCGAAATCGATCGCACGCTGGCGGCGAACAAGATGACCGGCGAGGGCATCCACATCCGGCTGATGGTCACGCGTGGACCGAAGACCACGCCGTATCAGGATCCCCGGATGTCCGCGGGGCCGGCCACGATCGTCATGATCTGCGAATACAAGGATCCGCTGCCGGCGACCGTCGAGCGCGGGTTGTCATTGTTCACCGTGCACGTGCGCCGCGCGTCGCCCGACATCCTCGACCCGAAGCTGAACGCGCACAGCAAGCTGAACGACATCACCGCGTGCATCCAGGCCTACACCGCCGGCGCGGACGAGGCGTTGATGCTCGATCCGAACGGGTTCGTGGCCACCTGCAACTCGACGCACTTCTTCATCGTCCGCCGTGGTGAGGTGTGGACCTCGTCCGGCATGTACTGCCTCGGCGGGATCACCCGGGCGAACGTGCTGCGCGTGTGCGCCGAGGCGGGCGTCCCGGCGTATGAGAAGAGCTTCAGTCTGACCGACGTCTACGGCGCGGACGAAGCATTCGTGACCGGTACCTTCGCCGGTCTCGTGCCGGTGCACACCGTGGACGGTCGGACGATCGGCGACGGCGAACGCGGCCCGATGGTGCAGCGACTGCAGGAGCTCTACAAGGATCTCGCGCGCCGAAGCGTCGCATGAGTGGCGTTCGACTGGCGATGTGGTCGGGGCCGCGCAACATCTCGACCGCCTTGATGCGGGCGTGGGAGAACCGGCCCGACACGCGGGTCGTGGACGAGCCGCTGTACGGCTTCTATCTCGATCGGACCCAGCTCGACCATCCGGGCCGCGACGAGATCGTCGAGGCGATGGGCAGCGACTGGCGACCCGTCGTCGCCGACCTCGCGGCACCGGTCGAGGGTGTCTATTACCAGAAACACATGGCACATCACCTGCTACCCGAGCTGCCACGCGACTGGATCGGTTCGCTGCACAATGTGCTGCTGATCCGCGATCCGGCCGAGGTGGTCGCGTCGTACACCCGCGGCCGCGCGAGCGTCGTGGCGACCGACATCGGCGTCGTCCAGCAGGCCGAGCTGTACGACCAGCTCGACGGCAACGTGCCGGTCATCGACTCCGCCGACTTCCTGCAGAATCCCGAGGCCTACCTGCGGTTCATGTGCGATTACATCGGCGTGGACTTCACCGATGTGATGCTGCGCTGGCCCGCCGGGCCGCGCGACTCGGACGGGGTGTGGGCGAAGTACTGGTACGACGCCGTCGAGGCCTCGACCGGTTTCGCTCCGTACCACGCGCGCGAGGTGTCCTTAACTGGCGCGGCGCTCGCAGCGGCCGAACAGAGTCGGCCGTACTACGAGCGCCTGCGCGATGTGCGGGTCGTCCTGTCACCCGCACATCCGGCTACTGAGTGAGCCGCACCGGGGTCCCCTCGAGGCTCGCCGTCCACGAGGTCGTGTCGTTCGGCTGCCCACCGCCGTAGTCATAGGACAGAATGATCCAGCATCCGGTCGGCGAAGCGGCATCGCACGTGTAGCCGCTGGGTATCGGCACCGATACTTGCTGCCACTTACCGTTGTGGGTCGCATTGCTCGCGGTCAACGAGCAACTCGTCAGCGCGCCGGAGACCGGTCCCGTACCTATGCACCCTGTGAACGCGGAAACGTTGGAGTCGGCCGGTGGCTGGATTGTGATCGTTCCGGACTGCGACGAGTCGCCGACGTCGAACAGACTCACGTTGAGTACCTGACCGCCGGCCTGAGGACCGACCTGGGTCAGGTAGAACGATGTCTTCGCGTTGTTGAGGTTGGCGTAGATGCCCATGTTCGTGTAGCCCGAGATGGAGATGTCGGCGTTGTCGCTCGCGCTCGCACCGAAGGCACGCAGGGCGAATCGGTTGTGTCCGCTACCCGACGAGTTGTCGTCCGGCGCATTGGTCTGCACCTGAATGAAGTAGGTGTCGGCCGAGATCGTTCCCGGGAACGTGCACAGCGTCGAC
>DASXJN010000217.1:0-28615 GCA_036497365.1 Jatrophihabitantaceae bacterium | reverse complement strand
ATCGAGGGCGCGGTGAGCGCCGGTGCCGACGAATTCCTCGTCAACGACTCGCACTCGAAGATGCAGAACCTGCGACCGGCCGAACTGGCCGGCAACGCGCGATACCTGTCCGGGCGGCACAAGCCGCTGTACATGATGCAGGGCCTCGATGCGTCCTACGACGCGATCTTCTTCGTCTCGTACCACGGCTCGATGTCGACGTCCTCGCCGCTGTCGCACACGTACAACCCGCGTGCGAACGCCGAGGTGATGCTCAACGGCACCGTGGTCGGCGAGTCCGGCATCAACGCGTTGGTCGCGCTCGGTCACGGCGTGCCGATCGTGCTGGTGACCGGCGACGACGTCACCGCGGCCGAGGCCGGCAGGATCAGCCCCGGCATCAGGTCCGCGGTCGTCAAGACGGCGGTGACGCGCTTCGCCGCAGACAGCATGCATCCGGTCGCCGCGTGCGAGTTGATCCGCACCGAGGCCGCGGCGGCGGTGCGGACGGTCGACAAGATCGGGCCGCCACAGATCGAACTGCCGGCCACGCTCGACGTCACCTTCCGGAACGCGGACCTGGCCGAGCTGGCCACCTGGATCACCGGCGTGCAACGCACCGGCAACTGCACGGTGTCGATCACCGGCGACGACCCGATCCGGTTGTTCCGCACCTTCATCACTACCGTGCTGTTGACGCGTGACATTGCCGAATAACGGAGGGTACGTGCCGGACGAGCTGGTCAGCATCGACGACATCGCGGCTGCCGCCGAGCGGATCAGCGGCCGGGTGGTGCGCACGCCGCTGATTCCGTTCCCGACCGCCGACCCGGACCGGCCGCTGTGGCTCAAGCCCGAGAACCTGCAGCCGACCGGCGCGTTCAAGCTGCGCGGCGCGTTCAACGCGATCCTGCAGCGACTTGACGAGGCGCGCGCGAACGGCGTGGCCACGCACTCGAGTGGCAACCACGCGCGGGCGGTTGCCTGGGTGGCGCGCGAACTCGGGGTGCGTGCGGTGATCGTGATGCCCGATGCCGCGCCGCAGGTGAAGATCGACGGCGCGCGGCGGCTCGGTGCCGAAATCGTGATCGTCCCGCCTGCGGAGCGCGACATCCGCGCGTTCGAACTCGCCGCCGAGCACGGCTACGTGCTCGTGCCGCCGTACGACGACGCCGACGTCGTCGCCGGCCAGGGCACGGTCGGTCTCGAGATCGTCGCCGACCGGCCCGAGGTGGCAACCGTGCTCGTGCCCGTCAGCGGCGGTGGGCTGATCAGTGGCGTGGCCACCGCAGTCAAAACCCGCTCGCCCAGGACTCGGGTCATCGGAGTCGAGCCGGAACTGGCCGGCGACGCCGCGGAGTCGTTCCGCCGCGGCGAGCGGATCTCATGGACGCCCGAGCAGACCTACCGGACGGTCGCGGACGGGCTGCGCACGACCTCGCTCGGCGAGATCCCGTGGCGTCAGATCCAGCACTACGTCGACGACATCATCACCGTGACCGAGGACCAGATCCGCGACGCCGTGCGACGCCTCGCGGTCGACGCACGCATCGTCGCCGAGGCATCGGGCGCGGTGCCGGTAGCGGCATACCTGCACGCGGCCGATGCGCTGCAGCTGCGAGGTGACACGGTCGCCGTGGTCAGCGGTGGCAACATCGCACCGGAGTTGCTCGCGCAACTGGTCGCTCCGACAGTATGAATTCGACCGGCCCGACGGGTGATCGTCCTGCAGTGCGCGTCGAGTCACCGACCGAACGGCGCAACGAACGCACCACGCAGATCGACCAGGTCAGCACCGCCGAACTGCTCGCGCTGATCAACGCCGAGGATGCGACGGTCGCCGCCGCTGTCGCCGCGGCCCACGGCGAACTCGCCCGGCTCGTCGACGGCGCAGTGCAGTCGATCCGTAACGGTGGCCGGCTGCATTACGTCGGCGCCGGAACGAGCGGGCGGATGGCCGTGCTCGACGCCGCCGAGCTCGCGCCCACCTACGGCATCGACGAGCGTTGGGTGATCGCGCATCACGCCGGCGGCGACGCGGCACTGCGCGCGGCGGTCGAAGGCGTCGAGGACGACGCCGACGCAGGTGCCTACGACCTCGGCGCCGTTCGTCCGGACGACGTCGTCGTCGGCATCGCCGCGAGCGGACGGACCCCCTACGTCGCCGGTGCGCTGCGGGCGGCACGCGACGTCGGTGCGACGACGGCGCTGATCACGTCCAACCCGCAGCCGCCCCTGGCAGAACTCGCTGATTTGCTCGTCGTCGCCGACACCGGTCCCGAGGTCATCGCCGGCTCGACCCGGATGAAAGCCGCGACCGCGCAGAAGTTGATCCTCAACAGCCTGTCGACCGCCGTGGCCGTGAGGCTGGGCCGTACCTGGTCCAACCTGATGGTCGATGTCGTCGCGACGAACGCGAAGTTGCGTGGCCGGTCGCTGGTGCTTCTCGAACAGGCCACCGGGCGCAGCGTGGACGAGTGCGGGCGTGCACTCGACAGTGCGGACGGTGAACTCAAGACGGCGCTCGTCAGCCTGCTCGCGGATTGCCCACAAGAGGACGCCCGGGTTGCTCTCGCCGCGGCGCACGGCGATGTGCGCGCTGCCGTCGACGCGGCCGACACAAACCGTCAACAGACAAGCTGATCCGCGACGCCGTCGGCGATACCGGGCAGACGACGAAGCGCAAGAGCGGCCGCGCCGCGCACACCGTCGTGCACCACTCGAGGCAGTACACCGAACGTGGCCTCGAGTGCCGCACGCAACCGGATGCCGAGCAGGCCGTCGCCGGAGGCCACCCCGCCCGTAATGACCAGCGCATCCGCGTCGCTGCGCACCACGCGCACGGTCTCGACAAGCGCGCTCACCGCGTCGTCCACGATGCGCAAGGCGACCCGATCGCCGGCGGCCGCGGCTACGTCGACGAGCGGCGCGAGCGTGGCGACGTGTGCAGGTGGGTTGCCGTACACCGCAGCGAGCACCGCCTGCACGTCGTCGAGTTCGGCGGCGTCGGTGCGCCCGCGCACTGCCGCATCGTCGCGCACCGCAGCGAGCACGGGATCGCGCAGTGCCGTCGCGGGTCCGGCGCCCTCGAGGTCGGCAAGCACTGCCCGCACGGCCGCGATCGCGATCGCCAACGCCGACCCTTGATCGCCGAGCAGGTATCCGTGCCCGTCCCGCCTGCGCACCACGGTGTAGCCGGTGATCGCCGCGGCCACGGAGCCGGTGCCGGCGACGAGCACCGTGCCGTCCGGGTCGGTGCTGCCGCCGGCGAAGGCCGCCTCGCAGTCCGAACAGACGTGCAGCGCGTCGAACAGGATGCCGGTCGCGTCGGCTGCGGCACGGACGGCTCGCTCGGCAGCAGGACGTCCCGCGGCGCCGGCACCGGCCACCGCCACGACCGCGGACGCGATCGGCAGTGCGACCTCGCGCGGTACGCCGGCGGTCGCGGCGCGCAGGGCGGTCGTGAACGCGGCTACCGTGTCGGCGCTGCTGTTCGGGTTCGCGCCGGCCGCGGAGCCGGTACCGACCTGCGCGCCCGTCTCGTCGACGACGAGACAACGCGTCCGCGTGCCGCCGGCGTCGATGCCGAGCGCGAGCCGGGTCACCCGACCGGCGGTGTCGCCGGCACCAGCGGCGGATCGAAGAAGCGCACCGTACGTGCGTCGGCGTCCAGTTCGGCAGCGACCCCGATCGGGAACGTCTGGAAGTGACCGCCGTGCCCGACATTCGCCCAACTGATCATCGGCACGTCGAGCCCGCCGAGCCGTTCGGTGAGGATCGCTGAAATGTCCTCGAGCGGGCCGCAGTTGGTGAAGGTGCCGGTGACGATGCCGGCCACGTTGTCGAGGTAGCCCGCACGCAAGAGATGGGTGAGCATGCGGTCGATGCGGTAGTCCTCCTCCGACTCGTCCTCGAGAATGAGGATGCCGCCGGCCGCGGGCCACGACGTGTCCGTGCCGAGCGATTCCATCACCAGACAGAGATTGCCACCGACCGTCACCCCGGACGCACGGCCGCCGACGACGGTGACTGCCTCGGGGAACTCCATCCGCGTCGCGCGCTCCGGCGCCATCAGGCAACGCAGCATCGAACCGTACGTGTAGTGCGCGGCGTTCTCGGTCGTGGTCGCGACCATCGGGCTCATGAGTGAGGCCCAGCCGAGCTTGACCGCCGCGGCTTCGAGCACCGCCGTCACGTCCGAGTAGCCCGCGAGCACCTTCGGTTCGAGATGCTGCAAGGCCGACCAGTCGACCGCCGCAAGTGTGCGGCCGGCGCCGGATCCGCCGCAGGCAAAGATGATTCCTGCTATCTCGGGATCGGTCAGCGCGCGCACGAGATCGCCCGCGCGCAGTTCGTCGTCGCCGGCGAGGTACGGACGCATCGACCCGGTGTCGAGTGCGGACGGATAGACGACCGGCTCGAGTCCGGCGAAGCGCAGGCCGTCCAAGCCGACCTCGAGCGCGTGCTGATCGGCCGGGCTGCTGATAGTGAGCACCGCGACGCGATCGCCGGGACGAAGCGCCGGTGCGCGACGAAGCGAGGTGGGTGGGTTCGTCATCGGTCTCCCTGGTCGTGCGGAACGGAAAGGTTCATGGCGATGTCGTAGAGCTCGGGCCAACTCGACGCGCCGCTGCAGCCAAGTCGATCGGCGCTCCACCGCCGTCGCGAGCGAGCACGTCGGCCGGCGTCTCGCGCCGGACCAGCAGTTTCGCGCGCCCGTCCGCGACCGCTACCACGGCCGGTCGCGGCAACAGGTTGTAGTTGCTCGCCATCGCCGCGTGATACGCGCCGGTCGCCGGGACCGCGAGCAGATCACCGGGGGCGATGTCGTCGGGTAGCGCCACCGACGGCACGACGACGTCGCCGGTCTCGCAGTGTTTCCCCACGACCGAGGTGAGCACCGGATCGCCGTCCGCGGCGCGCGATGCGACGAACGCCGTGTAGTCCGCGCCGTACAGGGACGGCCGCAACGCGTCGCTCATCCCGCCATCGACCGAGACGAATCGGCGCAGCGCACGGTCTTTGACGACGCCCACCTCGTACACGGTCACACCGGCCGTCCCGACGATCGCTCGTCCGGGCTCGACGGCGAGCGTCACCGGGTGCGGCCACGATGTGCGCAGCCCGTCGCGCAGCGCGGCAACGAACCGGTCCGGCTCGAGCCGGCGCTGCCCGGCGAGGTAGGCGATGCCGGCGCCGCCGCCGAGGTCGACCTCGCCGATGCGAAGGCCGTGCGCGCGCTCGATATCGGCAAGGAGGGCGCCGACCCGGTGGGCGCCCTCGCGCAAACCGGACAGGTCCAGGATCTGCGAGCCGAGGTGCGAGTGCACACCGCGCAGCCGCAACGCCGGAAGCCCCAGCACGCGACGCACCGCCGCAGCCGCGTAGCCGCCGGCGATCGGGAAGCCGAACTTCACGTCGTCACCGCCGGTCGCCATGTAGGCATGCGTGTCGGCGACGATGCCCGGGGTGACGCGGACATAGATGTCCTGCACGCGGTTCGTGGCGGCGGCGAGCTGAGCGAGCCGCTCGATCTCTTCGGTGCAGTCCACCACTACGACGCCCACGCCGGAGTGCACAGCAGCGCGTAGTTCGTCGATGGACTTGTTGTTGCCGTGCATCGCGATGCGGTGCGCAGGCATACCCGCCGCTATCGCCAGGCTCAGCTCGCCCCCGCTGCAGACGTCGAGGTGCAGTCCTTCGTCCCTGATCCAGCCGACGAACTCGGTGCTGAGGAATGCCTTGCCGGCGTAGTGCACACGATCGGCCGCAGCGTGCCATTGCCGCGCACGTCGGCGCACGTCGGCCTCGTCGAGGACGTACAACGGCGTGCCGCACGCGCGGGCCAGATGCGGTATCGACACTCCGCCGATGTGCAATGCGCCGTCCTGCACGCGCGCTGTCGACGGCCAGACGTCGGGCGCATCGTCCGGTCCGGCCGAACGCGCGGGCCGGACCGGCACGGGACCGACCTGCGGGTCGGCCGCATCGAGCAGCACCCTCACTCCTCGCGCCTCATTCCTCACTCAACACGACGCACAGCGTGAGATCGCTGCTCGTCGCCGTGAAGTGATGCGGTTCGGCGGCGCTGAAGTGGCACGAGTCGCCGGGCTCGAGTTGCTGGACGGTGTCGTCGATGTGCAGCTTGCAGGTGCCGTTGACGACGATCACCAGTTCCTCGCCCGGATGGCTGACCGGTTCGGTATGGCCGGACGGCTCGCCCTGGACGAGCCGGGCCGCGAGGCGACGGCTACCGGGTGCCGTGAGATCCCAGATGCCGCCGCCCTCGTGGGTGCGCGCGGCCAATGGCGCGGTCGAGACGTAGGGCGGGAACGGGCTGGTCTCGGATTCGTCGGGGGCGCCGAGCAGGTGCGCGACGTCGGTGTCGAGCGCGGCAGCGATCTGCACCAGCGCGCGCAGCGTCGGATTGGCCAGGCCGGCCTCGATCTGGCTCAGGTAGGCCGGCGAGCTGCCGTTGCGGCTGGCGACCGCCGCGAGGGTGAGGCCGGCGCGGCGCCGGGCTGCGCCGATGCGCGCGGCCACCAGCGCAGTCACCTCGCTGCCGGCGTCGCCTCCCCCGTCGCCGCCCGCATCCGTGGGGAGTACAGAATCGACCCGATCCGCCTGATTGGCCGGATTTCGCCCCGACTTGGGGGTTGTCGCCGACGGCATGTGGTGACAGTATTCCCGCCACACCACTTAGGTAAAGGAATATGCACGTCGAACTTCACTGAGGACGAACACGACGCGAACCCGCGGCGTGCGACGAGAAGCTCGAGCAGGAGGCGGACATCAGCGCCAGCGCGACCGAGGCGGTGCGGACCGGGCGTCCGTTCCCGCCCACGCCTGCGTTGCAGTTGTTGGAGCAGGCGGCCGACCGGCTGTCGTCCGCACCGGCCACCGCGCTGGCCGCCGCCCTGGCCGACGACTTCCCGCGCTCGCTCGAACGGCGACCGGCGCAGGTGCTGCTCGCCGCCGGTGCCTCGGCGGAGGATCTCGACCGGTTGCTCCGGGCGGCCGGGTTCGCCGATCTGGAGGACGTGCGCCGCCAGGCCGAATCCGAGCACGGCGTGCGGCTCAGCGCGCCCGACCTGCGGTTCACCTATCGCGGCGACGGCACCGGAAGCGATCGCACCGGGCTGGAACGCACCCTGCGACGCGAGCAGGACAACCTCGCCGAGACGCTGCAGACGCTGCAGCGTTCGGGATCGCTGGAACTCGCCGCGCGGGCGATCCTGTCGAGCCGGCGGCGGTGGGTGCTCGGCGACCTCAAGTCGCGCGGCTATGCGCAGCTGTTCGCGGCGGACCTGACCAGCGCCCTCGGCTCGGTCACGCTGGTCGAGCCGTCCGCGGCGTCCGTGCTCGCCGCACTCAGCGACATGCACCGCCTCGACTCACTCACCGTCTTCTGCTTCCGCCGCTACAGCCGGCTCACTGTCCGGGTAGCGCAGCACTTCGCCGATGTCGGGGCGAGCGTGATCGCGGTGACCGACAGCGAGGACAGCCCCGTGTGCGCGTACGCGGCGCACACGTTGCGCGTCATCACCCGCAGCGACTCGCCGGCCCACTCACCGACCGCGGTGACAGCGATCGGGCATGCCTTGGCGGCGCTGTCGGCGGCGGGTGCCAAAGGCGCGGCCAAGCGCGCGCTGCGCAAGCGCGCGCTGGCCGCGTCGATGGAGTGGTACGAGTTCGACGACGACGACCTGTGGAACGGGGACTGATGAGCGCCGCCCCTCCCCGGACCCTCGAGGACGATGTCGTCGACGACTGCGCGCGACTGATCCGGTTCGACACGTCCAACTTCGGCGGTGGCGACTCGCGCGGTGAGCGTGCGGCTGCGGAGTGGGTGGCCGAGCAACTGACCGACTGCGGCTACGACCCGGTCGTTCTCGAGTCGGAGCCCGGGCGCGCCTCGACGGTGGTGCGCATCGCCGGCTCCGATCGCGACGCACCGGCACTACTCGTCCATGGTCATCTCGACGTCGTCCCCGCGGTTGCCGCGGACTGGAGTTTCGACCCGTTCGGCGGCGAGATCCGCAACGGCGAGATCCTCGGTCGTGGCGCGCTCGACATGAAGGACATGGACGCGATGATGCTGGCGGTCGCACGCGGGCTCGCGCGCGACAACGTGCCGCCCGGACGTGACGTCGTGCTCGCGTTCGTGGCCGATGAGGAGGACACCGGCGAGTACGGCGCGGGCTTCCTGGCCACGAAGCATCGTGAGTTGTTCGAAGGCGTGACGACGGCGATCGGCGAGTCCGGTGGCTCGCCGTCCTATCTGTCGAACGGCAACGCGGTCTATCCAGTGGCGACGTGCGAACGCGGCACCGCATGGATGCGCCTGACCGCCCACGGCCCGGCCGGGCACGGCTCGCGGCCGGCACCGCAGAACGCGGTAGCCACGCTTGCGCGCGCGCTCGTCCGGATCGCGGACCATCGTTGGCCGACCCGGATCATCCCCGCCGTCGCCGCCCTGCTCGAGGGTGTCGAAGCCCAGCTGGGGACGAAGGTCGATCTCGATGCACCTGACGGGCTGAGTGCACTCGGCGATCTCGCCGGGCTCGTCGAGCGCACCACCCGCAACACCCTGAACCCGACGATGCTGCAGGCCGGGTACAAGGCCAATGTCATTCCCAGCGAGGCAACGGCCGTGGTGGACGGGCGAATCCTGCCCGGCACGGAGGACGAGTTCTTCGCGACGGTCGATGAGTTGCTCGGCCCGGATGTCACCCGCGAGTTCGTGTCGCACGCAGCACCGGTGGGTGCCAGCCACGAGACCGCCGAGTTCGCGCTGATCGCCTCGGCGATCCGCGCCTACGATCCGACCGCGGTCGTGTTGCCGTTCTGCATGGGCGGCGGTACCGATGCCAAGGCATTCAGCACAATCGGCATCGATTGTTATGGATTCGCACCAGGGGTGTTCCCGCCGGGATACGCCCTCGGGGACTACGTTCACGGAGTCGATGAACGGGTTCCGATCTCGAGCCTGCACGCGGGCGTCCGAATGGTGGACGCATATCTGCGGTCCGCGCCGCACGTGACGGAGGAGCAAACATGACCACCCGCGTCCGTACCACTCGCCGCTATCGCATCGCCGCGATCCTGCTGGCCGCCGTGCTCGCTCTGGCGTCCGCGCTCATCGGCAACTCCGCGTCGTCGTCGGCGGCGTCGGAGTCGACGCTGACGCTGAGCAACGACCAGATCGACACGCTGAACCCGTTCCTGTCCTACGCGGACGCTGCGCTCGTGGTCATCGGCAGCCTCTACCCGTCGCTCGACATCGTCGACTCGGCCGGCAAGGCGCATCCCTACCTCGCGGACAGTTGGTCGACCTCGGCTGATAAGAAGACGTGGACATTCAAGATCCACCAAGGCCTGAAATGGTCGGACGGCCAGCCGATCACGGCCAAGGACGCGGCGTGGACGTTCAACACGATCATGACCAACAAGGTCGCCGCTACCGCCAACGGATCGCTGGTGGCGAACTTCGCCAAGGTCACGGCACCGGACGACTCGACTCTCGTGATCACCACGAAGAAGCCGCAGGCGAACCTGCTCTACATCAGCGTGCCGTTCACCGGCATCCAGATCCTGCCGCAACACATTTGGCAGTCGAAGGTCTCGGGAAGCGGTTTGCGCGACTTCAAGAACACCACCCTGCCCGTGGTCGGCTACGGCCCCTGGACGCTGAGCCAGTACGAGACCGACCAGTTCACCACGCTGAGCGCGAACAAGGGCTTCTTCCTCGGCGCACCGAAGTTCGACAAGCTCGTGCTGCGCTACTTCAACAACCAGGACGCCGCCGTGCAGGCTGTCGAGAACGGTGAGATTGACGAAGCCCAGGAAGTCACCGCGACGCAGTACCAGGCCGCCAAGAACAAGCCGGGCATCACCGGCTATCAGCTCGCCGCGACGCACTGGAACGGCATCGAGCTGAACCCCGGCGCCGTCGACAACCAAGGCAAACCGCTCAAGACCAACACGGCGAACCCGATCCTGGCCGATACGCGCGTGCGGCA
This sequence comes from Jatrophihabitantaceae bacterium, assembly GCA_036497365.1. Lineage (GTDB taxonomy): Bacteria > Actinomycetota > Actinomycetes > Mycobacteriales > Jatrophihabitantaceae > RYN-133. The sequence continues at coordinate 18,614 of DASXJN010000217.1, read as the reverse complement.
GGCGATCGCGTACGGCATCGACCGCGAGACGCTGGTGAAGAAGATCCTGCTCGGGCTCGGCACGCCGGGGGCCGCCTACGTGCCGCCGGCCTACCAGCAATGGAAGTGGTCTCCGCCGTCGTCCGAGTTGGTCGGCTACAACCCGACCAAGGCGAACTCGATACTCGACCAGGCGGGATACAAGAAGGGCTCTGACGGCATCCGGACCGATCCCAAGACCGGCAAGCCGCTTGCGTTCCGGCTCGGCACGCACTCCGACGACCCCTACGACGCACAGGTCGCGGGCTACCTCGTGGGCTGGATGAAGGACATCGGCATCAAGCTGACCATCCAGCCGATGAGCTACAACGTGCTCAACGCCAACCTGGCCAAGGGCGACTGGGACATCCTGATGGACGGCTGGGGCACCAGCCTCGACCCGACCTACCTGCTGAGCATCCAGACCTGTGGGGTGCTGCCGGCGGCGGACGGATCCGGCGGCAACACCGACTCGTTCTTCTGCAACAAGAACTACGACCAGCTCTACCTGAAGCAGCAGACCGAGTTCGACCAGTCGCAGCGAGCCCAGACGATCGCGCAGATGCAGGCGATCCTCTACAAGGCGAACGTCGACATCATGCTCTACGACAACAACGAGTTGTCACTCGTGCGCACCGACAAGGTGACGGGCCTCATCCAGGGCTCGCCCGACTCGCAGGGCACGATGCCGCTGCAGAGCACCTGGTACGACTGGCTGAACGCCGCGCCGGCGGGCAGCACGTCGGGCGGCAGCGGTAGCAGCGGCGGGAGCAGCAGCGGGGCAGCGGCCGGTGGCTCGTCCAGCAGCAGTAGCTCGAACGCCGGCCTGATCATCGGCATCATCGTTGCCGTCGTGGTCGTCGCCGGTGTCGTGATCTTCGTCGTGCGGCGTCGTACGTCCGCCGAGCGCGAGTGATCGCAGCGGCAACCGCGCGACCAGTCACCTTGGGAATCGTCCGATGACCGCACCGAACCCGGCGCAGCTCGAGGTAGCTCGGGACGTCGGGGGCGGTGCGGCACCGGGCGGCGAGCGCACCAGGTCGACCTTCTGGCGCTATCTGGCGTCGAAGCTGATCACCGCCCTGATCAGCTTCTTGTTCACGCTCGTCATCGGCTTCGTGATGTTCTCGATCATGCCGTCCGACCCGGTGCACACGCTGACGCGCGGCCGGCCGACGAGCGCGGCGCAGATGGCCGAACTCCGGAAAGAGCTCGGTGTCGACCTGCCGAGGTGGGAGCAGTTCCTGCACTTCGTCAACCAGGTGATCCACGGCCACCTCGGCTACTCGTACCAGCTCAACCAGCCGGTGACGACGCTGATCGCGGAGCGACTGTGGCCCACCATCCTGCTCGTGGGATCAGCGACGATCATCTCGGTGCTGCTCGGGTTGTGGCTGGGCGTACGCAGCGGCTGGAAGAACGGCAGCCTGTTCGATCGGGTGTCGTCGGGAGTCTCGCTGACGTTGTGGTCGGTACCGACGTTCTGGCTCGGCCTGATCCTGCTCGTGTTGGCAACGAGCACGTTCACCGGCCTGTTGCCATCCGGCGGCTACCAGACGCCGGCCGTCGATTATGGGTTGGTCGCGCACTGGATCGATGTGGGCAAGCACCTTCTGCTGCCCTGCCTGACGCTCGTGCTGGTGGTGTTCGCGCAGTACGTCACGATCATGCGGAGCTCGATCATCGACGAACTCGGCAGCCCGTATCTCTTGACCGCGCGGGCGAAAGGGCTGCGTGATGACGTCGTGCGACGCAAGCACGCCTTTCCCAATGCGCTCCTACCTTCGGTGACCCTCATCTTTCTGCAGATCGGCGGGATCATCGGTGGAGCGATCACCGTCGAGACGGTGTTCTCGTGGCCGGGGCTCGGTTACCTGACCTACGAGGCCTTGAGGACGCCGGACATCCAACTGCTCGAGGGCACCTTCCTCGTCTTCAGCGCGAGCGTGATCGTGATGAACCTGCTGGCCGACATCCTGTACCGGTTCCTGGATCCGCGGGTGCGTGCGCAGTGACAGCGGTCGCGACGACGGCGTCGGGCGGGCTCACCTCGCCCTCGCGGTGGACACCGATCAAACGGTTCGCGGGGCAGTACCTGCGGATGCCGACCGGCGTCGCCGGACTGGTCATCCTCCTCGGCTTCGCCGTACTCGCGCTCACCGCGCCGCTGTACATCTCCAACAACAATCTGGACGTGACGAAAGTCAACGGTCCGCTGCTTGCTCCGCCGAGCCACCAGTACTGGCTCGGCACTGACCTGCCGGGCCGTTCGGTTGCGCTGCTCACGATCTGGGGCAGCCGGGTCTCGTTGGCGATCGGCATCATCGCCACCCTGCTCACGATGATCCTGGGCACCACGATCGGGCTGCTGGCCGGCCACTTCCAGGGCATTACCAGTCGCCTTCTCATGACGCTGACCGACTGGTTCATCACGCTGCCCAGCCTGCCGCTGGCCATCTCGCTCGCCGCGATCCTCGGGCAGGGTTCGACCTCGATCACTGTGGCGATCGCCGTGACCTCTTGGCCGGCAACGGCGCGATTGGTGCGCGCGCAGACTTTGGCTGTGGAGGCGCGACCGTTCGTCGAACGGGCGCGCGCGCTGGGCGCCGGCAACTCGCAGATCATCGTGCGGCAAGTGCTGCCGAACGTGATGCCGCTGGTGCTCGTCTCGAGCACCCTGACGATCGCCGGTGCCATTCTGTCGGAGACGACGCTGAGCTTCCTCGGCCTGGGCAACCCGGACGAGGTCACGTGGGGCACCATGATCGAGCAGGCATTCTCCACTGGTGCGATCACCCGCGGGGCATGGTGGTACCTCCTACCACCTGGTATCGCGATCGTGATCGTCGTGCTCGGGTTCACGATGACGGGCCGAGCCGTCGAGCACATCCTCAATCCGCGCATGGTCGGAGCGCGGTCGTGACGCTCCTTGAAGTCCGGAACCTCGACGTGACCTACCACGTCGGAGACAAGGCCGTTCGTGCCGTACGCGACGTCGACTTCACCCTCGATGCCGGGCAGACGCTCGGCGTGGCCGGCGAGTCCGGATCGGGCAAGTCCACCGTCGCGCTGAGCCTGCTCCGACTCCTCCCGAACTCGGCGAAGGTCACCGGCGAAATCCTGTTCCAGGGCGAGGACGTGCTCGCGATGGGATGGGGCAAGTTGCGTGCGGTGCGCTGGGCGCAGATGTCGGTCGTGTTCCAGGGCGCGATGAGCGCGCTCAACCCGGTGCGGACGATCGGCGAGCAGATCGCCGAACCGATCCTGCTGCACGAGAAGGTTCGCGAGCGAGCCGCGCGTGCGCGGGTGGACGAACTGCTCGACAACGTCGGCGTCTCGGCCCGGCGGCGCTCGGCCTACCCGCACGAGCTGTCCGGTGGTCAGCGGCAACGGGTGATGATCGCGATGGCAATGGCCTGCCGACCGAACCTGATCATCGCCGACGAGCCGACGACCGCGCTGGACGTGATCGTGCAGGCACAGATACTCACGCTGCTCACCGATCTCGTGCGCGAGTCGGGCATCGGCATGATCATGATCAGTCACGACCTGTCCGTCCTGGCTGAGACGTGCGAGCGGTTGGCGGTCATGTACGCCGGCGAGATCGTCGAGATCGGGCCGTCCCGCAGCCTGATCGACGATTCGCAGCACCCGTACACGCGCGCGCTGTCGTCGGCGTTCCCGCGGATCGGTGATCCGGCGTCGCGACTCGCGCCGTCCGGGTTGCCCGGCGATCCACCTGACCCGACCGAGGTCGCCGAAGAGGGTTGCCCGTTCACCCCGCGCTGCCCGGTGGCCTTTGACGCGTGCCCGACTCATCCCATCGAGCTCTGGCCGGCGGGCGAGAACAGGTCGTCGGCCTGCCTGCGGGTGCTCCCCGAGTACGAGTCGATCGATCAGGCGGTGAGCACCTGATGGGCGGGCGGCTCGAAGTCGCCGATCTGTCGGTCGTGTTCCCCAGCCGGCGCGGCCGGCCACCGGCGCGCGCCGTCGACGGCGTGAACCTGGTCGTGGATCCCGGCGAGATCGTGGCGCTCGTCGGCGAGTCCGGCTGCGGCAAGAGCACGCTGTCGCGTGCGCTGGTCGGCCTGGTCAAACCGACGTCCGGCGAGATCCGCTCGGACGGTGAACCGCTGCGGTACCGCGCCGCGGCGTTGAAACGGTACCGGCGCTCGGTGCAGCTGGTGCTGCAGGATCCCGGCGGCGCGCTCAACCCGCGACAGAACGTCTTCGATGCGGTTGCCGAGGGGCCGCGGCTGCACGGCATGCGCCGCGGGCTCAACCAGCGGGTGTACGACTCGCTGGTACGCGCCGGGCTCCGCCCACCGGAGCAGTTCGTCGCGCGCTACCCGCACGAGCTGTCCGGCGGGCAACAACAGCGCGTTGTCATCGCCGGCGCGCTCGCGCTCGAGCCGAACGCGCTCGTCGCCGACGAGCCGGTCGCCTCGCTCGACGCGTCCGTGCGTGGCGAGGTGCTGGCCCTGATCCTGCAACTGCGGCGCGATCTCGGCCTGTCCGCACTGATCGTGAGTCACGACCTCGGGCTGGCCTGGAACGTCGCCGACCGCGTTGCTGTCATGTACCTCGGCCGCATCGTCGAGCAGGGCCCGGTCGAGGACGTCCTGTTGCGACCGCGGCACCCGTACACGCAGGCACTGATCAGCGTGGTGCCCGACGCGCATCGCGAGCAGTTGCCGTCCCTCATTCCGGGTGAGCCGCCGGATCCCACCCGAGTGCCGAGCGGCTGCCGGTTCCATCCGCGTTGTCCGCGCCGTGCTGCGCTCACCAACGCCGGCGTCGACACGTCCGCATGCACCGAACGCGACCCCGGTGTGCTGCCGGCAGGTGGACACGACAAGGTCGCCTGCCACTTCGCCGACACTCCGGCACCGGCAGACACCGGTGGCACGCCGGTCCCCGACAGCGACCCCGCAGGAGCTCCGACCTCGACATGATCCATATTCGTCCATTGACGTGTGCCGACGAACTCGGCGCCGTCGATGCGCTCTACCGTGATGTCTTCGGCATCGCTGACCGCGACACCGGACTCAACCTGCGGCTGCTCAGCGCGCTGGCTGCCAACTCGGCGCACGTGCTGGGTGCCTACGATGGCCGTCGCCTTATCGGGTTCGGCGTCAGCTTCCTCGCCCGCGATCCGTCGACCGGACGGCTGTATCAGTACTCGCAGACGGTTGCCGTCGCGCGCGACATGCAGACCCGCGGCGTCGGACGGTTGGTGAAATACGCACAGCGCGACGCAGCCCTCGCAGACGGCATCGACCTGTTGCGCTGGGTGTTCGACCCGATGTACGCGCGCAATGCACACTTCAACCTTGATGTGCTCGGCGGCCGCGCCCGGCGCGTGCACCGCAATCTGTACGGTGCTGCCGCACCCGGCCGTGACGCAGGGGAGCGGACGGACCGGCTACTGATCGACTGGGAACTGCGTGCCGCCCGCACCGCGCCGCGGACTGAAGTTCCCGAACTCGTGCCGCAGCCGGGACACACCTGCGAGCTCGGTGATCAACTCGCCATCGGGATTCCGGCGGACTGGCAGGCGTATCGGGTCGAGGTCGGGCCGGTGGCCGCAGCCGAGTTGCGCGCGTCGGTGGTGGACGCTCTGGCGAAAGCGCTCGATCGCGGTCTGGTCGTGACGTCCTGCCGCCGCGTGAACGACACCGTCGCGGTGTACCTGCTGACCAGCGAGGGCGTCTGATGACCGCAGTGGTGCGGGCCGAGCTGTTCCTCGTGCGTATGCCGCTGCGGCACAACTTCCGGACGAGCTCGCACGGCAAGCAGATGATCGAGCACATCATCGTCCGGCTGGAGGCACGTGACGGCGCGGTCGGGTGGGGCGAGTGCGCCAGCCCGTCCGACCCGTACTACGGACCCGAGAATGTCGACACGTGCTGGCAGATGCTGCACGACTACCTCGTCCCTGCGCTGCTCGGCGCGAGCTGGGACGATCCCGAGTCTGCGTACGGCACCGGCGACCGCGTGCGCGGCAATCGGTTCGCACGCGCCGGTCTCGACGTCGCGTGCTGGGACCTGTGGACGCGAGCGCGCGACGAGTCGATCGCGAAAGCACTCGGCTCGTCGGCACCGGATATCGAGGCCGGTGTGAGCCTCGGCATCGAGTCGAGCGTCGAGGAACTGCTGGAGCAGGTGGGCCGATTCGTCGCCGAGGGCTACCGGCGCATCAAGCTGAAAGTCGCGCCGGGATGGGACGTCGAGCCGCTCGAGGCGGTCCGACGGAAGTTCGGCGACATCCCGCTGCAGGTCGACGCCAACGGCGCGTATCCCCGCGGTGAGCTTCAGTACCTACGCCGGCTCGACGACTTCGGGCTGCTCATGATCGAGCAACCGTTCGCTCCCGATGACCTGCTCGCGCATGCCGAGCTGCAGCAGTTCCTGCGCACGCCGATCTGCCTGGACGAGTCGATCACCTCACTCGGTGCGCTCGAGACGGTGCTTCGTCTCGGCGCGGCGCGGGTCGTGAACATCAAGGTGTCACGGCTGGGCGGGCTCGGGCCGGCACGCGCGGTGCACGACGCCTGCTTCCGGCGCGACATCCCGGTGTGGTGCGGCGGCATGCACGAGTTCGGTATCGGGCGCGCCGCAAACCTTGCGCTCGGCGCGCTGCCAGGCTTCACCTTGCCCAGTGACATCTCGGGCTCGGACAAGTACTTCAGCGAGGACGTCGTGACGCCCCCGATCACGGCCCAGGACGGTCGCGTGGTCGTGCCCTACGACCGTCCCGGTCTCGGTCACGACGTGGTGCCCGAAGTCGTCGAACGCTACTGCGTCCGCCGCGCCACCGTCACTGCGAACGACAGTTGATCTCGAAAATTCCCCTGCTGCACCGAGAGAAACGGACCCGGACGTGCGCATTCTGATCTCCGCCGACATGGAAGGCGTCACCGGCGTGACCTTCCCCGACGACGTCGCGCCGGGCTCGCCCCGCTGGTCGTACCACCGCAAGCTGTTCACCGGCGACGTCAACGCCGCGATCCGTGGCTTCTTCGACGCCGGCGCGACCGAGGTGCTCGTCAACGACGCGCATGCCGACAAGCGCAACCTGCTTCTCGACGAACTCGACACCCGGGCGACGATGCTCATCGGCACGCACAAACCGTGGTCGATGATGGAGGGCATCGATCGCGGTTACGACGCAGTCGGGTTCATCGGCTATCACGCCGGTGCCGGTCAGCAGGGCGTGCTGTCGCACACGTACTTGCCGAACATGATCACCGGCGTGTGGCTCAACGGCGAGCCGTGCAGCGAGGGCTACATGAACGCCGCCTTGGCGCACGAGTTCGGGGTACCCGTCGTCCTGGTCACCGGGGACGACTGCGCGATCGACGACGCGAAGACCTATGCACCCGATGCCAAGCTGGTGGCGGTGAAGCAATGCGTCGATCGGTACACCGCGATCTGCCTGCCGCCGCAGCGCACCGCCGAGTTGATCGCCGCCGCGGCCGCCACGTCACTCGACCCGTTGCCGAGTGCGCCGACGGTCGACGGGCCGTATCGCTACGAGATCGAGTTCGACGCCACGCATCCGGTGGTGATGACGACGGCGATCCCCGACGTCGAGCAGATCGGCGCTCGTCGGGTCGCGTTCGAGCTGCCGACGATGCAACTGGCCATCCGGTGCTTCCGCGCGGTGACGGCGCTGGCCGACGGGAGCATGGAGAACTCGTATGGCTGATGCCGACCAGCGGTGGTTGGTGGATCAGCTCGAGGAGCTCGTCCGGTTCGAATCGCCGTCCGGCGAGGTGGCCGAACTCGACGCGTTACGCGACGTCCTTGTGACCAAGCTCGGCGCGGCGGGAGCCGACGTCGCGGTGCGGCGCGGAGCAGCCGGCGATCATCTTGTGGCCGGTGTGCCAGGACGCACCGGGGACGCGCACGTCGTCGTGCTCGGGCATTACGACACGGTCTGGCCGGTCGGCCGGCTCGCGGACGCGCCGTTCGACGTGACCGACGGAGTGGCCACCGGCCCGGGCGTCTTCGACATGAAAGCCGGCCTGGTCGCGCTGCTGTGGGTGCTGCACCACCTGGACGAAAGACCCGAGCGGTCGGTGCGGATCGTCCTCACCGCGGACGAGGAGGTCGGCAGCCCGTCCGGCACCGAAGTGGTGCGTGCGGAATGCGAGGGCGCAGCAGCCGTGCTGGCGCTCGAACCACCACTCGCCGAAGGCCGGTTGAAGGTCGGCCGTCGCGGGGTCAGTCGCGTGCGGCTGACGGTCATCGGCCGTGAGGCACATGCGGGGCTCGACCGCGCGGCCGGGGTCTCGGCGATCGACGAACTCGTCGCGCAGCTGTCGGTCATTCGCACGCTGTTGCCTGAGCTGGCTTCGCGGTCGGTGAATGTCGGCACCGTCAGCGGTGGTTCGCGGGCCAACGTGGTCGCCGGCGCGGCCGAGGCCGAGCTGGGGCTGCGCTTCACGACCGCCGATGACGAGCAGGCGATCCGTGCCGTGCTCGACGGTCTCACGCCGATCCATGCCGGCGCGCGCATCGCGGTGCGCACGCTGTCGCATCGTCCGGCGTGGGAGCCGACCGCCTCGCGGGTGCTGGCCGACCACGTTGTCGCGACGGCCGACGCGATGGGGGAGCGCATCGACACCGCGGTGTCGGGCGGCGGTGGCGACGCCAACCTGCCCGGATCCCTCGGCGTGCCGACCGTCGACGGGCTCGGGCCACGCGGCCGTGGTGCGCATGCGCCGGACGAGGCGGTCGAGGTCGCCTCGTTGCTGCCGCGCGCGCGGCTGCTGCGTGAGTTGCTCGTCCGACCTCTGCCGTCGCTATGACGGGCTTCTCGAGCGACGAATTGGCGGCGGCAGACTCAGTGCTGCGGTCAGGTCACGCGGACGGCCTGTGGCCGGGCATCGTCGCCGCTGTCGGCGAGGGTCCGACGCTCGAGCGCGACTGGGTGATCGGCTGGGCCGAGGACTGGTCCGGCGGGCGGCGCGCCACGACCGCTGACACGGTGTTCGACCTGGCCTCGCTGACGAAGGTGCTCGCCACGCTGCCGTCGGTGCTGCTGCTGGTGCAGCGCGGCGAGTTGGCGCTGGACGACGTCGTCGCGGACTTCGTCCCCGGTTTCGATCGACGCGTGCTGGTCCGGCACTTGCTCACCCACTCGTCCGGGCTGCCGGCGCACCGCGACTTCAGCACCAGAGCGAACTCACCGGGCGGCCTTGCGTCCGCAGCCGCGGCGACACCGCTCGAGGAGCCGCCGGCGGTCAGAGTCGCGTACTCCGACCTCGGTTTCGTCCTGCTCGGAGCGGTCGTGCATGCGGTGAGCGGGATGTCACTGGGCCAATTCGCCGAGCGCGAGGTCTTCGCGCCGCTGAACTCCGCGGCGACCTTCACGCCACCGCCGGAGTGGTTGCCGCGCATAGCGGCTACCGAGCTGGTCGACGGCCGGCCGGTGCACGGCACGGTCCACGACGAGAACGCGGCAGCCGCCGGCGGACCGGTCGGGCACGCCGGCCTGTTCGCGACCGCAGCCGACGTGCGCGCCTGCCTGCCGCTGTGGTTCCCCGGAGGCGCCTTGCTCGGGAGTGACCTGCGCGCCGACGCGTTGCGCGACCACACCGTCGGGCTGGGCGGTCACCGCGGCCTCGGCTGGACGTGCCGCGGCGACGTGCACGACATCCTTTCCGCCGGCTGGGGCGACACCGCCGTGAGCCACACCGGCTTCACCGGCACGAGCATCGCGTTCGACCCCGTCACGCTGCGGTGGGCGGTGCTGCTGACCAATGCCGTGCACTACGGCCGAGGCCGGTCCGAGGTGTTCGTCCGCCGGCGCCGGTTCCACGCCGCCCTCGTCGGCGACTGACCGCCACTCAGGTGACCACCACCCACCTCCTACCCCAACCTTGATCAACAGTGCTGAAACGCCCTACGAGGGCCGTTCGGGTCTGTTGATCATGGAGGTTGGCGGGCGGCTGCGGGGCCGCGCGCGTCGTCCACAGCGCCGTCGGTCGTCCACAGTTGCCCGAGCACTGCTGCCCGGATCGCGATGCGCCGGTTGGCTGACCCGCATGACTTTCTTCAGCACCGTCGTCAACAGAATCACCCGACGAGCAAAGGCTGCTCGCACCGCGATCGATCGTGGCATGTCCACCGCTGAGTACGCCGTCGGCACGGTCGCCGCGGTGGCGTTCGCGGTCGTGCTCTACAAGATCGTGCGCAGCAGTGCGGTGTCCTCGACGCTGAGCAACATCATCACCACCGCCCTGCATGCGATCTGAACGGCGCCGCACCGCCGATCGCGGCATGGTCACCGCTGAGTTGGCAGCGTGTCTGCCCGTGCTCGTGCTGCTGTTGGCCGTCGCGGTGAGCGCGGTTTCGGTCGCCTCGATGCGCGTGCGGGTGCAGGACGCCGCGCGTGAGGCGGCGCGGGCTGCGGCACGTGGTGATGACTCGGCCGCGCTGCGGCTGGCCCGCGCCGCGGCGCCGGGTGCGTCCGTCCACCTCGCGCGAAGCGGCGGCGACGTGACAGCGACTGCGTCGGTGCCGGCGCACCTGCTCGTGCCGTTCCTTCCCGCGGTGACGGTGACCGCGAGGGCGGTGGCCGCGGTCGAGCCGGCGCACGATCCATGACACGAGCGATCAGCGCGCGGGAAGGCGGTGCGGCCGCGATCTGGGTACTCGGCTGCGGCGCGGTGCTGCTCGCGGTCTCGCTTGTGGTCGTCTTGCGGTCACTGGCGGTGCTCGCCCGGCACCGCGCCGAGTCAGCGGCCGATCTTGCCGCCCTGGCCGCGGCGACCCGCATCGGTCTAGCCGGCTCGCCGTGCGCCGCTGCGGATGCCATTGCGGGCGCCAATGCCGCCACGCTCGCCGGCTGTTCGGTCTCGCTCGCCGCCTCCGGGCGTAGCGGCACTGTGGACGTGCGCGTGACGGTCGCTGTTGATCTCCCGGTCGTCGGCGCGCGCATGGTTGTCGCTACCGCACGTGCCGGCCGGCTCGCCGCGTCAGTCGCCGCGCAGATGCCGCAGCACGAGATCGAGCCACGCCACCGCGCCGGCCTTGTCCAGCGGGTCGTTGCCGTTACCGCACTTCGGCGACTGCACGCAGGACGGGCAACCAGCCACGCACTCGCAGGCAGCGATCGCTGCCCGCGTCGCGGCCAGCCACGACGACAACGCCGTGTGCCCACGCTCGGCGAAGCCCGCGCCACCCGCCGCCCCGTCGTAGACGAACACGGTCGGCATGCCGGTGTCCGGGTGCAGTGCCGTGGACACCCCGCCGATGTCCCATCGGTCGCAGGTGGCGAACAGGGGCAGCAGCCCGATTGCGGCGTGTTCGGCCGCATGGGCAGCGCCCGGCACGTCCGGCGTGAACATGCCTATTTCGTCGAGGGATTCCTGCGGCAGGCAGTACCACACGGCTCGCGTGCGCAGCTCGCGCGGTGGCAGGTCTAGAGGTGTCTCGTCGATGATCTCGGCAGTGCTGAGGCGACGCCGTACGTAGCTCACCGTCTGGTTGGTGACATCTACGGTGCCGAACGCGACCTGCACCGGCCCGTACATCGTGGTGGCACTCGTCTCGACGATCGCGATGTCGGTGACGTCGCGTGCCGAGGTCGACCAGTCCGGCTCTTCGGCATGCACGAGCGCGACCGCGTCCTCGACATCGAAAGAGTCGACGAGGTACGACCGGCCCTGATGCAGGTACACCGCGCCTTCGTGCACCGTTCCGTGCGCGGCTCCGGCGTCGACCGTCCCGATGAGTGCCCCGTCCGCAGAATCGACCACGGCGACGGGCGGGCCACCGCTGCCGCGGATGTCGGTCGCCGGGCGTTCGCGCGAGGTCCAGTACCAGCCGGACGGGCGCTGCCGCAGCAGTCCGCGCGCGACCAGGCCGGCGACCACCTGCGGTGCGGCCTCGCCGAATCCGGGCAGGTCGCTCTCGCGCAGCGGCAGCTCTGCCGCGGCGCAGCACAGCTGCGGGCCGAGCACGTAGGGGTTCTCGGGGTCGAACACCGACGACTCGATCGGCCGGCCGAAGATCGCCTCGGGATGATGCGCGAGGTAGGTGTCCAATGGATCGTCGCGAGCGATGAAGACGACCAGTGCCGGGTCGCCGGACCGTCCGGCCCGTCCGGCCTGCTGCCACAACGACGCGAGCGTGCCGGGGAAACCGGCCACGACCACCGCGTCGAGACCGCTCACATCCACACCCAGCTCGAGGGCATTGGTCGATGCCACCCCCAGCAGCCGCCCGGACGACAGGGCCGCTTCGAGGGCGCGGCGCTCCTCGGGCAGGTAGCCCGCCCGATACGCGGCGACGCGTGGCACCAGCTCGGTCGCGCCGGCCTCGGCCAGATGTCGCTGCGCCGTCAGCGTGGTCAGCTCGGCGCCCCGTCGTGACCGGACGAAGGCCAGTGTGCGCGCGCCCTCGACGACCAGATCGGCCAGCACGCGGGCCGCCTCGGCGCCCGCGGCACGCCGGATCGGCGCGTCGTGTTCACCACGCAACGCGGTGAGCGGTGGCTCCCACAGCGCGAAGGTCGTCGCCCCGCGCGGCGACGCGTCGTCTGCGACCGCCGTGACGGGTACGCCGACGAGTCGCTCCGCGGCCGCGGCCGGATCGGCAACCGTGGCCGACGCGAGCACGAAGGTCGGCGCGCATCCGTACGACCCGGCGACCCGACGCAGCCGGCGCAGGATGAGGGCCACGTGCGCGCCGAACAGGCCGCGGTAGGCGTGACACTCGTCCACCACCACGTAGCGCAACCGGCGGAAGAAGGACGACCAGCGCGCGTGCATCGGCAGGATGCCGCGATGCAGCATGTCGGGGTTGGTCAGCACCCAATTCGCGTGCGCTCGCACCCAGTCGCGTTCCTCGATCGGCGTGTCGCCGTCATAGGTGGCCGGACGCAGACCGGGCAGGTCGAAGCTCGCCAGCGAGCGCAGTTGATCACCGGCGAGCGCCTTGGTCGGCGACAGGTAGAGCACCCGGGCGCGGTCGTCCTCGAGCAGTGCGGTGAGGCCGGCCAGCTGGTAGGCCAGCGACTTGCCCGATCCCGTGCCGGTGGCCAGCACGACCGACGAGCCGGCGTATGCCAGCGATGCGGCCTCGGCCTGGTGCCGCCAGGGGGCCCGGACACCGCGGCCCGCCAGGCGCGACTGCAGCAGGTCCGGCGTCCACTCGGGCCACGGCACCTGCTCGCCCGGACGCTCGGGGAGCAGCTCGACGTGCGTCACCGGGTCCGCGCCCGGAGCGACCCCGAGCAGGACGCGATCAAGTAAGGCGCTCACCGCCCCTGTTTCCCCCTCCTATGGCATGCTGACGCGAGATCGAGAGCTCGAAGCAACGGGTGCCATTCTCGAATCGATGTGCGACAACGGAAGGTGACGGACGCGTGGAACTCTCGGTTTCCGAGCACGGCGAGGGTGCTATCCCCGTCGTGGGCGTCAGCGGTGAGGTGGACGTCTACGCAGCGCCGGAACTGCGCGAACGCCTGACCGAGATCCTGGCCGGCGGCCGTTCGGTTGTGGTCGATCTCACTGACGTAGGCTTCCTCGACTCGACCGGACTCGGCGCCCTGGTGGCGGCGCGCACCTCGGCTGCCGAAAAGGGCGCTGAACTGCCCCTCGTGTGCACCCACCAGCGCATCCTGAAACTGTTCACGATCACGGGTCTGGACGGCGTTTTCTCCATCCATGACACGGTCGACGCCGCCCTGGCCGGACTGCCCGCCGCGGACGGTTCTTGAGCCCCTTCGCGTAAGCGTTACCGGAGCTACCGCCCGGTACCCCACCAGGCCGAAACGCACAGCGGGCGGTTAGACTCCGCCCGACAGCCTGCCGCGTGCGTGGAACCATCGCGCCGCGCGCCACGCCTTGATCAGCCGCTGTGCAGGCGCCGGTGGCGAATCACGATCTGACATAGGGGTTATCTGCATGGTCGCGCACGACCTCGCCCTCCCGAGCATCTCCAGCGGTCAAAAGGGTTTCGTAGCCGTCATCGCGGTGCTCGCCGTGCTCGCGCTGGTGTACGCCTTCGTGTTGGTGAAGGAGGTGCTGAAGGCCGAGACCGGCACCAAGAACATGCAAGAGATATCGAAGGCGGTGCAGGAGGGTGCCGCCGCCTACCTGAACCGGCAGTTCCGCACACTGGCCGTCTTCGCCGTCATCGTGTTCGTGCTGCTCCTGCTGCTGCCGGTCAACGAAGGCGGCGCAAGCGTCCGGATCGGACGCGCGGTGTTCTTCCTGATCGGAGCCGCCTTCTCGGCCACCGTGGGCTACATCGGCATGACGATGGCTACCCGCTCGAACGTCCGCGTCGCGGCGGCTGCGCGCGGCGGCGGCGCCGAGCGCGGCTTCCACATCGCGTTCCGCACCGGCGGCATCGTCGGCATGCTCACGGTCGGGCTCGGCCTGCTCGGCGCGAGCATCGTGCTGCTCACCTACAACGACCACGCCCCGATCGTTCTCGAGGGCTTCGGTTTCGGTGGTGCGCTGCTCGCCATGTTCATGCGTGTCGGCGGCGGCATCTTCACCAAGGCCGCCGACGTCGGCGCCGACCTGGTCGGCAAGGTCGAGGCAGGCATCCCCGAGGACGACCCGCGCAACGCGGCGACCATCGCCGACAACGTGGGCGACAACGTCGGTGACTGCGCCGGCATGGCCGCCGACCTGTTCGAGTCGTACGCGGTGACCCTCGTCGCGGCGCTGATCCTCGGCCAGACCGCGTTCGGCGCCAAGGGCCTGCTGCTGCCGCTGATCATCGGCGGTATCGGGATCATCAGCTCGGTCGTCGGCATCCTGGCCACGCGACTGCGCTCGACCGACCGCAACGGCTTGGTCCCGATCAACCGCGGTTTCATGATCTCGGCGGCGGTGTCGCTCGTGCTCGTCGCGATCCTCGCCTTCACCTATCTGCCCGGCAAGTTCAGTGGTTTCGGCGACGCGATCAGCGCGGACGGCAACCCGAAGGTGATCGCCTTCGTCGCCGTCCTGATCGGCATCGTGCTGGCCGTGATCATCCAGCAGCTCACCGGCTACTTCACCGACACGATCCGTCGTCCGGTAAAGGATGTCGCCGACACCTCACGCACCGGCCCGGCCACGGTGATCCTGTCCGGCATCGCGCTCGGACTGGAGTCAGCCGTCTACACCGCCATCCTGATCGCGCTCGCGGTGTTCTGTGCGTTCCTGCTCGGCAGCGGTTCGATCGCCGTGTCGCTCTTCGCGGTGGCGCTGGCCGGTTGCGGTCTGCTCACCACGGCCGGCGTGATCGTCTCGATGGACACCTTCGGTCCGGTCAGCGACAACGCCCAGGGCGTTGCCGAGATGAGCGGCGACATCGACGAGGTCGGGGCGCGCGTGCTCACCGACCTCGACGCGGTCGGCAACACCACCAAGGCCATCACCAAGGGCATCGCGATCGCGACCGCCGTGCTCGCGGCGACCGCGCTGTTCGGGTCGTTCACCGACGCGGTCGCCACCGCCCTGATCAAGTACCACGCGCACACAGACGTCAACTTCTTGATCGTCTCGCCGAACATTCTCGTCGGGGCGATCATCGGTGCCGCGGCCGTGTTCCTGTTCAGCGGCCTGGCGATCGCCGCGGTCGGCCGCGCTGCCGGACGGGTCGTCTTCGAGGTGCGTGCGCAGTTCCGCGACCACCCCGGGATCATGGACTTCTCCGAGAAGCCCGACTACGCCCGCGTGGTCGACATCTGCACCAAGGACTCGTTGCGCGAGCTCGCGACCCCTGGTCTGCTCGCCATCTTCGCGCCGATCACGATCGGCTTCGCCTTCGGCGCTGGCCCGCTGGCCGGCTACCTGGCCGGTGCCATCTCGGCCGGTGTGCTGATGGCGGTCTTCCTCGCCAACTCCGGTGGTGCGTGGGACAACGCGAAGAAGATGGTCGAGGACGGTCTGCACGGCGGCAAGGGCAGCGAGGCCCACGCCGCGACCGTCATCGGTGACACCGTCGGTGACCCGTTCAAGGACACTGCCGGCCCGGCGATCAACCCGCTGATCAAGGTGATGAACCTGGTCGCGGTGCTGATCGCGCCGGCCGTCATCGAGTACAGCACGGGCGAGGACAAGAACAACGCCGTCCGCGCGGTCATCGCGATCATCGCGTTCCTGATCATCGCGACGGCAGTCGTCGTCTCGAAGCGCCGCAAGGTGTCGATGGGCGACGAGCCGGCCGCCGAGCCCCAGGCGGCAGCCACCACCGGGGTCTGACCCCAAAGCGATACCTCCAAACACGGTGACCACCAGGCGATGAGCGCTCGCGCGAAGAGCGCCTCGCCGCGCCGCAGGCGCTGTGGGCCGCCGGATCCCCCCGAGCGCAGCGAGTGGGGGAGACGTCGGGTCACCCGCGAGGCGAGGTAAGAACCGTGAGTCAGTTCTCTCTGTTCGGGGCTGCGGCTGCCGAGCCCTCCCTCGACGATCTGGGCGGCGTGCTGCTCGCCGGCGGGCACTGGGTGCGCTCCGGCGACACCGCCCGGCTCTCCGTGGTCGTGTCCGACCGCTGGCGCGCGGACGGGCTGGCCCTCGAGTACGACCTGCGCGGTGTGTGCGGCGCAGAGGCGGTCGTGCGCGCCGAGGACGGCTGGAGTGCGCGCACCGCGTTCACCGCCGCCCTCGCCGTCGAAGCGGCGCGCTGGACCCGTGGTGCGAACGAGGGACCGCCCCGTGAGTTCAGCCTCACCGCCGGTGGCCTGCGGCTGTGGGCCCTGGCAGCCGGCCGACCGGACGAGGGCGGCTTCCTGCTCGGGACGCCGCGGATCGACGCGGTGCTGCACCTGGCCGCGGGCGCTCAACTGTCACGCCTGGGCCTGGCCGGAGTCTCGATCGGGGTGCGCGGCGGCCCGGGCTGGCGGATCACTTCGGCCAAGCGGGTACGCCGCTTCGTGGAACTCGTCGGGCCGCCGCCGGAGGGAGTCGATCGCTGGCTGTGACGTCTGCGATCTACGCGATTGTCCGACGTCCTTGACACAGCTCTTTTATCGATGTCCTGTACCGTCCGCGTCGGGTGGGTAGCGAACCCGCCACTTTGTCTATGGCAGGAGTAGGGACGTGGCAGGCAGGGCGACGACGTCGGGCGTGAAGCTCGTCATCGTCGAGTCGTTGACGAAGGCGAAGATGATCGGCGGTTTCCTCGGCGCCGGTTATGTCGTCGAGCCCTCGATCGGCCACATCCGCGAGCTTCCGCCGAACGCCGCCGCCGTCCCCGCCAAGTACAAGGGCGAGTCCTGGGCCCGCCTCGGCGTCGATGTCGAGCACGACTTCGAACCGCTCTACGTCGTCAGCGCCGACCGCAAGCAACAGGTCAGCAAGCTCAAGTCGCTTGTGAAGGACGCCGACGAGCTCTACCTCGCGACGGACGAGGACCGCGAGGGCGAGGCGATCGCCTGGCACCTGATCGATGAGCTCAAGCCCAAGATCCCGGTGCGCCGGATGGTCTTCCACGAGATCACGCCGGCCGCGATCGCTGCCTCGGTGGCCAACCCGCGCGACCTCGACGCGGAGCTGGTCGAGGCGCAGAAGACGCGACAGATCCTCGACCGCCTCTACGGGTACGAAGTCAGCCCGGTGCTGTGGAAGAAGGTGCTGCCCCGCCTCTCCGCAGGCAGGGTGCAGTCGGTTGCCACCCGCATGATCGTCGAACGCGAGCGTGCCCGGATGGCGTTCCACTCGGCGCAGTACTGGGACGTCACGGGCACGTTCGCGCCGTCCGCCCCGAAGCCGGGTGATCCGGACACGTTCACCGCGACGTTGGTGAGCGTCGACGACGTGCGGCTCGCGACCGGACGTGACTTCGACCCGGCCACCGGCCGCGCGCCGTCCTCGGTCCTGCATCTGGACGAGGCGGGCGCACGCGGACTGGCCGCTCGGCTGGACGGCCGCGAGTTCGCCGTGCAGGGCGTCGAGGAGAAGCCGTACCGCCGCCGTCCGTACGCGCCGTTCATGACTTCGACGCTGCAGCAGGAAGCGGGCCGCAAGTTCCGCTGGTCCGCGCAGCAGGTGATGCGCACCGCGCAGCGCCTGTACGAGAACGGCTACATCACCTATATGCGTACCGACTCGACGACACTGTCCGAGACGGCGCTGGCCGCGGCCCGCTCGCAGGCCCGCGAGTTGTACGGAGATGCGTACGTGCCGGCCGAACCGCGCGTCTACACCCGCAAGGTGAAGAACGCGCAGGAGGCGCACGAGGCGATCCGCCCGTCCGGCGACAGCTTCCGCACACCGGGTGCGGTGGCCAACCAGCTCTCGTCCGAGGAGTTCCGGCTCTACGAGTTGATCTGGCAGCGCACGCTCGCGTCGCAGATGTCCGACGCCGTCGGCACGACCGTGTCGGTGCGGCTGGGCGGCACGTCCGCGTCGAACGAGTCGGTGGTGTTCACGACAAGCGGCCGCACGATCACCTTCCCGGGCTTCCTGCGTGCCTACGTCGAGGACACCGACGACACCGCGGAGAAGGACGACGCCGAGAAGCGCCTGCCCCAGCTCACGCGCGGTGACGGACTCGACGCGCGCGACTTCGAGGCGGACGGTCACTCGACCTCGCCGCCGGCCCGCTACACCGAACCGTCGCTGGTGAAGGCGATGGAG
>DASXJN010000216.1:0-8732 GCA_036497365.1 Jatrophihabitantaceae bacterium | reverse complement strand
GTCGCCAGCGCGTCGGTGATCTCGGACAGGCTCAGCCCGACGTTCTGCGCAGCCCGGATGAACGAGAGCCGCCGGAGCACGTTGCGCTGGTAGCGCCGCTGGTTGCCGGTCGTTCGGATGGCGGCGATCAGGCCCTCGGCCTCGTAGTAGCGCAGCGCGGACGGGGCGACGCCACTCCGTTCGGACACGTCGCCGACGGTCAACAGGTCGGTCGTTCGCATCGAGGCTCCTCGATCATTTGACTTCAAGTTGACTTCAACTATAACGATGGCGGCATGACATCTTCGCCAGTTGCTCTTGTCACCGGCGCCTCGCAGGGCCTCGGCCGCGCACTCGCTGCGGCCTTGACCGAACGCGGATGGCGTGTCGTGGTCGATGCCCGCGACGCGCACCGGCTCGCCGATGCCGTGCCCTCCGCCATCGCCGTGCCCGGTGACGTCACCGATTCCGCACACCGGGCTGATCTCGTCGCCGCGGTCGACAGCTTGGGTCGCCTCGACCTGCTCGTCAACAACGCCAGCGATCTCGGCCCGAGCCCGCTGCCACTGCTCCGCGACTACCCCGCCGATGCCTTGCGGCAAGTGCTCGAGACCAACCTGGTCGCCCCTGTCGAACTCATCCAGGCGCTGCTTCCGCGGCTGCGAGCGGATGGCGGCGTCGTCGTGAACGTCAGCTCCGACGCCGCGGTCGAGGCGTACGCCGGCTGGGGCGGCTATGGCGCCGCCAAGGCGGCACTCGATCACGCGTCCGCGGTGTTGGCCGCGGAAGAGCCGGACGTTCGCTGCTATGCCGTGGATCCGGGCGACATGCGCACCGAGATGCATCAGCGTGCGTTCCCGGGCGAGGACATCTCAGATCGGCCTGAACCAGAGACAGTCGTCCCGGCTTTGTTGCACCTGCTCGACGCCCGTCCGCCGAGCGGGCGCTATCGCGCGGCTGACTGGGCGGGAGTCTCGCGATGACCGCGTTGACCTTCGACCTGCCGCATGGGCTCGAGGCCGACGCGCCACCGGAGCGGCGTGATGACGTCCGCCTGCTGGTCGCGGCGCGGGACCGACTCGAGCACACAACCTTCGCCGCGCTGGCCGACTTCCTGCAGCCGGGCGATCTCGTCGTGGTGAACACCTCGGCGACGTTGCCCGCCGCGGTCGACGGCAGCCGCTCGGACGGACGCCCGGTCACGGTGCACTTCGCGACCGCTCTGGACGACGGTGGCTGGGTCGTCGAGGTGCGACCACGCCATGACGCGATCGGGGCGGTCGACGACCTACGGTCCGGCGAACCGATCGATCTGCCGGTCGGCGTCACACTGTCCGTCCAGGTGCCGCACCCACCCGGTCAGCACCGGCTGTGGCGGGCGCACGTGAGCGTCGAAGGCGGCGTGCTCGCCTACCTCGATCGGGTCGGCCGTCCGATCCGGTACGGCTACGTGCACGGCGAGTTCGCACTACCCGCCTACCAGACGGTGTTCGCGCGTGACCCGGGCTCGGCCGAGATGCCGAGCGCCGGCCGGCCGTTCACCGCAGATCTCGTCACCGATCTGGTCACCCGCGGGATCGGGATCGCGCCGGTGTTGTTGCACACCGGCGTCTCGTCCCAGGAAGCCGGCGAGCCGCCGCAGCCCGAACGCTTCGCCGTCCCCGAGGCGACCGCGCGCCAGGTGAACATGACCCGCGCGTGGGGCAACCGGGTCGTCGCGGTCGGCACGACCGTGACGCGCGCGCTCGAATCCGCGGCTGACAGCGGCGGAGTGGTGCGTGCGCGCAGTGGCTGGACCGACCTCGTGCTCGGGCCGGCCCGCCGGGCTCGCGTGGTCGGCGGCCTGATCACCGGCTGGCACGCACCCGGTGCGTCGCACCTGCAGTTGCTCGAGGCGGTGGCCGGGCCGGCTCTCGTCGAGCACGCGTACGCGGCAGCACTCGACCACGACTACCGGTGGCACGAGTTCGGCGACAGTTGCCTGCTGCTGCCCTGACGGGGCAGAACACTTGCGACGATCAGACCGGATCGCCGATCGCGGCGAGCAACGCATCGTGCAGCAGCCCGTTGCTCGCTGCGGCATTGCCCGCATGCACCCCGTCGATGCCGTCCAGACCGGTGAAGCGGCCGCCGGCCTCGGTCACCACCGGCGCGAGCGCCGCGACGTCCCACAGCGACAGTTCCGCCTCGGCGGCGAGATCCACCGCCCCTTCGGCGATGAGCATGTACGACCAGAAGTCGCCGTAAGCACGGGTCCGCCAGCACGACGCCATCAGCGCGAGGAACTCATCGCGGCGACCGATCGTGGTCCAACCCGACAGCGACGAGTACGACAGGCTGGCGTCGGTAAGGGTACTGATCCGTGAGACCGACAGCCGGCGCGGCGGACCGCCGAGCATGACGGTCCAGGCGCCGTCGCCGCGAGCGGCCCACCACCGCCGTCCGAGTGCGGGTGCCGAGACGACGCCGACGACCGGGTCGTCCCCGTCGAGCAACGCGATCAGTGTTGCCCACACCGGGACGGCGCGGACGAAGTTCTTCGTGCCGTCGATCGGGTCGATGACCCACCGTCGCGGCCCGGTGCCGACCGTGCCGAACTCCTCACCGGAGATCGCGTCGCCCGGGCGCTCGACCGTGAGCCGGGCACGCAGGGCTTCCTCGACCGCCCGGTCGGCATCGCTGACCGGAGTCAGATCGGGCTTGCTCTCCACGACGAGGTCGTCGGCACCGAAGCGGTCGAGAGTGATCCGGTCGGCGAGGTCGGCGAGCGTGCGGCCGAGCTCCAAATCGGCGGCGTAGGACACGGCACGCAGGTTACCGTCGCTACTCGTGACAACTCCCGCCGAGCACTGCGCCGAAGTAGCCAAGATCCGGCGTTCCTACTTCGACGGCGATCTGCTCACCGCGATGCCGCGCGCGGGCCGCAAACGGCAGCTCGCCCTGGAGCAGATCGTGCAGCACTTCGAACCGGGCGTGAAGTACACCGAACTCGAGGTGAACGCGGTGCTGCGGCAGATCTGGCCGCAGGACGTCGCCGCGCTGCGTCGCTATCTCGTCGAGGCCCTGTTGCTCGATCGCGAGGCAGGCGAGTACTGGCGAATCGGCGGCGCTGTCGATACGCGATAACGTCGCTGTCGTGACCCGACCCGGCGACGGACCGCTCGGCGAGCGGCACGCGCGCGTTGCCGCCCGCAGCGCGATCGCGCCCTTTCACGTCATGCGCGTCATCGACGCGGTGGTCGCGCGCCGCGCCACCGGGCTCCCGGTTGTCGACCTGTCGGCCGGTCAGCCGTCGACCGGTGCGCCGGCCGCGGTGCGCGCTGCTGCTGCACGCGCGCTCGAGGCCGACCGGATCGGCTACACGAACGCGCTCGGCATTCCCCAGCTGCGCGCCGCCATCGCGCAGCACTACGCGCGTACCGACGGGCTCGACATCGATCCGGGCAGCGTCGCGGTCACCACCGGCTCGTCCGGCGCGTTCCTGTACGCCTTCCTCGCCGCCTTCGACGCGGGCGATCGGGTGGCCATGGCCCGGCCGGGGTATCCCGCCTACCGGAACATGCTCGCCGCGCTCGGCTGTGAGGTGATCGAGCTGCCCTGCGGCCCCGAGACCCGCTTCCAGCCGACGGTCGCGCAGCTCGACGCGCTGCCCGAGCCGCCGCAAGGGCTCGTGCTCGCCTCGCCCGCCAACCCGACCGGAACCATGGTCGACGCCGCCGAACTGGCCGCGCTCACCGCCTGGTGCGACGCGCACGGCACCCGGCTGATCAGCGACGAGATCTACCACGGCATCACCTTC
This sequence comes from Jatrophihabitantaceae bacterium, assembly GCA_036497365.1. Taxonomy (GTDB): domain Bacteria; phylum Actinomycetota; class Actinomycetes; order Mycobacteriales; family Jatrophihabitantaceae; genus RYN-133. The sequence continues at coordinate 4,954 of DASXJN010000216.1, read as the reverse complement.
GGGATGGCGGCCGCGAGCGCCTGGCGCACCAGCCGCCGAGGCGTGGTGGTCAACAGCTTCTCCAAGTATTTCTCGATGACCGGCTGGCGCATCGGCTGGCTGCTCGTCCCGGACGAACTGCGTGACCCGATCGACCGGCTCGCCGGCAATTTCGCCATCTGCCCGCCCGCACTGTCGCAGTTGGCCGCAGTGGCGGCCTTCGACGACTACACCGAACTGGACGCGAACGTCACCCGCTATGCGACCAACCGGGCCATGGCCTTGGACGCGTTGACCCAGATCGGCCTGGACCGGTTGGCGCCGGCCGACGGTGCGTTCTACATCTACGCCGATGTCTCCCGCTGGACCTCGGACTCGATCGCGTTCTCAGCGCGGCTGCTCGGCGAGGCGGGCGTGGCCGTCGCGCCGGGGATCGACTTCGATCCGGTCGACGGCGCCAAGTTCATCCGGATGTGCTTCGCCGGCGACGCAGCCGAGATCGGGCAGGGCATCGACTGGCTCGGCGGCTGGCTGTCAGAACAGGAAAAGATCGCGTAACTTGTCCAAATTCGCAGCTAAAAAGGGTGGAATAAAGATTTCGTTAAATCAGAGTTCTAGCGGTGAATCAATGACACTCTTGAGGTTCGAGGAAGCGTTCTAGAGGGCCCGCTACGCCCGATTTTCTGGGGTTTGTAGCTTAGTAAAACCTGATTTTCACAAGATAAATGCAAGAATCGCGTGAGTTTTCTTGAAACCTGGGAAACACTTGGGCCATGGCAACCGTGAACCCCGCGATCACCCCCGCCATTACGCGTCGGCCATTCGCGTTCTGGGCGGCCATGGCCGTCTTCATGATCTTCGCCAGTTGCACCGTTGCGCTGTGGCTGGCCACCGAGATCGCCAATTGGGTGTGACCCCGCGACACCGGAAGGGACTCGGCGCCGACGCGTCAGCGAAGCGGGCCAGCGGCTGACGCGTCGGCACTGAGGACCTCGACCTCGTCCCCGACATTGATGCTGATTTCGTAGCCATCGGCGTCGACGCCCTGGATGCCGGGCACCCGGTCGGGCACCAGATTCACCGCGAACCAGGTCTTGCCGTCCCACCGTCGATAGCGCGCAAGGGTCGCGATCGGCTCCTTGCCGCCTTGACCGGTATCCGGGTCGAGGGTGGTCATCACGCAGCGATCGCAGCCCTTGACCATCCGGAACGTCGCCGCACCGATGCGAATTCGTCGCCAGGTGTCCTCGGCAAAGGCCGGCGCTCCGGCGACGACGACGCTCGGACGGAACCGCTGCATCGGCAGCGGGCCTTCATCGGCTCGTGGTCCTTCGGCGATCCAGTCGTTGAGAGCGGTGAGTGACTCCTCGCTGGCGAGCAACAGCGGGTAGCCGTCGGCGAATGAGACGCGGTCGGTCGGCTCCGTGCGTGTCGGGTTCGTCGGCCGCTGGGTCGGGTCGGCGAGGTACACCAGCCGCGCGTCGGTCTCCACGATCTTGCTCATCCACGCGCAGGCCTCGACGTCGGCCTGCACGGCGTGCAGCGCAGAGCCCCAGACGTCGACGGGCACGGCAGGCCCCTGGGGGACGGGAACGTGCAGCGGTGACGCGTCCGGTGCGCTGAGCAGCAGGCCGTCCGGCGTCAGCTCCGGACGGACGAGAAGCAGCCGGTGCACTTCCCGTGCCGTGATCGCCGCGCCGCTCTCGTCGACGACCATCCAGCGGCGGTCGCCGCGCAGGCCCCACGGCTCGACGACGGCGTGTTGCACGGGTTCGCCGCGGCCCGACTTCATCGGGTAGCGGGCGAGGGCGGTGACGCGCGGACTCACCCGTCGACCGTACCGGCGCACGGCACCTAGATTGTGGAGCGTGAACGCTCCGCCAGATGCCGGCCACGGCATGTACTCCGTCGCGTCGCAGGTCGCCCGTTGGCTGGACGCCGGGTCGAACGTGCATGTCGCGCAGATCGTCGAGACGCGCGGGTTCAGCTCGCGCGATCCGGCCGCCGCGCTCGCGTGGACCGGCGACGGCGAGATCGTGGGTGCGCTGTTCCCCGGCGTCGACAGCGATCTGACCGCGTTCGGCGACGAGGTCGACGGGCGGCTCGTCGAGACGAGCGTCAGCGATCGCGACGCGGTGGCCGCCGGGCTGTCGTGCGGGGGAGTCGCCCGGGCGATCGTGCAGAGCGCGACCGCGTATCCGTCCGACGTATGGCAACGCCTCGACCGACGCGAGGCGCTGTGCCTGGTGCACGAGATAGTCGGCGACGCGACCGCCACCACTCACGTCTTCGGCCAGCGCGACGTCCGCGGGGCAGCCCAACTGACCGGCGGGGCGGACATTCCGCGGTTGTTCGCCCGGGGCGTGAGCGCGACCGCACTGGTGACCGAGAGCGGCCGCTCCCTCGCCGTCACGACGCTGTGGCCGCCGACGAGCCTGGTCGTCGTCGGCAACGGGCAGATCGCCGACGCGCTGGCCGATGCCGCGAGCCTGCTCGGATGGGCCTCGACCGTCACCAACGATGCGGAGTCGGTGGCCGAGTTGGCCGGCGCTCTCGCCGAGAGCGACGCGGTCGTCGTGCTCAGTCACGATCGTGCGGTCGACGTGCCTGCGCTGGCCTCGGTGCTCGCGAGCCGGGCCGGCTACATCGGCGCGCTCGGCTCGCGCGGTACCCAGGCGGCCCGACGCGACGGACTGACCGGCCGGGGCATCGACAGCGAGCAGCTCACCCGCATCCATGGCCCCGCCGGGCTGGACATCGACGCGCACACCCCCGCCGAGATCGCGGTGTCGATCGTCGCCGAGATCGTGGCCAACCGCACGGGGTCCTCCGGCGGTTCGATCGGCGCACGCCAGGGCCCGGTGCACACCGGCGGGGTGTCGGCGCCGCCGCCGCGGTACGGGACGATCAGCGAGAAGTGAGCAGTCGGCGGAACGCCGCCAACCGCTCGACGGACGAGTGCCCGCTCGCTACCCAGTCGTCCAGCGTGCAACCGGCCGCCGCGGAGAGGTGCTCGCAGCCGGGCGGGCACTGCGTAGCGCCGTCCTCGAGATCGGGGAACGCCCAGAGGAGGTCGTCCGGAGTGACGTGCGCGAGACCGAACGAACGCACTCCGGGGGTGTCGATGACCCACCCGTCGTCCGCAGGCAGTCGCAGCGCGACGGCTGACGAGGACGTGTGGCGGCCCTTGCCGATCGCGCTCACGCGTCCGGTCGCGCGGTCGGCCGTCGGGACGAGGACGTTGATCAGCGTCGACTTGCCGACTCCCGAGTGGCCGACGAAGACCGACATCTGGCCGGCCAGCCGCTCCTGCAGTTCGTCCAGCGGGTCGCCGCGCTGCGTGACGATCGCAGGCACCGACAACGCGTCGTATCGCGCGAGCGCGTCGTCCGGCTTGGCCAGGTCGGCCTTGGTGAGACACAACAACGGTTCCATCCCGGCCGCGAGCGCGGCGACCAGACAGCGGTCGATGAGGCCGTAGGACGGTTCCGGGTCGGCGAGCGACGACACGATCACCAGCTGATCGGCGTTGGCGACGATCACCCGTTCGTTCGGGTCGTTGTCGTCGGCGGTGCGGCGCAACACGGTGCTGCGCTCGCCGAGCCGCACGATCCGCGCGAGCGCGTCCGGATCGCCCGACAGGTCGCCGATGACGCTCACCTGATCACCGACCGCGATGCCCTTGCGCCCGAGTTCGCGGGCGCGCATGGCGACGATCTCGACGTCGTCCATGAGGACGGTGTAGCGACCCCGGTCGACGGCGATGACCATGCCATCGGCCGCGTCTTCGTGCGCAGGTCGTTGCTTCGACCTCGGCCGGGTGCTGCGCCGGCCCGGCCGTACGCGGACGTCGTCCTCGTCGAGTCGACTCACGTCGCGGGACGACGGCACGTCAGGCGCCCACCACGGCCGACCACATGCCGGTGAAGTCCGGCAAGGTCTTTGCGGTCGCGTCGATGCCGTCGACCACGATGCCATCGACACCGAGACCGACGACAGCGCCGGCGGTGGCCATGCGGTGATCGGCGTAGGAGTGCCACACGCCGCCGTGCAGCGGGCGCGGGTGGATCGTCAATGCGTCTGCCTCTTCGATGACGTCGCCGCCCAGGTTCTTGATCTCGGTCGCGAGGGCGGCCAGTCGGTCCGTCTCGTGGCCACGAAGGTGCGCGATGCCGGTGAGGTAGGACGGCGTCGTGGCGAACGCCGCGAGCGCGGCGAGGACGGGCGTCAGCTCGCCGACGTCGTGCAGGTCGGCGTCCAGCCCGAGCAGTTCGTCGCCGGCGGCGACGGTGAGCTCGTCGTTGCGCAAGGTGACTGAAGCGCCCATCTGCGTGAACAGCCTGCGCAGCCGATCACCGGGCTGCGTGGTGGCGCGCGGCCACCGCGGCACCGTCACGGAGCCGCCGGCGACGAGCGCGGCCGCGAGGAACGGGGCGGCGTTGGACAGGTCCGGCTCGACCGCCCAGTCGGTCGCGCGGATGGGTCCCGGCTCCACCCGCCACATGCCGGTGCCGGGCTGCGAGATCCCGACGCCGGCGGCGAGCAGGGCAGCCAGGGTCATGTCGATGTGCGGCTGCGACGGCACGGCATGGTCGCCGGTGTGCACGACCTCGATGCCCTTGCTGTACCGCGCGCCGGCGAGCAGCAGCCCGGACACGAACTGCGACGATGCCGACGCGTCGATGTGCACCGCGCCGCCGTCCACGACGCCCTTGCCGTGCACGGTGAACGGCATGCGGCGCCGGCCGCCGTCGTCCACCTCGACGCCGAGTTGACGCAGCCCGTCGAGCAGGGTCGCCATCGGTCGTTCGCGCGCGTACGGGTCGCCGTCGAAGGTGACCGCACCGGTCGCGAGCGCGGCCATCGGCGGGACGAATCGCATGACCGTGCCGGCCAGTCCGGTGTCGATCGTGCCGCCATGCAGTGGTCCCGGGACGACGCGCCAGTCGGTCCCGACCTCGACGATGCCGACACC
>DASXJN010000215.1:0-18027 GCA_036497365.1 Jatrophihabitantaceae bacterium | reverse complement strand
ATCTGGGCGATCGTCTGGTTGGAGAACGACGCGCTCATCACGAAGGACGGGTGACCCGTAGCGTTACCCAGGTTCAGCAGACGGCCCTCGGACAGGACGATGATCGTCTTGCCGTCCGGGTAGGTCCAGGTGTGCACCTGCGGCTTGACCTCGACCTTGCGGATGCCGGAGACCTTGGCCAGGCCGGCCATGTCGATCTCGTTGTCGAAGTGGCCGATGTTGCCCACGATCGCCTGATGCTTCATCTTGGCCATGTGCTCGGCCCGGATGATGTCCTTGTTGCCGGTCGTCGTGATGAAGATGTCGGCGGTGTCGACGACGTCCTCGAGGGTGACGACCTGCAAACCGTCCATCGCTGCCTGCAGCGCGCAGATCGGGTCGACCTCGGTGACGACGACGCGCGCACCCTGGCCGCGCAGCGACTCGACGCAGCCCTTGCCGACGTCGCCGTAGCCACAGACGACGGCGAGCTTGCCGCCGATCATGACGTCGGTGCCGCGGTTGATGCCGTCGATGAGCGAGTGCCGGCAGCCGTACTTGTTGTCGAACTTGCTCTTGGTGACCGAGTCGTTGACGTTGATCGCCGGGAACAGCAGCGTTCCGGCCCGCTCGAACTCGTAGAGGCGGTGCACGCCGGTCGTGGTCTCTTCGGTGACGCCGATGATGTTGGCGCCCATCCGGGTGTACTTGCCGGGCTGCTCGGCGACCGAGCGGCGCAGCAGCTCCAGGATCACCTTGTACTCGTCGGAGTCGGTGTCCTCGGCCTGCGGCACGGCGCCGCCGGCCTCGTACTCGGTGCCCATGTGGATCAGCAGGGTGGCGTCACCACCGTCGTCGACGATCGAGTCGGCGCCCGAGCCGTCCGGCCAGGTGAGCATCTGCTCGGTGCACCACCAGTACTCCTCGAGCGTCTCGCCCTTCCACGCGTAGACCGCCACACCCTGCGGGTTCTCCGGGGTGCCGTTCGGGCCGACGACGATTGCGGCTGCGGCATGGTCCTGCGTCGAGAAGATGTTGCAGCTGACCCAACGGACGTCGGCACCGAGCGCGGTCAGGGTCTCGATGAGGACGGCGGTCTGCACCGTCATGTGCAGCGAGCCGGCGACCTTCTTGCCCTTCAACGGCTGGGACGGACCGAACTCGCGGCGTAACGCCATCAGGCCCGGCATCTCGTGCTCGGCGAGCTGGATCTCCTTGCGGCCGAACGCGGCCAGCGACAGGTCCTTGACCTTGAAGTCGGTGACGCTGCCTTTGGCGTCAGGGATCAGAGTGATGCTCACGTGCTCTCCTCGGTCTGCGGGTACGGCGAAGCTGGCTTCAGGAGTGGCCAACCGGCGGAAGATGCCGGCCTGCGGTGGTGCGGCACTGCGATGCATCGGTCCGAACCACTCGTCCACGGCCCGGGCCAACGCGGGATCGGTGCGCATGCGCAATTCGAAGGCGATGTCACTGATCTCGAGCTGGTGCTGCGCGAGCAGGTCGCGCAGCTTCTGCAGTCGTTCGATCTGGCGCGGGCCGTAGTGCCGGTGACCACCCGCGGTGCGCAGCGCGGCGACGAGGCCGACCTGCTCGAGATAGCGCAGCATCCGCGGCGACCATCCGGTCGCCTCGGCTGCCTGCTGGATCGACATCGACTGCATTGCGCGCAAACTTACCACGCACGTGTCAGATTTTTGCCCGGCCTCTCGAAGGGCCTGCCTTCCCTCGAGTCAGGCAGCGAGCTCGTACTGGTCGAAGCGGATCCTGTCGCGTGGCACCCGGGCGATCTCGAGGTTCGCGACGGTGGTCTCGATCATCGGGTTCGGACCCGCGACCAACACCTCGACACCGAGACCGGCCCAGTCACGCAAGCCGGGAACGACCTTCTCGACCCGCCCGCGGTATCCAACGTAGCCGGGATCGTCGACCACGCCGTGCGCCCGCGCGACCTGCCAGGCGCCGCGACTGCGGATCAGCTCGTTGAGTGCGTCGACGGCGTAGATGTCGTCGCTGGTTCGTCCGCCGATGAACACGTCGAGCTGCGTTGGTGGCTCGCGCCACGCGAGCACGGATTCGACGACAGCGGAGATCGGCGCGGCACCCGTGCCGGATGCGATGCAGAGCAGGCCGCCGCTGACCGTCCCCGGCTCGACGACCAGGTTGTTGCCACGCGGCGGGCCGAGACGCAGCCGGCCGCCGACCTCGGTGCGGTTGACCAGGGCCGCCGAGACGCCCAGGCCACCGATCGCGCGAACGTGGATGTCGAAGGAGTTGTCCGCGCGTGGCGCGCTGGCGATCGACATCTGCCGCCACTCACGTCGATGGCTAGGGGCCTCGAGGGTGAGGTACTGGCCGGCCTTGTAGGGGTAGGGCGCGTCCGGCTGGATCGTGATGACCGCGAAGTCGCGCAGGATCTTGTGATGGCCGATCACGCGTGCACCCCACGACGCGGGTTCCTGCAGATTGCGCGTCGCTCCGTCGAGCATCACCGAGGCCAGCCGCGTGTAGCTGCCGAGCACGGCCGCCTCGTGCCGCGTCGTCCAGGCCGATTCGCCGACCGTCGCGCGCCACGCACTGACGAGCGCGGCGCCCGCCGTCTCGTAGTGCCGCGGCTCGACGTCGTACTTGCGATGGTCGGCGCCGAGCTGTTCGAGGTGCGCGGCCATCACGCTCGGATCGTCCGCCACGACCCACTGCACGAGGGCACGTCCGAAATCCTTGCGCTGCTGTTCCATGCTGGACGGGAACATCAGCGGGGCTTCCTTGAGCCGAACGAACAGCTCCGCGTAGAACGTGACCACGAGTTGGTCGAACCGGTCCGCGACGAGCGACCAGGCATCGCGCAATGCGGCCGGGTCGTAGTCGGTGTGCCTGGTCAGCAGCTCGGGATCCGAGTACGGCCGCGCCGGTTCGCTCTGCGGTGTGTAGAAGTTAGGCAGCGGGATCTCGGCGGTACGCAACTCGGCATTGCCGACGACGAGCGTCCCGGTCGTCTCCGCCGCCGGCACGGGCGGCTCCTCGGGCGCCGGGTCGAACGGAAGGATCGAGTCCGCTGTGTCATCGATCACGGCATCGGTCACTCGCGGCAGCACCGTCGTCAGCTCCGACGGGGCAGGCCCCGGAAGCGGCCGACGCCGCGGCGCCACGGGCTCTTCCGGGCCCAGCCACCGGGCAAGCAGATCGCGCAATCCCATACTGCTGGCTCCTTCTCAACACGGCAGTCGAACGGCGAACTAGCGCCGCACTTGCGATACTCGACCCCATTGTGAACGAGTAGTACCAATCGGACGAAACGGAGTTACGGCCACCGTGAGCGAGCCCTCAGCCGCATTCCCGGGATCGGACGCCGAGTACCTCGCCCAGGAGCTCTACGGCACTCGCGATCGCGCCGATCGCTTCTATCGCGATCAGCTTGTCGACGTGCTCACTCCCACCATGCGGGAGTTCATCGCCGAACAGACCGAGTTGGTGGTGTCGAGCGTCGATCCTGAAGGTCGACCCGATTCGTCGGTGCGCTTCGGCGAGCCGGGATTCGTGTCGATCGTGGACGAGCGCACCGTTGCCTGGCCGGAACTGCGCGGCAACGGCGTCCTCACGACGATCGGCAATCTGGTGAAGAATCCGGCTGCACACTTGATGTTTCTCGATCGCACGGCTCGCATCGGGTTACATCTGCGCGGACACACCCGCATCCTGGAATGCGACGACATGGCCGACGAGCATCCGCAGGTGATTGCCGCGGCTCACGTGCCCCGTGAACCAGAACGCTGGGTGCTGCTCCACCTCGCTACCGCCTACGTGCATTGCCGCAAGCACTTCCCGCGTCCGGGCGGCAACGTCGCGTGGGGCACCGACGATGCGCGCGCCAAGGGCGGCGACTTCTTCGGCGCGAAACGCACGCGCACGCCGTGGTCAACCTGAGAAGAGGGACCTCACCGGAACCTCACCACGCAGTCGGATCGTCTGGATGGGTATGCAACGCCGCGTCGTTCTGATCAGCGCACTCGCCGTCGTCGCCGTCGGTCTCGGTATCGGCATTCCGGTGGCCGTGACGACCGGCAGCAACTCGCCCTCGTCGCCCGCGTCGAAGCCGGCCCAGCCGCTTGCCGGGGCACGTATCGCCGCGCGTGTCGGCGCCGCCTACGAACTGGTGGCGGCTCGCACGTCGCCGCCGGCCGCCACCGGCGACCCGGCTGCGCTTGCCACCGCCGAGCAGAAGTTCAGCTTGGCGCTGCTCAAACAACTGAGCGATCCAGCGAAGAACGTCACAGTGTCGCCGGCCAGCCTGGGCCTGGCGCTCGCGATGCTCGAGCACGGCGCCGCCGGGTCGACGTTGACTCAGATCCAGGACGCGCTGCAGACCGCGGGCATGACGCCGGACGACCAGGGTGCCGCCTGGGCCGCGCTGGTCAAGGCATGGGACGACCCGGCCAGCGGCGTCGAACTCCACGCGGCCAACAGCATCTGGGACCAGAAGGGGTTCCGTCCGTCGCCGTCGTTCCTGGATGCCCTGCAGCAGTACTACTCGGCGGGCGTCTGGCAGGCCGACTTCCGCAACGACAACGCGGCCGCGACGAAGGCGCTCAACGACTGGGTTGCTCAGCACACGAACGGCAAGATCCCGCAATTGTTCGACCAGTTGCCGCGGGACACCCAAGCGGTGCTCGCCAACGCGCTGTATTTCAAGGCGATGTGGCAGTCGCCGTTCGATCCGCACGACACCGCGCCCGGGCAGTTCAGCACCGACGCCGGTCCGGTCACGACACCCTTCATGCAGGCGCAGGCGACGATGTCGGTATCGCACACCGACAAGTGCACTGCGGTCGAATTGCCTTATACAGGCGGGCGATTCGCAGCTCTGGCGATCATGCCGAAGAGCGGCTCGCTCACTGACTTCGTGTCCGGCATGTCGACGTCAGACCTGAGCTCGATCGTCAGCGGCCTGCAGCGCAAGGAGATCGATCTGCGGCTGCCCAAGTTCAAGACGACTGCGACGCTCGACCTCAATGATGTGCTCGGCAAGCTCGGCATGACCACCGCGTTCACCGACGGCGCGGACTTCAGCAAGATGTCGGCGGAGGGTCTGAAGGTCGGTGCGGTCGTGCAGCGCGATTATCTGTCCGTCGCGGAGAAGGGCACCGAAGCAGCAGCAGCAACCGGAATCGTGATGGAGCCGACCGCAGCGCGCGTCCCGGCGCCGACTGTCAGCTTCGACCACCCGTTCCTCTTCCTGATCCGCGATACGACAACGGGCGCGATCCTGTTCGCCTCGCAAATTCAGAACCCGGCGGCCGGCTGACCGACCGGGTCACTGCCCGGGCATCGCAACGAACGCACTGCCGCCGCGCACGGTCACTGCCGCCGCGGGCGTCAGGTAAGCCGCGTGGCCCGGCGGCAGCGCAAGATCGCCGACCTCGGTGATGCCTTCGACGCACAGCACGATGCGTGGCTGCCCGGCGAGGAGTTCGACCGGTGCGCCGTCGAGTCGGCTGAGCGCGAAGTCCGGCACCGGTACGCGGAACGTGCCGGCTTCGGCCGGCCACAGCGGTTCGGTCAATTCGGTGAAGTCGGTGATCTGCACGAGTTCGCTGACATCGATCCGCTTCGGCGTCAATCCGCAGCGAAGGACGTTGTCGCTGTTGGCCATGATCTCGACGCCTGTGCCGCGCAGATAGCCGTGCACGTTGCCGGCGGCCAGATAGATCGCCTGGCCGGGTTCGAGCCGCCGGTAGTTGAGCAGCAGCGTGACGACCACGCCGATGTCGCCCGGGAAGTCGTGCGCGGCGAGCCATGCCGCTCGCAACGGTCCGTCGGAGGTGGCGCGGGCGGCGACTGCCTCAGCGAGCGTGCCTGGGTCGTCGTGTTCGAGCACTGCGGTGAACGCGGTCCGCAGTCCGTCCGGCCCGCGAAGCGCGTCGGCGACGAAGTGCAGTTCCGGGGCGGCGAGTTCGTCCAGCACGGCGAGGGTCTGCTCGACCGGACGAAATCCGCACATCGCCTCGAACGGAGTGAGTGCGCACAACAACTCCGGCTTGTGATTCGCATCGGTGTAGTTGCGCCGCTCGGACGGCAGCCCGTCCTGTTGCTCGGCCGCGAAGCCGGCCTCTGCCTGCGCGCGGTCGGGATGAACCTGGATCGACAGCGCCTTGTCCGCGGCGAGCACCTTGAGCAGGTACGGCAAATGGTCGCCGAACTGCTCGCGGATCGCGGTGCCGAGCATTGTGTCGGGATCTGCCGCGATCACCTCGTCCAGCGTGCTGCCCAAGGCCGGTGACGGGCTGCCGGTGTGCGCGCCGAACCAGAGCTCGGCCGCGGGACGACCGTCCGGCTCGATGCCGAGCATGTGCGCAATGACGGTGGGCGAACCCCATGCGTAGTCGCGGATCACGCCCTCGAGAGGGAACACATCATCAGGCATCGCGGTCGAGATCCGGCTCTAGATAGATGACCCGGGCGGACGGGACGGCCGCGCGCACGCGTGCTTCCGCGTCGTCGATGGCCTTCGCGACTTGGGTGAGCGTCGCACCGGGCGGCAGAGCGATCTTCGCGCCGACCAGCACCTCCTCCGGCCCGAGATGCATCGTCCGGAGGTGAATGACCCGGTCGACGTCGGCTGCGACCAGCGCGTCCTCGATCGCGCGGACCTCGACGGGCGCAGCCGATTCGCCGAGGAGCAAGCTTTTCGTCTCGATCACGAGCACCAGCGCAACGGTCACGAGCAGTGCGCCGATCGCGCACGTCCCAATCCCGTCCCACACCGGTTGACCGGTCAGGCTCGACAGCCCCACGCCGATGAGTGCGAACGTCAGACCGATCAGCGCGGCGACGTCCTCGAGCAGCACCGCCGGTAGTTCGGGCACCTTGGCATGCCGGATGAAGCCGAACCACGTGTCGGATCCCTTGTGCTCTCGCGACTCGTGCACCGCGGTGCGCAGCGAGAATCCCTCGAGGCCGATGGCGACGACGAGCACGACCACCGCGACCAACGGATCGTCGAGGTGATGCGGGTGCAGGATCTTCTCGACTCCCTCATAGATCGCGAACAGTCCGCCGAGCGAGAAGAGCATCAGGCCGACGAGGAACGCGTAGACGAACCGTTCACGGCCGTAGCCGAACGGATGATCCTTGTCGGCATGTCGACGCGCGGCCCGCGAACCGCGCAACAACAATCCTTGGTTGCCGGAGTCGACCACTGAGTGCACGCCTTCGGCGAGCATCGAGGCCGAGCCGGTGATCGCGAACGCGACGAACTTGATCACTGCAATGCCGAGGTTCGCACCGAGGGCGGCGAAGATCGCCTTGGTGCTACCGCCACTGCTCATTCAGTGCCCCAGCTCAGCCGGTCGGCGTGCGCCGGGGTCGAGGCCGAGCCCGAAGCCGAGATAGGCCGCCGTGAACTCGCCGAACGCAGCGGCGGCGGCGAAGCGGACCAGCGGCGGGCCGTCCGGAACGTCCACGCTGGACGCGCGGACGCCGAGCTCGTCGGCGAGTTGCCGGAGCGCTGCCGCCGCACGCCGTGCCGCCACCTCGTCCAGCTGGATCTGGGCGCCACTGCGGTCACCGAGCGTGACGTCGGACGGGTCACCGTCGTCGCCGATGACGAGCAGCCGCGCGCGATCCGCACCGGAATCGTCGACCCGGTCGCGGAAGAAGTCGTCTCCGGCGACGGCCGGGCCGGCTCCGCGCAGCAGCGCGCCGGCCCGTCCCACGCCGTCGGGCAGGCTCACCGCCACTGCGCCCACGCCGGCGGCGAGTTGCAGTGCATCGGCGGTCGCGCGCGCGGCGACGCTGGCGAGCGCACCGGCACCAACGATCAACGGGCGTGCCTCGGCGAACTCGGCGGCGAGCGCCTTGGCCGGGTTGGTGAACAGCTCTCCGCCGACCCGGCACGCCTCGGCGGTCTCGTCGAGCCCGTCGGCGACACGAGCTAGCAATCCGCGCGGCACCGGATGCACCCCCAGGGCGTCCAATGCCTGCAGCAGCGGAGTGAGGACGGCCCAGCGCGCGGCGTGCGGATGCAGGTCGGGCGGCAGCGGATGCATCGGCGCTCGGCCGGCGGCCGAAGCGACCGGCGAGTCCGCCGGGGCGACGACCATCAGCGCAAGGCCGCGGCGCGCGGCCTGCTCGGTCAGCTCTGCCAGACGCGGATGCCGGCCGTCGACCGACCCCACGAGCAGGGCGTCAGCCGCACCGGCCCATCTCGGCAGTTCCACGCCGTGCCAGGCCAGGGCCGGCGTCGTCTCGCAGCTGAGCCGGGTCACCAGCCGCAGTGCGGTGGACGGCGGCGCGTCGGTGGCGACGAGCAGCGACCTCGGCACCTCCCCTTGCAGCCGGTCGATGCCGACCTCCTCGCGCAGTTCGAGCGCACGACGCACCTGCGCGCCCGCTGTGGCCAGATGCCACAAGAGCCGGGTGTCGTCGCGCCGCTCGAGCTGCGCGGGGCTGTCCAGCAAGGCCTCGTCGAACACGGCGGTCACGCGTCGGCGGCGATGCCGAGACCGTTCGGTCCGGGCGTCGCTTCGTCCAGCAGGAGCACCGGGATGCCGTCGTCGATGCGGAACCGCGATGCGCAGTACGTGCACACCAGTTCACTGGCGTCGGCACGCACCTCTTCGCGCAGCGCGGCGTGGTCGTCACTGGGGCAAGCCAGCAGTTCCAACAGTTCAGGATCGATCGACATGTCGCTCCTCACCTCCGGATGACGTCGAGGACGGCATCGCGTAACTCGGCCATCGCCTGCGGTGTCTGCGCCTCCACGTTGAGCCGCAGCAGCGGTTCGGTGTTGGACGCACGGACGTTGAACCAGCTGCCGTCCGGCAGGCCGACCGTCAGCCCGTCGAGTTCGTCGACGGACGTTGCGTCCGCTCCGAACCGCTCGCGCACCTCGGCCAGCCGATCGGCTGCGTCGGCGACGGAGGAGTTGATCTCGCCCGATGCGACGTAACGCGCGTACGGCTCGACGAGTTCGTCGAGGCGGCCGGAGGCTGCGCCGAGTTCGGCGAGCACGTGCATCGCGGCGAGCAGCCCGGTGTCGGCGAACCAGAAGTCGCGGAAGTAATAGTGCGCCGAGTGCTCGCCGCCGAAGATCGCGCCGGTGCGGGCCATCTCCGCCTTGATCGTCGAGTGCCCGACCTGCGTCCGCACCGGTTGCCCACCGTGCTCGCGAATCACTTCCGGCACGGCCTTCGACGTGATCAGGTTGTGGATCACCGGTGCGCCCGGCGCGCGGCGCAGTTCGCGCACCGCGACCAGGCAGGTGATCGCGCTCGGCGAGACCGCGGCGCCGGCCGAGTCGATGACGAAGCACCGATCGGCGTCGCCGTCGAAGGCGAGGCCGAGGTCGGCACCCTCGGTGACGACGCGCTCCTGCAGGTCGCGCAGGTTTGCCGGCTCGAGCGGATTGGCCTCATGGTTCGGGAACGACCCGTCGAGGTCGAAGTACAGCGGGACGATCTCGAGCGGCAGCGCAGGCAACTCCGCGTCGCCGAGCACGGCCGGGACGGTGTAGCCGGCCATTCCGTTGCCGGCATCGACGACGATCTTGAGCGGTCGGATTCCGGTCAGGTCGACGAGTCCGCGCAGGTGCCGCGCGTAGTCGGCGAGCAGATCGGCCTGCTCGACCGTGCCCGGCGAGCCGGCCGGCGGCAGGCCGTCGTCGAGATAGCGCTCGGCCGCCGCGCGGACCTCGGCCAGCCCGGTGTCGCGACCGACGGCCTGGGCGCCGGCCCGGCACAGCTTGATGCCGTTGTAGACCGCCGGATTGTGGCTCGCCGTGAACATCGCCCCCGGCAACTGCAGGTGGCCGGAGGCGAAGTACAGCAGGTCGGTCGAGGCGAGTCCGACCTCGACGACAGACGCGCCGCGGTGCAGGGCGCCGTCGGCGAACGCGCGAGCCAGTCCCGGTCCGGTTTCGCGCATGTCGTGCGCGGTGACGATCCGCTCGGCGCCGACGACGTCGACGAAGGCGGCGCCGAGCGCACGCGCAACGGATTCGTCGAGTTGATCGGGGACGATGCCCCGCACGTCGTAGGCCTTCACGACCGCGGAGAGGTCCACCCCGGGCAGCCTAGTCGGCGCGCCTCGCTACTGGGTCGGGGGGACGACGCGCAGATGGCCACGCCGGCCGGTCGTCGCATCGCCGTCGGGAGCAGCGGTGTGCTCGATGCGACCGGCCTCGCGGACCGCGTCGGCCAGCGCCTCCAGGTCGTCGGCGTGCGGAATCGGCGCCGGGAACTCGCCGACGTGGCGCAGGACTTCCCAGCCACGCGGCACGGTCAGCCGGACCGCATGCTCCTCGCACAGGTCGTAGGAGTGCGGCTCGGCGTAGCTGGCCAGCGGTCCGACCACGGCGGTCAGGTCGGCGTAGGCGTAGGTCAATGTGGCGACGGCCGACCGTCCGCAGCCGGTGCGGGTGCACCGTCGCACAACTCTCACGGTTGTGGACCCTAGCGCTGTGCGGGCCCCGAACCCGGCTTTCCGCCCGGCTTGCGCAACTCGTGTCGCGCTCGCTGCAGGTACTCGAGGCGCGCGGCGCCGTAGGCTCTGGGGCATGCGGAGTCCTCGGCGACCCGGCGCCGCTGCCCGCGGTCCGCACCGCACGGTGCGTGATCGGCGTGGGCGCGGGCTGCGTGGTGAGCTCGCCCCGCGCGTGGTGCCGCGTAACCGCACCCGCGGCGAGCAGTTCGACGAACTGGTGCTCGATGCGGTCGAGGAGCTCGAGGCTCGGTGGGCCGCCGAGCTCGCCGGCGTCGAGTTCGCGGTCGAGGACGTGCCGTCGCTGCGGCCGGACAGCCGCGTTCACGAGTTCGATCCGGAAGTGATCGTCGACCGGGGCGTGCCGCTGGGCCGGCTGCTGCGCACCGGCATCCCTGGCGCGGCCGCGCCGACGATCGTGGTCTACCGGCGTCCGGTGGAAACCCGGGCCCGCAACGGAGAGGACCGGGCCGACCTGGTGTTCATGGTTGTTGCGGAACTGGTCGCGGAACTGTTGGGCCGCGACGTCGACGAGATAGACCCACCCAATGTTTGATCGCCGAACACCGACCGCGCGAGCGCTCATCGCGTTGGTGGTCGCTTTGAGCACGGCTTCGGCTCCCCCGGTTTTGAACGCAGCTACCGCGGCGGATTCTTCGCACACGGTCGCTTCATCGGGGGCGCGGATTGCGGGGTGTCCTTTGTTTCCGGCGAACAATCCGTGGCGCAAGGACATCAGCTCGGCGCGGGTGAGCAAGCATTCCAAGGCATGGGTGCGCAGCGTGGGGCGCAACATCGACCTGCATCCCGACTTCGGGTCGAACCCGTCCTACGGCATCCCGTACGAGGTCGTACCCAAGGACCAGAAGCAGGTCAAGATCCACTTCACCGCCTACGGGGACGAGAGCGACCCCGGCCCGTATCCGATCCCGCGGTCGGCGCGGATCGAGGCCGGCAGCGATCGACACGTGCTGGTCGCGTCACGCAACTGTCACTTGTACGAATTGTTCGCCGCGCATCGCGCCAAGCACGGCTGGAAGGCCGCCTCCGGCGCGGTGTTCAACCTGCGCTCGAACAAGCTCCGCCCGAACGGCTGGACCTCGGCCGACGCGGCCGGGCTGCCGATCCTGCCTGGGCTGGTCCGGCCGGACGAGATCAAGGCCGGCTCCATCGACCACGCGCTGCGCTTCACCGTCGAGAGCACCCAGCGCGGCTACATCCATCCGGCCACGCACGAGGCGGGTGACACCTCGTCGAAGAACGTTCCGCCGATGGGCGCGCGGTTCCGGTTGAAGAAGTCGTTCTCGCTGAAGGGCTACACCGGCGCGGCCCGGATCATCCTGGTCTGCCTGAAGAAGTACGGGATGATCGTCGCCGACAACGGCGGCAACTGGTTCATCACCGGTGCCACCTGGCACGGCTGGAACGACAACAATCTCGATCAGCTCAAGCGAGTGCCCGGCTCAGCGTTCCAGGTCGTCGCAACCGGCCGAGTCCGGCACTAGAGCTGATCGGCCTCGCAGGTCGGTCAGACGGCGCGGCGCTTGAGCCGGCGGCGCTCGCGCTCGGACAGGCCACCCCAGATGCCGAACCGCTCATCGTGTTCGAGGGCGTACTCGAGGCACTCGCTCTTGACCTCGCAGCCGACGCAGATCTTCTTGGCCTCGCGGGTCGAACCGCCCTTCTCGGGGAAGAACGCCTCCGGGTCTGTCTGAGCACAGAGAGAACGCTCCTGCCAGCTCGACTCCTCGGGCAGCCCGAAAAGAGTGGTGAGATCGGCATCGGCAAGATTGCTCGACAGATCCGTCATTGCGCCCTCCGAAAGGCTGAGTAGACGGGACGTGCCCCTAACTACACTGAGGAAATTACACGCGTGTCGTTCCAGGAAGTCAACCGGGCGTCTGCTACAAGTTCGAAGCAATTTGCCTCGGTGCTCGCCAAGATCACCCAACATCAGGACGAACCGGCCCAGATCGGACTCAGCCGGCGACTCGTTCGGCCGGATTTTCGGCGGCGGCGACGAGCGCGTCGACGACTGTGCTGACCGCCGATCGGCCCAGTGTGGATGCTCGCGCGACGACGGTCAGCCGGCGCTGCAGTCGTGGAGCGCTCAGCTCCCGGGTGTCGACCCGGGCTGCGTCCGCCGCCACCGACAGCCGGGGCAGCACCGCAACGCCGTGCCCCGCAGCCACGGCCTGTGCCAGCACCAGCATGTCGTCGGTCGTCCATCGCACGCGAGGCTCGAAGCCGGCCGCCCGGCACGCCGAGCGCACCGCCTGGCCGCACGCCGCATCGTCCGGGGGCATCACCCACCGCTGGTCGGCCAACTCCGCCAGCGCGGGACGTTGCGGGCCGGCCCAGCCGGAGGGAACCGTGAGCACCAGCGGCTCGCTGCACAGCTCTCGGGCCACCACGAAGTCCGGCAGCGCGAGCGGCACGTAGTCGTACTCGTCGACCACGGCCAGATCGACGTCGCCCGCGACCAGCAGGGCCAGCGCCCGCGCCGGCTCGGCCGCGCTGACCTCGAGATCGATCCCGGCGTGCTCGGCGGCCAGCGCGGCCGCGGCCGACGAGACGAAGGTCAGCGCCGCGCTGGCCACCGCGGCAACCGAGACCGGTCCGCCCGGCACGCCGGCCAGCCGGTCGAGGTCGGCGCGCGCCGCCGAGAGCACCTCGAGCACCTCGCCGGCCCGGCCGGCCAGCGCGTGCCCGGCGCCGGTGAGCGAGACGCCGCGCGGGGAGCGATCGATCAGCGCGGTGCCCGCCTCGCGCTCGAGCACCGCGAGCTGCTGCGAGATCGCCGACGGCGTCAGCCCGAGTTCGCGGGCCGCCGCGGCGATGCTGCCGCGCAGCTCCACCTCGCGCAGGAGCCGCAGTCGGCCGACGTCCAGGGACCCGCTGTTCATAAGTACAACTTACGGCATAGACTAGGTAGTCGTTAGCAACTTGAAGGAGCTTCCTGCTATGACCCTCCCAGCCGACTCCGCCGTCCTGCCGACGCACGCCGAGCTTGCCGCCGAGACCGCCGAGATCCTGGCCCGGCTCGGAGTCACCGACCTGCCCGCGGACGGCACGCTGTCCGCCCGCTCGCCGATCACCGGCGGTGAACTGGCCCGCGTGCCCGCGCACACCGCCGAGGACGTGCGCGTGATCGTCGACACCGCCGCCGAGGCGTTCCACACCTGGCGCACCGTGCCCGGCCCGGTCCGCGGCCAGCTCGTTCGCGAGCTGGGCGAACTGCTGCGCGAGCACAAGGCCGATCTCGGGGCGCTCGTGTCGATCGAGGCCGGCAAGATCCGCTCGGAGGGCCTCGGCGAGGTCCAGGAGATGATCGACATCTGCGACCTGGCCGTCGGCCTGTCGCGCCAGCTGTTCGGGCTGACCATCGCCAGCGAGCGGCCCGGCCATCGGATGATGGAGCAGTGGCACCCGCTCGGCGTGGTGGGCGTCATCAGCGCCTTCAACTTCCCGGTCGCGGTCTGGTCGTGGAACGCCGCGCTGGCCTTCATCTGCGGCGACCCGGTCGTCTGGAAGCCTTCCGACAAGACCCTGCTCACCGCGCTGGCTTGCCAGGCGCTGGTCGCCGAGGCCGCCCGCCGGGTGGGTGCGCCCGAGGGCGTCTCGCGGCTCGTGCTCGGCGGCGTCGAGGTCGGCGAGGCACTGGTGGACGATCCGCGCGTGGCCCTGGTCAGCGCCACCGGTTCGACCCGGATGGGTCGCCAGGTCGCTCCGCGCGTCGCGTCCCGCTTCGGCCGCGTGCTGCTCGAGCTCGGCGGCAACAATGCCGCGATCGTCACGCCGAGCGCCGATCTCGACCTCACCGTGCGTGGCATCGTCTTCTCGGCCGCCGGCACCGCCGGCCAGCGCTGTACCAGCTTGCGCCGGGTCATCGCGCACTCCTCGGTCGTCGACGAGATCGTCACCCGGCTCAAGGCCGCGTACGAGACGTTGCCGATCGGCTCGCCGCTCGCCGACGGCACGCTGGTCGGCCCGCTCATCGACCAGGCGTCCTACGACGGTTACGTCAGCGCCCTCGAGAAGGCGCAGTCCAACGGCGGTGAACTGATCGTCGGCGGCGGACGGGTGCTGGCCGACGAGGCGGGCGACGCGTACTACGTGCAGCCCGCCGTGGTGCGGATGCCGACGCAGAGCGAGATCGTCCAGGCCGAGACCTTCGCCCCGATCCTCTACGTGATGAGCTACGACGACTTCGACGACGCCCTCACCATGCACAACGAGGTGCCGCAGGGCCTGTCCTCGTCGATCTTCACGATGAACGTGCGTGAGGCGGAGCGTTTCCTCTCCGCGGAGGGCTCCGACTGCGGCATCGCCAACGTCAACATCGGCCCGTCCGGGGCCGAGATCGGCGGTGCGTTCGGCGGCGAGAAGGAGACCGGCGGCGGGCGCGAGTCCGGCTCGGACGCCTGGAAGGCGTACATGCGCCGGGCGACGAACACGGTCAATTACTCGACCGAGCTGCCGCTCGCGCAGGGTGTCGAGTTCGGCTGAGCCCGCGCCCTGCGGATCCTCGACGACGGCAATGCTCTGAGAGCGCGCTGACCCGAGCTCAGAGCTCTCAGCAACGTCCGGTTGGATGCAGGTAAGACCTCGGTCGACCGCGCGTTGCCGGGATGTTGCCAGTTCGTCGCTCGGGAGTTGCGCATGTCGGTAGGCCACCAGCCCCTGCGGTGGCGTGCCCGGACCGGCCTCGCCATGGCCGCTGCCGTCCTCGCGCTGGTCGCGACCGCGTGCACCTCGACGTTCACCCACGCTCAGCCGGCACCGCCGAAGTCGGCGCCGACCGCGCCGCCGAGCCCGTCCCGGCCCAACATCGTGTACGTCCTCACCGACGACCTGTCGAGCGACCTGCTGCCGTACATGCCGCATGTCGCCGCACTCGCCGCCCAGGGCATGACGTTCACCAACTACACGGTCGCGGACTCGGAGTGCTGTCCGTCCCGGGCGTCGATCTTCACCGGCGACTACCCACACACCACGGGCGTCTACATCAACGAAGGTTCTGCGGGCGGCTTCGAGGCGTTCAACCACCTCGGCAACGCCCCTCGGTCGTTCGCGATACCGCTGCGGGACCGCGGCTACCAGACCGCGTTCATGGGCAAGTACCTGAACGCGTACTACGCGTCCTACCCGGCGCCGAAGGCGCTCGGCGACTGGGCGCCGCCCGAGGTCACCTACGTACCACCGGGCTGGGACGAGTGGGACGCCGTCGGCCTCGGCTACAAGCAGTACAACTACACGCTCAACCATGATCACAAAGTGATCTCGCACGGCACGCGGCCGCAGGACTACTTGAACACCGTGCTCGAGCGGTACGGCAGGCGCTTCATCAAGCACTCCGCGGACGAGCACACGCCGTTCTTCCTCGAGGTCGCGAGCTTCTCGCCGCACACGCCGAACACGCCGGCACCGCAGGACGCGCACAAGTTCGCCCGCCTCACCGCGCCCACCGATCCGGCCTTCGGACACATCCCGGCCCACGCGCCGCACTGGTTGGCGATGCGCAAGCCGCTGACTCCTGGCGATCTGAAGCTGATCGACCAGCGCTTCCGCGCGCGAGTGCGCGCGGTCCAGTCGGTCGACCGGATGGTCGCGGGCCTCGAAGCGAAGCTGGCGGCGACCGACCAGTTGAACGACACCGTGTTCGTCTTCAACTCCGACAACGGCTACCACGAGGGCCAGTACGACCTGCTGCCCGGCAAGCTCACCGCGTTCGACACGGATGTGAACGTGCCGCTGATCGTCACCGGTCCGGGCATCGCGGCCGGCAGCGTCAACAACGACGTCGTCCAGAACGTCGATCTCGCGCCGACGTTCGAGCAACTCGCGGGTGCCACACCGTCGCCGGCCGTCGAAGGGCACAGCTTGGTGCCGCTCCTGCACGGCGAGCAGGTGCCGTGGCGCCAATTCGCTTTGATCGAGCATCGCGGACCGGACGTGAACCCGCACGACCCAGACGTGCAGACCCTGGCCGAGGGCAATCCACCGTCCTACGAGGCGATCCGCTCGCCGAGGTTCACCTACGTCCGGTACGTCACGGGCGAGACTGAGTACTACGACCGCGCGCGTGATCCGTACGAGTTGGACAACCTCGCGCCGTCCCTTTCCACCGCCCGACAACAGGAACTCACCGGCTGGGTCAACGCACTGCACAACTGCTCGAACGGCGCGCAGTGCTGGCAGGCCGGGCAACCGTCCTCATACTGATCCGGTGGACGTCGCGACCTATCTCACCGAACTCGAGCAACACGGCGTCGCGCTCGGCGATGCCGCCGACGCTGCGGGGATGAGCGCTCCGGTGCCGACCTGCCCCGAGTGGGATGTACGAGCACTGCTCGCGCACATCGGCATGGTGCACCGCTGGGCGACCGCGCAGGTGCGCGACGGCGCGGCGGCGAGCCCCGCAGCACCGTTCCCAGCGCCGGAGTCGGGCGTGGTCGAGTGGTATCGGGACGGGCACGCCACTCTCGTCCAGGCGCTGCGCGACGCACCGGACGACCTGGACGCCATGCGGTTCCTCGCCGACGCCGGACCGGCCCGGGTCTTCTGGTCGCGGCGGCAGGCGCACGAAACGGCCATTCACCGCGCCGACGCCGAGTCCGCGGCCGGGTGCGTTCCGGACTTCGACGAGACGTTCGCAGTGGACGGGATCGCCGAGCTGCTCGAGGGGTTCTACGGTCGAGACAGTCGCCGGCTGCGCGCCGATCCACCGATCAGCATGCGGGTCGCGCCGACCGATGCCGGCACGGCATGGTTGATCGAACTGACGCCGGACGCCAAGCAGATCACGCGCGAAGCGGACGGCCGGGCAGATTGCACGGTGAGCGGGGCGGCCACGCAGCTGTACCGCTGGCTGTGGAACCGTGGCGGCGAGGTGACCATCGAAGGGGACGATCGAGCATGTGCCGTGTGGCGCTCGACGGCAACCGTGCGCTGGTCGTAGTCACTGGCCGATCTTGCGGAAGTCCCAGCTCGAAATCTTGCTCGGCGTCAGCTTGAGCCAGGCGTGGCGTCCGTCGTGGAACACGCCGACGTCCGGGAAGTACTTGGCGAAGAACTCCGCCTCCAGAGCGTCGAGCTCGGCGTGTGATTCGCCTGCCCGCGGCACCTCGCCCACGACCGCGACCGTGCCGGTGATCTCGACACCGCGCAGTTCGAGGAACTCGTGGCCCGTGTCGACAGTGGCACTGATGCGCGGGTCGCGCTGCAGGTCGACCCAGCGCTGACTGCGCGTGATCGAGTACAGCCACAGACACTCGCTACGCCACAGGAACCAGAGCGGAGTCGCATGCGGACCGTCCGGGCCGATCGTGGCGACCCGGCAGGTCCGCTGCTCGGCAAGGAAATCGTCGCGCTCCGCCGCTGTCATAGCGATCTTGCGACCACGGCGCTGCTCTCGCGGCGCCGGGCTACTCGGCTGTTCGGTCACCGTCCTTGCCTACCACGATGCCGAATCTGATCAGCCGTGCGCCCGGCGTCACGCTGGTCGGTTTAGTGCTTGAAGGCGTCCTTGACCTTTTCGCCGGCATCCTTCAGATCGGACTTGGCCTGGTCGCG
>DASXJN010000214.1:0-8122 GCA_036497365.1 Jatrophihabitantaceae bacterium | reverse complement strand
CGGGCATCGCGGTCATGCCGATGATCGACCAGCCGTGCGACTGGAATTCCAGAGACTCGGCACGCGAGGAGAACCGCGGCCCGTTCACCACGACGAGCGTCCCGCCGTCCACGACCTGCTCGCTGCCGCCGAGCGCGGCGGCCCGGCCACGCGGGCAGTACGGATCGGCGAACGACACGTGACCGACCCCGTCGTCGCTGTCGTAAAAGGTGTGCGCACGGCCGCTGGTCCGGTCGGCCACCTGGTCGGGGACGACGATCGTCCCGGTCGGACGATCTGCGCGCAGTGAGCCGACGGCCGACAACGACACCACTTGCGTCACGCCGAGCGAGCGCAGCGCCCACAGATTCGCCCGGTACGGAACGCGATGCGGCGGAAACCGGTGCCCAGGCCCGTGCCGCGGCACGAACGCGACCGCGCGGCCGGCCAGTTCGCCGGTCGTCACCGGTCCGCTCGGCTCGCCGTACGGCGTCGGGACGACCTGTTCGACCGCGTCGTCGAGCAACGAATAGAACCCTGATCCACCGATGATCCCGACGGTCTCGGCAGTGCGGTCCGCAGCCATGACGATCACGCTAGCCAGCCCGCCGGACCCTGGTAGAACAGCACCATGGACCGCAAGCACTTCGCCGGCGAACATCTCGCGTTCGCCGACGCCTTCGGCGCCTTCGTCGACAAGCAGATCGCCCCGCACTACGAGGAGTGGGAGCGAGCCGGCATCACCCCGCGCGAGGTCTTCACCGAGGCCGGCAAGGGCGGGTTTCTCGGCATGGCCGTGCCCGAGGAACTCGGTGGCGGCGGCGTCGACGACTTCCGGTTCAACCAGGCGATGGGCGAGCAGATCGCCGCGTCCGGCATCGGCGGCACCGGGCTGGGCCTGAGCCTGCACAATGACATCTGCCTGCCGTACTTCCTGAGCTACTGCACGGACGAGCAGCGAGAGCGCTGGCTGCCCGGCATCGCATCCGGCGAGCTGATCACCGCGATCGCGATGACCGAGCCCGGCGCCGGATCCGACCTCGCCGGCATCCGCACGAGCGCGAAGCGCGATGGCGATCACTACGTCGTCAACGGCAGCAAGACCTTCATCACCAATGGCATCAACGCCGATCTCGTGATCACCGCCGTCCGGACGGCCGAAGATCGCCACCAGGGCGTATCGCTGGTCGTCCTCGAGCGTGGCATGGCCGGATTCGCGCGCGGCCGCAACCTCGACAAGCTCGGACTGCACTCGCAGGACACCGCCGAACTGTCCTTCAGCGACGTGCGCGTTCCCGTTGAGAATCTGCTCGGGGACGAGGGCAACGGCTTCGGACAGCTCATCCAGAAGCTGCCGCAGGAACGCTTGTCGATCGCCGTCGCCGGGCTTGCCGAAGCGCAGGCGGCATTCGACGAAACGCTGCGCTACGTGAACGATCGCAAGGCCTTCGGCACAACGATCGGCTCGTTCCAGCACACCAAGTTCGCACTCGCCGAGATGGTGACCGAGATCGAGGTGGCCCAGGCGTTCGTCGACCGGTGCGTCGACCGCCTCAACGCCGGCGAACTCACCCCCGCCGACGCGGCGAAGGCGAAGTGGTGGTGCACCGAACTGCAGGGTCGCGTGCTCGACAAGTGCGTGCAACTGCACGGCGGCTACGGCTACATGACCGAGTACCGCATCTCGCGTCGCTACGCCGACGCGCGCATCACCCGCATCTACGGCGGCACGACCGAGATCATGAAGAGCGTCGTCTCGAAGTCGTTGGGTCTGTAGTGCGGTTCGTGCTCGCGTCGGCCTCGCCGGCGCGCCTCGAGACGCTGCGGCGCGCCGGCGTCGAGCCCGAGGTGATCGTCAGCGGTGTCGACGAGGACGCCATCACCGCAGCCACGCCACGCGAGCTCGTCCAACTGCTTGCCGCGGCGAAGGCGAACGCCGTGCGCGACATCGCCGCCGACGCGCTGATTCTCGGCTGCGACTCGTTGCTCGAACTCGACGGCGAGGCGCTCGGCAAGCCGGGCAGCGTCGAGGTCGCCGCGCAACGCTGGCGACGGCTACGCGGCAACACCGGGATCCTGCACACCGGGCACGAACTCCTGGCACCCACCTTCTCGGCCAGCGTCACCGTCTCGACCGTCGTGCACTTCGCTGCTGTCACCGACGACGAGATCGAGCGGTACGTCGTCACCGGCGAGCCGTCGTCGGTGGCCGGTGCGTTCACCGTCGACGGGCTCGGCGGCTGGTTCATCGACGGCATCGAGGGCGATCACCACAACGTGGTCGGCCTGTCGCTGCCCGCATTGCGCCGGATGCTGCGCGAGCACGGCCTCGGCCTTCCCGATCTGGGCTATCCGGGCAAGTCGGTCGACCTATGAATTTCTTGACTTAGGAAAATAACCCTCCTAACGTCGGAAACCACCCGACGAAGGGAGCCCCCGTGTCCATCTCGTCCGCCCGCCGCCGGCTCGGCATCGCCGCAGCCGGCGCGCTCGTCGCGGCCGCCTTCCTGGCCGTCCCCACTGCTGCCGACGCCCGCCAGCCGAGCAGCGTCTATCACGATCCGAGCCCGTCGCAGGTCGCGCGGTACGTCGCGGCGAACGCCGACACCCCGTACCAGGGGTGGAGCAGCTGGAGCCTGCAGTCGACCCACGCCGCCGGTGTCAACCCGCAGGGCGACTACAGCTGGCTCACCGCCGACCACGTCCTCGCGCAAGGCGCCGCGATGGCGAAGACGCTCAAGCCGCACGGCTACGACTACATCAACATCGACGCAGGCTGGTGGCGCCAATGGGATTGGACGCCGGAATACGACCAGTACGGCCGCCCGGCAGTCGACCCGGCACGATTCCCGAACGGGATCGCGTCGGTCGTCCGCACGCTGCACTCCGAAGGGCTCAAGGTCGGCATCTACATGCCCGTCGGACTCGAGAAGGGCGCGTACGACAACGGGAACTTCCCGATCTATGGCACCACCAACTGCACGACGCACGACATCGTCTACCCCGACCTTCGCACCACCAACGGATGGGACAGCTCGTACAAGATCGACTTCAGCCAGCCGTGCGCGCAGTACTACTACGACTCGATCGCACATGAGTTCGCGCAGTGGGGCATCGACTTCCTGAAACTGGACGGGGTGGGTCCCGGCTCGAACAAGTCGGGCGTGAACTACGACAACACGAGCGACGTGCAGGCGTGGGCGACCGCGCTGGCCGGCAGCGGCCGCCGCATCCACTTCGAGCTCTCGTGGTCGCTCGACCACAACGAGATCGCAACGTGGCAACGCTGGTCGAACGGCTGGCGCGTCGACACCGATGTCGAGTGCTACTGCAACACGCTGACGTCGTGGAGCCGATCGGTGAAGCAGCGCTTCACCGACGTCCTGAACTGGACCTCGGACGCGGGTCGTGGCGGATGGAACGATCTCGACTCGCTCGACGTCGGCAACGGCGCGATGGACGGACTGACCGATGCGGAACGGCAGACGTACATGACGCTGTGGTCGATCGAGGCGGCGCCGCTGTACACCGGCGACGACCTGACCAACCTCGACAGCTACGGCAAGTCGTTGCTGACCAACGACGAGGTCATCGCGATCGACCAGGCCGGCGTGCCGGCGCGTCCGCTGAGCACCTCGTCGCCGCAACAGGTCTGGTCGGCGAAACTGCACGACGGCTCGTACGTGGTCGCGCTCTTCAACCTCGACTCGTCCCCAGCGACGGTGACGGCAGATCTCGGCGATCTCGGTATCGACCGTGTGCAGTCGGCGAGGGACGTCTGGCAACATGCGAGCGTGCACACGACGTCCGACAGCATCACCGAGGACCTTCCTGCGCACGGTTCGGCCCTGTTCCGGATCCGAGGGCGCTAGTCGGTGCGCCCGGCACCCGACGGCTCGGCCCGCCGCGACACTCTGCTCGCGGCGGGCCCGCCGGCGTCTTTGCGGCTGTTCACGACCCTGCTGACCCGAGGGACGATGACGCGCACCGAACTCGGGGCGCGCACCGGCCTGTCCGCAGGCGCGATCACCAAAGGGCTGCGTCCCTTGATCTCGGCCGGACTGATCCGCGAACTCCCCGAGCAGTGGACGCCGACCGGCGCCGGCCGCCCCGCCCTGCCGCTCGAGGTCGATGCCGAGCACGCGTTCCTCGTCGGAGTGAAGATCACCGCTGATGAGGTCATCGGCGTACTCACGGATCTGCGCGCCAATGCGTTACATACGCAGCGACTCGCGTTGCCGACGCTCGTCGACCCCGACACGCACACCCATCGGGTCGACCCGGAAGACGCGATCAATGCGACCGCGCGCCTCGTCGAACAGCTGAGCGACACCCGGGATGCGCGTGGCCGGATCAGCGCGGTCGGCGTTGCGGTGTCCGGCGACGTCGACGCCGCGGCCGGGCTCGTGCGGTTCGCTCCGCTGCTGGGCTGGCGCGGCATCTCGCTGGCCGACCGACTCACCGCGCAGACCGGACTGCCCACCAGCGTCGAGAACGACGTGCGCGCGCTGACGATCGCCGAACAATGGTTCGGCGCCGGGCTCGGCTGCGGCTCGTTCGCGCTGATCACCCTGGGTACGGGCGTCGGGTGCGGCCTTATCGTGAACGGGCAACCGGTGACCGGATCGCATGGTGTCGCGGCCGAGATCGGTCACCTGCCCGTCGACCGGGACGGCCCGGAGTGCCACTGCGGCGGCATCGGCTGCGTCGAGGCACTCATCGGCGAGGCCGCCGTTCTCGACCGCGTTGCTGCGGCGGCAGGCATGCCGGTCGAGTCGCTGGCCGAGGCGATCGCGTTGGCTGACGACCCCGCGGTTCGCGAGGTGTTCGCCGACGTGGGCCGCACCTTCGGACTGGCGATCGCCGCGGTGGCGAACCTGATCGGTCCTGAACGGATCGTGTTGTCCGGCGAGAGCCTCGACGCCTACGACCTGTTCGCCGAGACGATGATGTCGACCTTCGAAGCGCAGTGTTTCGGCGCCGCGCAGCAGTGCGAACTCGTCGTTCGTCCGCTTCAGTTCGAGCACTGGGCACGCGGCGCGGCCGCCGTCGCGCTCGCGCGGATCGTCCGCGCAGCCCAGACCGGCTAGCTCTCAGCGCGCATGTGTGCGTCAGTCGATGTCGGCGGTCACCGGGCTGCGGTAGGTGTGCGTCGGCGCATCCCGGCCGCGCAGCCGGAACACCCGGCCCTTGGTCCAGAATCCGCGCTCGTCGGCATCGCACGACTCGACCGTCGCCTCGCTGGCGAGAATGCAGCCCTCGACCCGCTTGGCCAGTTCGGTCAGCCGGGCCGCCTCGTTCACCGCATCGCCGATGACGGTGTACTCCATGCGTGTCGGCGCGCCGACGTAGCCGGCGATCACAGGGCCGGTGGCCACGCCGATGCCGACCTCGACTTCGCCGTCCGCCTCCACCTGGTCGCGGATCGTCCGAGCGGCACGCAGTGCCGCGGTGCTCGGATCGTCCAGCTCGACCGGAGCGCCGAACACGCACAACGCCGCGTCGCCCTCGAACTTGTTGACCAGCCCGCCGTTCTCCTGCACCGCCGACACCACGCCGGAGAAGAACCGGTTCAGCAGCGCGACCAACTCGGCCGGCTCGGTGTTGCGGGTCAGGCGGGTCGATCCGGCGATGTCGACGAACAGCGCGACGACTCTGCGCTGCTCGCCGCCTCCTAGAGTCTTGCCGCCGTGGATCGCCTCTTCGGCGACGGCGGGTCCGACGTGCCGGCCGAACAGGTCCTGGATCCGCGCGCGCTCGCGGAGCCCGTCGAGCATCTCGTTGACGCCCCGCTGGAGCATGCCGATCTCACCGACGTCGTCGACTTCGATGCGTCCGGTCAGATCGCCGCGGCCGACCCGCTCGAGCATGGTGACCAGCGTCCGCAGTGGGGCGCCGATCGACTTGGCCAGCGCGCTGGCGGACGTGA
The DNA here is from genome assembly GCA_036497365.1 of Jatrophihabitantaceae bacterium. Lineage (GTDB taxonomy): Bacteria > Actinomycetota > Actinomycetes > Mycobacteriales > Jatrophihabitantaceae > RYN-133. Next base: position 2,214 of record DASXJN010000214.1, on the reverse strand, counting down.
CACCGACCACGAGGGCGACGAACGCGGCGAACAGTGCGGCGCCGATGACGTGGCTGCGCTGCCCGGGCGGCGAGGTCAGGATCATGATGATTCCGAGCATCGGGATGCCCGTCGTGACCAGCCAGTTCAACAGCATTCGCGCACGAAGGGTGAAGATGACCGATTCGGTCGGCGGATACACGGCAAGCGCCATGACGGTGACCGGGCGGCCCACCCCGGAGGCGATCACGTAAGTGACGCCCGCAGTCGTCAGCCCGGCGAGCACGAGACCGCCGCAGAGCCCGAAGATCTGATGCGGATTGGCGCCGACCGCGCTCGACAGGATGCCCATGAGAAGTGCGCCGAGAACCCACAGGGCGCCGGTGAGGAACGCGAGGTCGAACGGGTTGCGCAAGGCCCGCCGGGCCTCCTCGCGCGTCGGCGTGCGGCCGCGCGCGACCCAGCGCAGGGTGCGGCCTTGCAGCACGAAGCCGGTGAGCGCACCGAACGCGATCGCGCACAGCCCGTAAGCACCGCCGACGATGCCCACGACGAAGCGTTGGTGCCGCGTGGCATCGGCGTTGAGCGCGACGAGCAGCAGTGCGACGACTATGCCGCCTGCGACGTTCGCGGCGACGACGAGACCGGTGATCCCGCCGAACGTCCGCCAGACAAGCGGCAGCCCGGGCACGCTACCGTGCGCGGCCTCGCGGCGCACGCGACGTCCGTGACTGAGCCAGCTCACGCCGACAATCTTCCCCCAGCACGCGCGACACATGCAGCCCGACCATGGCACGCATGGAACGGATCACGTGCAAATCCTCTTATTCCGGAGGCGATTCAGCGCTCGTTCAGGCTCGTCCGGACGGCGGCGACCCGGGTTCTACGCCAGCGTTCGTAGGCGCTCGGCTGTGACCGCCTGGCTGCCGCGGCCGCAACCGTCGCGAGGACGGCAGCGATCTCGGTCGCATCGGTGGTTCCGATCACATGCACCGAGGTCATGTCGGTGGAACGCCATGTCGCTTGGCCGTCACCACGCGCGTCTTGCCGACCAGCACCGCGTAGCGCCGGACCAGTTCGGCACGCAACTCGCTCGGCTCGATGATCGCGTCGAGAACAAGGTCGGATGCAAGTCGCAACAGATCGACGTCCTCCTCGTACTCGGCGCGCCGTTCGGCGATGTAGGTGCTGCGCTCGTCCGCGTCGTCGATGGCGGCGATCTTGTTCGCGTAAACGGCGTTCACCGCGGCCTCGGGACCCATGACCGCGATCTTCGCCGTGGGCAACGCAATGCACGCGTCCGGCATGAAACCGGGCCCGTCCATCGCGTAGAGACCGGCGCCGTACGCCTTGCGGACGATGATCGACACCTGCGGCACTGTTGCCTCGGAGACGGCCGTGATCATCTTCGCGCCGTGCCGGATGATGCCCTGTCGCTCGACCTCGCTGCCGATCATGAAGCCGGGCACGTCCGCGAGATAGAGCAGCGGCAGGTTGAACGCGTCGCAGAGCCAGATGAACCGCGCCGCCTTGTCGGCCGAATCGACGAAGAGCACGCCACCACGGACCGCCGAGTTGTTGGCCACGATGCCGACCGGTCGTCCGTCGATGCGGCCGAAGCCGGTAACCAGTTCTGCGGCGAACAGCGGCTTGGTCTCGAAGAACGAGTCAGCGTCGACAAGGCCGTCGATGATGCCGTGGACGTCGAAGGGCACCGACTCGTCGGCGGGCACGCAGTCGTCGGCAAGCTCGATCGCGGCGTCCTCGGCCTCGACGTCCGGTGGCTGTTCGCGCCAGCACGTCGGCAGATAGGAGAAGAACAGGCGGGCCTGTTCGATCGCGTCCTCGTCGTCGACGGCCAGATTGTCGCCGCAGCCGGAGACCGAGGCATGCATGCGAGCACCGCCCATCTCCTCCAGCGACACCTTCTCGCCGACGACCATCTCGGCCATGCGCGGCGAACCGAGGTACATCGACGCGTTGCCCTCGACCATGATCACGATGTCGCAGAACGACGGGATGTACGCGCCGCCCGCGGCGGACGGACCGAACAGGCAGCAGATCTGCGGCACTTTGCCCGAGAGCGCGACCTGGTTGTGAAAGATCCGGCCGGCGCCCCGGCGACCCGGGAACAGCGCGACCTGGTCGGTGATACGCGCTCCGGCCGAGTCGATGAGATAGAAGATCGGCAGTTCTTCGCTCAGCGCACGCTCGGTGACCCGGATGATCTTCTCG
>DASXJN010000213.1:0-15812 GCA_036497365.1 Jatrophihabitantaceae bacterium | reverse complement strand
CCGGACGCCGACCGGCACCGCGCCCCCGCCTTCGAGCACCATACCGAGCTGCCCGAGATCACCGGCGGCGGCGGGCTGCACGCCACCGTCATCCTCGGCGAGCTCGACGGCGCTCGGTCGCCCGGCACCATCTACTCGCCGCTCGCCCATTCCGCACGCGCTTCGACGATCTCGTCGTTCGACCGTCCGACGAAGTTCCACCACATCACGATCTCTTCCTCGAGCGGCACGCCGCCGAGGAGCAGGAACTCGGCGCCGCGCGCGGACGAGAAGTACAGCCCTGCCCGTCCCGATCCGAGATAGAGCATCGTCCCGACGCCGAGTTCGTCGTCGTCGATCGACACGCTCCCCGACAACACGAGCGCGGCGTACTCGAAGTCCGGCTCGATCGCGATCACGTCGGACGAACCGGCGCCCATCGACACCGACACACCCACCAGGTCGGAGTACGTGCGGCCGGGTGAGGTTTCGTCGGCCAGCGTTCCGAGGAAGACCGTCAGTTCCACGTTGTCGCCGAGCAGCTTGGGCAGGGACGCGTGGTGTTCCCACGCCGGCGCAACCGACGCCGCCGACGACGGCAACGCGACCCACAACTGCGCACCGTGCAGCATCGCCGGATGCGGAACAGGGGAGTGTTCCGCGTGCGCAATGCCGCGGCCGGCAGTCATCAACCCGAGTTCGCCCGGACGGATCGTGACATCGCTGCCGAGGCTGTCCTGATGGTGCACCTCGCCCGAGCGCAGCCAGCTCACCGTCTGCAGACCCATGTGCGGGTGCGGCGGCACCTGCATGCCCGGCGTGGTCAACACGTCGTCCGGTCCGTAGTGGTCGACGAAGCACCACGCACCCACCAGCCGGCGGCCGAGGTTCGGCAACAACCGGCGCACCACGGTGCTCTCACCGAGCGACACGTGCTTGCCGGCGAACCGCTCGTGCGACGGACGGGCGGCGACACCGATGCCGCCGCAGTGCGTCAGACTGGGCGTCCGATCGAGGTTGCTCATCCAGGTCTCCTCGCATGCGCTCTAGGAGGAACGGTACGTGTTCACCGTCGCGGGTGAGGCGCTCGTCGATCTCGTCGGACGATCGCCGGATTTCACCGCGCATGCCGGTGGCAGCCCGTACAACGTCGCGATCACGTTGGCCCGCTTGGATGAGCCGGTCTCGCTGTTCGCGCGCACCGGACGCGACGCGTTCGGCGCGATGCTCGAGGTCAAGGCACGCGAGAGCGGCGTCTCGTTCGACCGGTGGGACATCGTCGACGAGCCCACCACGCTTGCCGTCGCGAGCCTCGACGAAGACGGCAAGGCCAGCTACAACTTCTACTTCGACAGCACTGCTGCACTGGGTTGGGACGACGGCGTCGTCGATCTGGTGCCGACCGAAGGTGTCTTCCATCTCGGCTCGATCGCGACCTGGCGTGCACCGTCCGGCCCCGTGTTGCAAGCGCTCCAGCAGCGTGCGTACGAGAGCGGCACGACGTTGGTGAGCTACGACCCGAACATCCGGCCGGCCCTCATCGCCGACCCCGGTGCCGCACGGGTCAGCGTCGAGCGTTGCATCAGTGCGACACATCTCCTGAAGGCCAGCGACGAGGACGTCGCCTACCTGTACCCGGACGAGCCGATGGCCACCGTCGCGGCGCGGTGGTGCGATCTCGGTGCGCGTGCTGTGGTGATCACTCTCGGTCGCGATGGCGCGGTCGCGTACGGCCCGGACGGCGAGCTCGTCCGCCGGCCGGGGCTCCCGATCACGGTCGCCGACACGGTGGGCGCCGGTGACTCGTTCGCCGGCGGTCTGCTTGCGGCGATCGGCGACTGCGCGCCGGAGGACCTGCCCGACCGCGTCGGCGCCGCACTCGAGGCGGCCGTCGTGACCTCGGCGATGACCTGTGAGCGCAACGGGGCGAACCCGCCCACGCGCGCCGAGCGGGACGAGCGGCTCGCCACGCTGCACTGATCGCGCGATTCGGTCGGGGCACGCTGGCACAATCGGCGCAATGTCGGCCGGAGCGGGTGTGTGGAGCGCGGTGATCGCGGCGGCGACCTCGCTCGTCGTCTTCGGCCTGACCCAGTTCTTCGTCGGCCGGCGTGAGACCCGTACGCGCGCCGACGAGCACCGGCGCAACGCCCTGCAGGCGGCCCAGGAGGCTGCCTTGGCGTTGCGGTCGGCATTGGCCGAGTACGGGCCGCTGGCACGAAGCACGCTCGGCGGCTCGCCGGGCTCGGCGCTGGCTGCCGCCCGGCAACGCACCGACGACGCCTTCGCCGCCCTCGATGTGCGGTTGACCCGGCTGTCCGAACCGGGCGTCGAGTCCGCAATCACGAGCTGGCGTGACCGCGCGCGCTATCACTACATCAGCGCGGAAGAAGTCACCACGGCCGAGGAGGCCGCGCTCTGGCGGGCGATGAACGACGCGATCGCGAACGCGATGCGGGACTGAACCTCGACCTCTAGGTGATGTCGAGTGCGGTGTCGACGCCGGCGTCGTGCGCAGCCTGGCGCGCGTACTCGGCGAACTGGACGGGTGCGCCCACGATCGCCAGCTCGGTTGCTCGTCCGTCCACCAGCACCCGGCGGACGAGTTCGGCCGCGAACGACGATGTGCCGCTCGACAGCCCCGTCGCATCGATCACGATGCTGCGGTTGGTGACGTTGCCGAGTCGATCTGCCATCTCGTCGGCGAAGTCACGCCCGGCCACGATCAACGGCAGGGTGAGGTCGGCGTCCATGTCAGCCACCTCCTTCTGCGGACCTGCTGTCCATGGTGCCACGGACGAGGCGCCCGGTCGGGACTCGTCCCTCCACCAGCGTGCCGGCGAAGCGCGGTCCGCCGCTGTTGGTGCGGCGTTGCTGCGTGAGCATGGCCGCCGATCCGCCGCTGGCCAGATACAGGTAACCACCGAGGTGTGTCACCGCGCGCACCGTGCTGGGCAACCCGGTGCCACGACCGCCGCCGGGCAGCCGGCTGACCCCGGTCAGGGCCAGGTCGATCGCGGAGCTGTCGCTGCTCGCGCCGCGCGCCCGCAGAGTGGCCAACAGGCCGACACCAGGATCGGCCACCGCGAACCGCAGCTCGCCACGCCGCGGAATGGTCTGCGCCGCGACGAACCCGACGCTCTGCGCGTGGTCGCAGACGTTCTGGCCGATCTCGGCAACTCCTTGGTGCAGGGCATGCGCGAGATCGGCGTCGAGTTCGATCACCCGGCTGTGGACGAGGGTGGCCAGCCCGACGACGTCGACCGACGTGCGCAGCCGGGCGACCTCGACCAGGTGCTCGACCCGCCGCGACTCGGTCACCGGAGGCAGATCGTGCGTGCCGCCGAGGGAACTGACCACCTCGCCGAGCTTCATCCGCGACGCATACCGCGCGCGGTCAGGAGCGGACGGTCCGCGCAGCTCGAAGGACAATCCTTCGCGGTGTGCCGCTTCGGCCTCGGCGGCGACCGACACGAGGTGCACCGGGTCGACCCAGCGCACGTCGCGCAGGTCGACGATCCGGGTGCCGTGCCGAGTGAAGACCTTGGTCGAGGCCAGGCGCGACCCGGGAGCCAGCGGACGGTTCATCGCCGCTGAAGCTACCGGGCACGCCCGACGAAAAGGCGGGAGGTCAGCTCAGCGTCTTCGTCACCGCGCGCAAGCTCTTGTACAGGCTCTTCTCGTAGCTGCGCGCCTGCTTGGCGTTGTGGTGCAGGAACAGTGCGTCGTTGATCCCCGGTAGCTCCTGCGTGCCGTAGCCCTCGTTGACCCCCGGCGCGTAGATCTGGTGCTTGAACCAGTGCCTGCCGGGCAGGCCACGCCGGACGAGCAACTGTCGCTCCACCTTCTCCAGCCGCGCGCTGAGTCGTTGTGCGTTCGCGACCGAACCGCTCGCCAGTTCATTGTCGATCTTGCTCTGCATCGCGGCGGCGGCGTCCTGCCAGGCGCGGGCCTGGGCGCGGTCGCGGGTCAGATGCACGACGCTGCGGTGGAACTTCTGCTGCTGCTCCGCGTTGAGCTGGCGAAGATAGCTGCCGACCTCCTTCGCGTACGGCTGGTAGTGCAGTGGCACGACATCGGCGTCGGCCAACCGCATCACGGCCAGGCCGGCCACCCGGGCGATTGCCACGTGGTAGTGCCAACCCGGATCGATGTAGTGACTCTCCATGTAGAAGTTGTCGCAGCTGCAGTGGTAGTCACCGCTCGGCGTGGACGAACCGATGTCGGCCGCCGGCACGCCGAAGTGGTCGATGAAGGCGGTGTAGTCCGATCCGCTGCCGAGCCGCTCCGGCGTCGGCACCTTGGCATGCTGGCTCTTCGCCCAGTTGTCGTACGCGGTGCCCTTGGTGTGGGGCCAGTGCACCTTCTTGCTCACCTCACGGATCACCGAATCCATCGACGGCACCGAGGTCGCGTCGAACGTCTTGCCCGCCGCGATGTCCATGTTCAGGTATGCGACGACGTGGTCGAGCTTGCTGCGGCCGGCCGCTTCGGCGTACTCGGTCGAGCCGAACAGGCCGTACTCCTCGCCGTCCCAGGTGTGCAGCTGGATCGTGCGGCTCGGTCGCCAGCCGGTCTTCTCCAGCTTGGCCAGCGCCCGGCCGATCTGCAGCACCGACTCGGCACCGGACAGGTTGTCGTCACTGCCGTACGTCCAGGCATCGTGGTGCGCGCCGACGGCGACCACCTGGTGCGGATGGGACTTGCCGCGCAGCGTGGCGGTGACGTCGTAGACCGGACGGATCGAGTAGCCGATCTTCAGATTCATGTGCACGTGTGCGCCGGAGCCGAGCCGGTAGGTGAGCGGCAAGCCGCCCTGCCACGACTTCGGTGCCTTCGCGCCGCCCAGATGCTTCAGGATCGGACGGGCCGCCGCATAGCTGATCGGTGTGGTCGGGATCTTCGCCAGGTTGGCGTGCTTCGGGCTGATCCGGTGTGCATGCTTGGTGGCCGGCCGTCCCGGCGTGAGCGGATCGCCGCTGTACTTCCACAGTTCCTGCACGCTGCCGCGCTGGATGCCGTCCGGCGCGCGCCACGGGCCGTGCGGGTACACCGCGCCGTTGGTGTTGCCGTCGTCGGCCGGGTCGGAGTAGAGGATCACGCCCTTGGCGCCGTGTTCGGCGGCGAGATGGGTCTTCACGCCGCGGAAGACCGCGCCGTACCGGGCCAGGACGATCTTGTTGCGCACGCTGATGCCGCGCTTGGCCAGCGTCGCGTAGTCACTGGTGGTTCCGTAGTTGACGTAGACGACCGGCGCACGGAGGTTGCCCGACGGTGACAACGCGTTGTACCCGACCACCTCGTCCTTGCAGTCCGTCTCGACCTTGCGGCAGCGTTCCTTGTTCGGCGCGTGGAACCGTACCGGCGAGGTCATGGTCAGGCTGATCTTCTTCGGGTGCGACATGTACACGTAGTACTTCGACACGTGCGGCTTGAGACCGAAGGAGCGCAGCCGCGCAACGATCTTCTCCATCCGACGCTTGTCGTTCGGCGTGCCGACCATCGAGGTGCGCTTGGACAGCTGCTTGTCGAGCGAGCGCGCGAGCGTCGCGGACGGATAACGCTCGAAGGTCTTCTCGGCGGCGCGCTCGGTGGCGCTCGACGCCGCGGTGTAGCCGTCCAAGCGGTGGGCTGCCGCGGTCTGTGCGACCGGTCGGGCGGGCGCTGCGCGTCCGGGTGCGACCGCCTGGGCATTGCTGAGCAGGGTGGCGACGAGCAGTCCGACGCCGGCGACGGCAGGAATTATGCGGGGGAGAGAGAGCATGGGCGGACCCTTCAAGGGGAGGCTGAGTAGCCGGCCTCTAAGCCTCTTCCCGATCTTCGGCCCGATATATCCGATTTACACCGATTTCAGCAGTGCGGCGCTTTGCCCGTGCGCCAGGCGAGCTGCACCTTGTCGGTGGTGACCTTGGCCGCCCAATGGCCGGTGTTGGCACCGGACCCGGACGTCGCCACGCACGAGATCGATCCGGTCACCGTGTCGGCCTTGAGCACCGTCATCGAGGCACCGGAGCCGGGCTTCGCCGTGTTGTGCACGGCGATCGCGCCGTGCACTGTCGCGGCCTCGAGCACCTGGACGGTGCCATGTGCTGAGGCAGTTCGTTTGAGGTCGAGCACGCCGGACGAACGCTGGGTGAGGTTCCGGGCGAACACCGTGCCGGCGTTGATCGTGAGTTTCGCGGCGTCGGCGAGGGTGCCGCCGGCGAAATCGGTGAACGCGCCGGCCGTCGTGTGTGCCGCCAGGACGAGGGTGGACGAACCGACGTTGATCACGTCGTGCGCGCTCGACGTGCCGGCCGCGATGGTCGTCGGCGCGTCGAGTTGCACGTTGCTCGGCGTGCTGCCGCCACCGATGTTGGCGATCACCTTCTGGTCGGTGCCGGAGATCGACGTGCCGCCGGTCGCGGCGAGCACGGGATGCCCGGACAGCGCGCCGCCCGTCCAGCCGATCGAGCCGGCGCCGTTGAAGGTGGCATCGCCGTTGAGGCTGCCGTGATCGCCCAGGACGACCTTCGTCGACGCGGCCAGCTTCACGTTGTTGGGCACCGCGACGGGGGTGTTCACCGCCAACTGACCGCCGCCGGTGACGCTGGCTTGATCGAGTCGCCCCGGCGCGCCATCGATCAGGCTGAGCGTGCGGCCCGATGCGATCTGGGTCGTCCCTGTCGAGCGGTACGAGACGCCGTCGAGGGCGGCCGGACCGACGTTGCTCGTCGACAGCACGCTGAGTAGGCCGGCGTTGGTCAGCCGGTCCGGTGAAACGCAGCAGCCCTGGGCTGCGAGCGAGGTGCCCGGCTCCATCTCGAGCAGTCCGTCGCTCGCGTTGGTGAGCCGTGCCGATCCTGCGGTGGTGATCGTGGCGCCGCCGGCGACGGTGATCGTGCCGTGGTTGGTCTGGGTGACCGGCTGCGACGACGAGCCCGACGTGTCGAGACCCTCGAGCACGCGACCGGCGCCGCCGGTGTGTGCGCCGGAGACCTCGACCGCCACGCTGTGCCCGATGGTCAGGTTCGTTTCGATCACGCCGCCTGTCCACGCGAACGTGCCGCTGCCGGCCAGCGTTGCAGTGCCGCCGAGCGAGGACGAGAACGTGCTGTTGAGGCCGCCGAAGTCGATGCGGAAATCGTGGCCGATCGTCACCGTGCCGCCGAACCGCGCGGCGGTGCGCTCTTCGAGCAGCCAGCCGCCGTTGCCGGTGTAGTCGGTCGATGCGTCAGTGGTGACCACCGCGCCGGCGGTCACCAGTTGGCCGTTGAGCGTCGTGGCGACCTCGGCCTGTTGCTTGAGCCCGAGCGCCGACAGCGTCAAGGTCGAGCCGTTCACCGAGATCGTTCCTTCGTTGCGAACGAACGCGGGAGTCGTGCAGCAGGCCGATCCGTCGATCTCGTTCGGCCCGCCGGAGACGAGCGTCGCGCCCGGCTCGAGATGCAGCGTCGTGCCCGCGAGGATCTGCATCGAGCCGTCACCGGTGGTGCCGGTGAGCGTCAGATCGCCGAAGACATCGAGTTCGGCGGTCAGGGCGTTACGCCGCTGGTTCGACCCGCTGACCGTGCCGGCCGCGTTGGCCGAGATCGTCGTCGGCGTCTCGAGAGAGCCGCCGTTCCACTGGAACGAGCCCTCGACAGTGATGTTGCCGCCGGTGACGCTCGTCGTGCACAACGCCGGATCCTCGGCCAACGTGAAGTTCGTCAGCGACACCGTGGGCACCGCGTCGACGTGCGCGAAGCAGTCGTCCTGCGAGGGCTGTTCGATGATCACCGAGTCGCCGTCGCCGGGCACGCCGTTCGGGTCCCAGTTCTGCGCATCCGTCCAGGAGTGGTTGTCCCCTCCACTCGGCTGCGAGTTGCCCACCCAGGTGTAGGTGGTCGCGGCGACGGCGTTGTCGGCGACCGCGACACACAGGAGCAGCATCGTGCCGAGGGCCGACACGAAGGCGACCAGACGTCGGGCCATGGTTTCCTCCCCGGGCACGACCGAGCGGCGCGGTCGAACCATCCGCGGAGGGCGCGTACATCGTCTCGCGCGGCAGCACGCCGTAGGCGAACGCGGCACGGAATGTGCCGGTTAGGGCAAGCGCGCTACTTGAGCTCGGCGGAGGTCTTGCTGAGCAGCCGGCGCGCGACGATCAGCTGCTGGATCTGCTGCGTTCCCTCGAAGATGTCGAGGATCTTCGAGTCGCGCGACCACTTCTCCAGCAGGGAGTTCTCGCTGTACCCGAGCGACCCCGCGAGTTCGACGCAGCGCAACGTGATGTCGACCGCCGTGCGCCCCGCCTTCGCCTTGGCCATCGATGCCTGCAACGAGTTCGGCTTGCGGTTGTCGGCCATCCAGGTCGCTTCGAGAGTCAGCAGGTAGGCAGCCTCCCAATCGGCTTCCATCTGCAGATACGCGGCCGCCGCGGCGGATTGCGCGTATGCGGGACGGTCGTAGTCGACCTCTACACCGGCGGAACGCAGCAGATCCTCGATCTCGTCCAGCGCGGCGCGCGCGCAACCGACGGCCATGCCGGCAACGAGCGGACGGGTGTTGTCGAAGGTCTGCATGACGCCGGCGAAGCCCTGCTCGGCCTCGATCTCGGGTGAGCCGAGCATGTTCGCCGCGGGAACGCGGCAGTCGGTGAAGCGGATCGTCGCGGTGTCGGACGCGCGGATGCCGAGCTTGTGCTCGAGCCGCTCGACCTCCATGCCGGGCGTGCCCTTCTCGACGACGAAGGACTTGATCGCCGCGCGGCCCTTGGTCTTGTCGAGCGTCGCCCAGACCACGACCGCGTTCGACCGGCCGCCGGCGGTCACGAAGATCTTCTCGCCGTTGAGGATGTAGTCGTCGCCGTCGCGCACTGCGGTCGTCGAGACAGCCGCGGAGTCGGAACCGAACCCCGGCTCGGTGATCGCCATCGACGCCCACAGCTTGCCGAACCGGGCGAGTTGCTCGTCGTCGGCGACGGACGCGATCGCAGCATCGCCGAGGCCCTGCCGCGGCATCGACAGCACCATGGCGACATCGCCCCAGCAGGCTTCCATGATCGAGAGGACGGACGACATGTTCGTCCCGTTGCGGTTGCCGCTCTGGGGCTCGTCGCCGGTGTCGCGGCGCACGCCGCGCGCGCCGGTGCCGCCCTCGCCGCCTTCGTTCATGCCGTCGATGACGGCGGCGAGCATGTCGAGTTCCTTCGGATACTCGTGCTCGGCCTGGTCGTACTTGCGCGAGATCGGCCGGAAGACCTCGGTGGCGACCTGGTGCGCCTGGTTGACCAGCAGGTTGAACTTCTTCGGAACCTCGAGGCTGATCGCCATCAGACCAACACCACGCCCTCCATCACGCCGATCGCCCGCAGATCGCGGTACCACCGCTCGACCGGATGCTCCTTCACGTAGCCGTGCCCGCCGAGCAGTTGCACGCCGTTGTTGCCGATCTGCATGCCGTACTCGGCGCTGAGCTTGCGGGCGAGCGCAGCCTCGCGAGCGAAGGAGCGCCCCTGCTCAGCCCGCGCGGCAGCACGCAACGCCACCAGCCGCGCGCCTTCGAGTTCGATGCCGATGTTGGCGACCATGAAGGCCACCGCCTGCCGATGGCTGATCGGCTCGCCGAACGCCTTGCGCTCGTTCACGTACGGGATCACGTAGTCGAGCACTGCCTTGCTCGTGCCGCACGCGAGCGCTGCCCACCCGATTCGCGCGAGGCGCACGCAATCCGCGTACGCATCCGCTGCACCGTCGGCGAGCAGCGCGTCAGCGGGCAGGTGCACGCCCTCGAGCACGAGTCGTCCCATCGCCGCTGCGCGCAGACCCATGGCCGGCTCGGACTCGACGCTCAGCCCGGTCGTCCCGGACTCGACGAGGAACAGTGCGGGTGCGCCGTCCAGTGCGGCGGCGACCACGAACAGTTCGGCGCTCGCCGCACGCGGGACGAGCGACTTCACGCCGTCGAGGACGAAGCCGTTGCCCTCGCGCCGGGCGGTGGTCTGCAGCTGGAACGGGTCGAAGAGCGGCCGGGGTTCGAGCATCGTCAACGCGGCGGCCGGCACGTCGTCGCCGGTGAAGGAGGGCAGGTAGGTCGCCTGCTGACCGGCGTCGCCCCAGAGGACGAGCGCGTTGCTCACTGCCGCCGGAGCCAGGCACGCGACGGCCAGTCCCATGTCGCCGTGTGCAAGCGCTTCGGCGACCAGGAAGCCGGTGGTGGTCGAGCGCTCGGCCGTCATCCCGCCGAGGCTCTCCGGGATGCCGAGTTGGCTGATGCCGAGTTCGCTCACCGAGCGCTTGAGCACGGTGTCGGGTGCCGCCCAGGCGGTGTCGGACTCGGCGGCGGCCGGGCGGAGTTGCTCGGCGGCGAACTCGCGGGTGGCCTCGACGATCATCTGCTGCTCGTCGCTCGGGGTCAGGTCGAACAGGTCGCGCCGCGGAGCGGTCGAGGGCCGGGTGCCGCTACCGCGCTGCTGCGCCTTCGCGAAGGCACGGTTGGTGGCGCCGACGGCCCGGAATCCCGCCCTGCTGGCCCGGTAGGCGACCCGTTCGGTCGGCTTGCGGAGCCGGAGCCGGTCGATCGCCGACGACCCGGCGAGCTTGTTGAGCGCCGCGAGCCCGAAACCCATCACGTCGCGTCCGCGGCGATTCCGCCCTGACATCAGCACTCCCAAAGTCTCTGGTACTCGGTGTATCAGATATAAGTTACCCGCCGGTAGAGGTTTCGCAAGTATGACGTGACGGCGGCCGCATTGGGAACGAGTCCGCCGAGATCGCACCCGAGCCCAGCGGGAACCCCGCGGGTCTGATTATCGTTGACGCAACGAGACGTCATCGGTACTTCGCCCGAGGAGGCACAGGCCATATGGCCGAGAACCCCGTGATCCGTAAGTTCGGCGCGGCAACGCGCGCGGGCGCCGTGCAGACGCCGTCCGCGGTCGACCTGCAGAAGCTCTACGACCAGCCCTCCTACACCGGCCCGCGTCCCGCCCAGCGGTTCATGACCCTCGATGACGTGGTGCAGCGCACCGGCGCGATGCTGTTGACGCTGCTCGCTGCCGGCGCCGTGTCGTGGACGCTCACCACCACCCGGGTAGCGGTGCCGCTGCTCATCGTCTCGCTGATCGGCGCACTCGGCCTCGGCCTCTACATGTCGTTCACCCTCAAGGCGAACGCCGCGCTCTGCCTCACCTACTCCGTCCTCGAAGGGCTGCTGCTCGGCACGATCAGCCGGCTCTTCGAAGAGGCCTACCACGGCATCGTCGTCCAGGCGCTCACCGGAACCGTGATGGTGGCCGGCGGCATGCTTTTCGTCTACAAGATCGGCGCGATCCGGGTGACGCCGAAGTTCACCCGCATCGTCGTGGGCGCCACCATCGGCGTCTTCGGGCTGATGCTCGTCAACCTGGTCGCGTACCTGTTCACGCCGGACGGCCTGGGGCTGCGCAGCGGCGGCGCGCTTGCCATCGTGTTCAGCCTGCTCTGCATCGTGGTCGCCGCGATGAACCTGGTGCTCGACTTCGACATGGTCGAGCAGGGCATCCGCAACGGTGCCGACCAGAAGTTCGCCTGGTTCGCCTCGTTCGGCATCACCGTCACGCTGGTGTGGCTGTACCTCGAGATCCTGCGGTTGCTGAGCTTCCTGCGCGACTGACGTCGTCTAAGAGAGTCGTTCGAAGATCATCGCCATACCCTGGCCGCCGCCGACGCACATCGTTTCGAGCCCGAACTGCTTGTCGTGGAACTGCAGCGAGTTCAGCAGCGTGGACGTGATCCGCGCGCCCGTCATGCCGAACGGGTGACCCACCGCGATGGCGCCGCCGTTCACGTTGAGCTTGTCCAGGTCGATGCCGAGATCCTTGTAGGACGGGATGACCTGCGCGGCGAACGCCTCGTTGATCTCGACCAGGTCGATGTCGTCGATCGACATGCCCGCGCGCGCCAGCGCCTGCCGCGACGCCTCGACCGGGCCGTAGCCCATGATCTCCGGCGACAGCCCGCTCACGCCGGTCGCCACGATGCGCGCGAGCGGCGTCAGGCCCAGTTGCTGGGCCTTGTCCGAGCTCATGATGACCACAGCCGCGGCGCCGTCGTTGAGCGCGCAGCAGTTACCCGCGGTCACCCGTCCGTCCGGGCGGAACACCGGCTTGAGCTGCGAGACCGCGTCGTAGGTGACCCCGGCCCGCGGGCCGTCGTCCTTCGACACCACCGTGCCGTCGGGCAGCTCGATCGGCGTGATGTCGCGCCCCCAGAAGCCGTTCTCGATCGCCTTTTCGGCGAGGTTCTGTGAGCGGACGCCGAAGTGGTCCATCTCCTCGCGGCTGACGTTCTTGTACAGCGCCAGGTTCTCGGCGGTCTGCCCCATCGCGATGTAGATGTCGGGCAGGGTGTCGTCGGCACGGGGGTCGTGCCATGACGTCGCACCCGACTCGGCGGCCTTGGCGGTGCGCTGCTCGGCCTCTGCGTACAACTCGTTGTGCGTGTCCGGCCAGCCGTCCGAGTTGCCCTTGCCGAACCGCGACACCGTCTCTACGCCCGCCGAGACGAATACCTCGCCCTCGCCGGCCTTGATCGCGTGGAAGGCCATCCGCGAGGTCTGCAGCGACGAGGAGCAGTACCGGTTGACCGTCGTGCCGGGCAGGAAGTCGTAGCCGAGTTGCACGGCCACCGTGCGGGCAATATTGAAGCCGCTCTCGCCGCCCGGCTGTCCGCAGCCCATCATCAGGTCGTCTATGTCGTGCGGGTCGAGTTCGGGCACCTTGCCCAGCGCCGCGCGCACCATCTGCGCGGCCAGGTCGTCCGGGCGGATGCTGGTCATCGAGCCCTTGGCTGCGCGGCCGATCGGGGATCGGGCGGTAGAGACGATCACGGCTTCAGGCATGGGTACTCCTCGGCGGCGTCGGGTGCTACTCCGATGGTGCCACTCGGCGCGCTCAGGGCGCCGTGTCGCCGGTCACCGGCATCGCCGTCTCGGTCGGCAGCGAGACCGGTGTGGACGGCCGGCGCCGCCGCAACCGCGCCCAGTTGCCGGCCCGGCCGGCGAAGGCCGTGAGCGGCCGTGCCTGGCTCGGTGCCACCTCGCTGCCCGGCCGGGCCGCCGCCTGCGCGGCCGCCTTCTCCAGCGGATTCGACCGGCGGGTGGTGAAGGCGCTGGCCGACCGTGCGCGGGTGCCGAGGCCGAGCGCGTCCAGCGCGGACGGCAGCACCGCCAGCGCGGCCTCCTGGTAGCCCTCCTCGGACGGGTGGAACCGGTCGGCCGAGAACATCTCGAGCCGCTTGGCGAAGATCGGGCCGAGCAGGTCGCCGAGCGACACTGTGCGCCCGCCGGCGCGCACCACGGCGACGGTCTGCTCGCGGGCCATCTTGCGCGACAGCCGCCGGGCGTAGGCCCGCAACGGCTGGGCGATCGGTCGGATCGTGCCGAGATCCGGACAGGTGCCGACGATCACCTCGACGCCGTGCGAACGCAGCGTCCGGACCGTCTGTTCGAGGAACGGGACGGCGACCGAAGGCTTGGTCAGCTCGGTGACGTCGTTCGCGCCGATCATGATGATCGCGAGCTCGACGCGGGCGTTGCCGAGCACCTCGAGCTGGGCCGGCAGATCCTTGGACTCGGCGCCGACCACGGCGACGTTGCTGACGTGGACCGGTCGACGGGCGACCTCCGAGATGCCGATGGCGAGTTGGGCGGCGGGCGTGTCGCGGTCACGCCACACGCCGTACCCGGCCGCGGTCGAGTCGCCGAGCATGGCGAACCGGATCGGTGGCCGGCGGGCCGCCACGCCCGGTGCGGCCCAGGTGGTGTCGTGCGATACCGGCGGCGCGTCCGTGGCGATCGGGATCCGGCGCTCGGCGAGCTTGGCCTCGCCCCACATCACGCCGGCCAGTCCGGCCGCGCTCACTCCGAGCGCTCCGAGCCCACCGCCCCCGTACAGGGCGATCCGGCGGACCCGGCGCGAACGCTTCACGGCGATCGACACTATCGCCGCGGCACTAATCTGACCGGCATGCGCTATTTCGAGTCGGTGATCGACCTGGTCGGCAACACCCCGCTGGTCAGGCTCAATTCCGTAACTGCGTCACTTCGGCGGGACCTGGCACCGACCGTGCTGGCCAAGGTCGAGTACTTCAATCCCGGCGGATCGGTGAAGGACCGGATCGCGGTCCGCATGATCGACGCCGCCGAACAATCGGGCGAACTCGGTCCCGGCGGGACGATCGTCGAGCCGACCAGCGGCAACACGGGCATCGGGCTCGCCCTCGTCGCCCAGCAGCGCGGGTACCACTGCATCTTCGTGTGCCCCGACAAGGTCAGCGGCGACAAGATCAACACGCTGAAGGCCTACGGCGCCGAGGTCGTCGTGTGCCCGACGGCGGTGGCGCCGGAGGACCCGCGGTCGTACTACTCGGTGTCGGACCGCCTGGCGCGCGAGACGCCCGGTGGCTGGAAGCCGAACCAGTACGCCAACGTCAACAATCCGCGCTCGCACTACGAGACGACCGGCCCCGAGCTGTGGGAGCAGACCGAGGGGCGCATCACGCACTTCGTGGCCGGCGTGGGCACCGGCGGGACGATCTCGGGCACCGGCCGCTACCTCAAGGAGCAGGGCGACGTCCGCATCATCGGCGCCGATCCGGACGGCTCGGTGTACTCGGGCGGCACCGGCCGTCCGTACCTCGTCGAGGGCGTCGGTGAGGACTTCTGGCCGACGACCTACGACAAGTCGGTGTGCGACGAGATCATTGCCGTGTCCGACGCGGAGTCGTTCGAGATGACCCGCCGGCTGGCCCGCGAGGAGGGCCTGCTCGTCGGCGGGTCGTGCGGCATGGCAGCGGTTGCCGCCCTGCGCGTGGCCGAGCGGTGCGGGCCGGACGACGTGGTGGTGGTGCTCCTGCCGGACGGCGGCCGCGGTTACCTGTCGAAAATCTTTTCCGACACCTGGATGGCCGACTACGGCTTCGTCGCCGCGTCCGGCGAGACAACCGTGCTGGACGTGTTGCAGGGCAAGGACGGCGAGCGGCCCTCGCTCGTCCATGTGCACCCGAACGAAACCGTCCGCGAAGCGATCGACATCCTGCGTGAGTACGGCGTCTCACAGATGCCGGTGGTGCGCGCCGAACCGCCGGTGACCGCGGGTGAGGTCGTCGGCTCGGTGTCGGAGCGGGCGTTGCTCGACGCGCTGTTCGCCGGTTCGGCGGTGCTCGCCGATGCCGTCGAACCGCACATGTCCCCACCGCTGGCGATCATCGGATCCGGCGAGCCGGTCTCTGCTGCGGTCAGCGCGCTGACCTCGGCAGATGCGCTGCTGGTGCACGTGGACGGCAAACCCGCCGGGGTGCTCACTCGACAGGATCTGCTCGGCCACCTTGCCGATGAATAGGGAGACAGACGTGACAGGCTTCAACACCCTCGCGATCCATGCCGGCCAGGAGCCGGATCCGGTCACCGGCTCGGTGACCGTCCCGATCTACCAGACCTCGACCTACAAGCAGGACGGCGTCGGCGGGCTGCGCGGCGGCTATGAGTACAGCCGCAGTGCGAACCCGACGCGGACGGCGCTCGAGGAGGCCCTCGCCGCCCTCGAAGGTGGCGCGCGCGGACTCGCCTTCGCCAGCGGTCTTGCCGCCGAGGACACCTTGCTGCGCGCGGTGTGCCGGCCGGGCGATCACGTGATCCTTCCGGGTGATGCGTACGGCGGCACGTTCCGGCTCGTCGCGCGTGTACTCGCCAACTGGGGTCTCGAGTACACGCCGGTACCGCTGGCCGATCTCGACGCGGTGCGCGCGGCGGTGCGTCCCTCCACCAAGGTGGTCTGGTGCGAGACGCCGACCAACCCGCTGCTGGGGATCGCGGACATCGCCGAGCTCGCATCG
>DASXJN010000212.1:0-2190 GCA_036497365.1 Jatrophihabitantaceae bacterium | reverse complement strand
GGCTAGTGGTGATGGTGACCCACAACTCCGATGCTGCGGCCGCGACGGATCGGGTCATCACCCTCCAAGACGGACGTGTCGGCTCCGACGAGCACTCAGTGGTGCCGGGATGAGACCGGGCTCGGCGATCGCTGCCTCGGCTAGCCGGTTACGTGTGTTCAGCCTGCGTGAACTAGTCGTGCACCGACGCCGTACGACGGCCTCGGTCGCCGTAATGGCAGTTTCTGCAATGTATCTCGTCGCTGTCATCGGGATCTTCGGTTCCATCACCGGATCGGTGAACCGGCTGGCCGATGGGATCGCCGGCGTCGCCGCACTCGAGGTATCGGGAATCACCGACGCCGGGTTTCCCGACACGATCACGGCCGATGTCGCCGCGGTTCCGGGCGTCGCGACCGCGGCACCGATGATTCGGACTTCGACGTCCACGGCATCGGGTCCGGTTCTCTTGTTCGGCGCGGACACGAGCAGTGCCGCATTGGGCGGTGCCTTGAAAGGCGCTGTGCAGAAGCCGTTGAAAACCCTGTCCGAGAACCCCAACGGTGTCCAGGTCGGGCCTCGGGTCGGTCACGCCAAAGGGCAGACATTCCAGCTGGGATCCTCCTCGGTCACGGTCACGGAAGTACTCACCGGCAAGCAGCTCGCAGACCTCAATGGCGGACACTACGTCCTTGCTCCACTTGCTCTGGCGCAGAACATAACTGGGCGAAGGGGCCAGATCGACTCGATACTCATCACGACAAAGCCCGGTGCCGACCTCGGAGCAGTGCGGACGGGGGTCACCGCCGCCGTCAAGGATCGGGCGATTGTCGCGACTCCGAGTATGCGGGCGGTCCGGGCCGGTGACGGCGTCAAGCTGATGAACTACATGGCATTGATGGGTGCCGGAGTGGCGTTGGTGGTTGGCGCGTTCCTGGTCTACACCACGACGACGATGGCCATCACCCAGCGGCGCCCAGTGATCTCGATGCTGCGGGCGATCGGCGGCCGACGCACCACGATCGTTCGTGACCTACTTGCGGAGGCTGTCATTCTCGGACTGATCGGCGGGGCGATCGGCTCGGGTATCGGAATAGCGATGGGCCGTGCGGCGATTGGTCGATTGCCGCCGGCAATAACCCAAGGTTTGGAAGCTCGGGTCGAGTACTGGTTGCCTGACTATGCGATACCGGTGGCGTTGGCGGCGACGGTCCTCACAGCTGTGGCCGCATCGGCGATGGCGGCCCGGCAGGTCTATAAGGTCTCGCCGATCGAGGCCCTTGCACCGGTCGGCGTTTCAGCCGCTGACTTCGTGCCGAGATGGCTGCGGATGACATCTGGGATTGCAGCCGTCGCGGTGTTCGCGGCATCGATCGGCGTCGTCGTCGACCGCCGCGGTAGCTTGGCCTTCGTTGCCATCTTCGCGCTGTTCAGCGCTGAGATCGCGCTCGGCTTCGCACTGACCGCAGTCATGGTCAAGGCCACATCCGCGACGGCCCGGATTTTCGGTTCGGTTGGACCGCTGGCCGCGGCGACGATAGCGCGGGCGCCGCGACGGGTATGGGCCACCGTGATGACGGTGCTCATCGCTGTGGTCACCACCGTAGTGATAACCGGCACGAACGCCGACATGATCCGTTCGGCACGGGCCATTTTCGCGCCGGTCGCGGACGTCGATGTGTGGGTGAGTGCCGATCGCCCCGATAGTTATCCCGTGGACGCGCTGCCACAGGATCTTGCCGACAAGGTGGCCGCGGTGCCGGGGGTACAACGTGTTACCAAGGGCGCATCGGGATTCGCCGAGGTCGGCGGGACCCGCGTGATGCTCGACGGGTTTTCCACCGGCACCGCCGATCCGCTCTACCGGGCGCTAGGCGATCAGGTACGCGATGCGGTGCTCGACGGTCGTGGAGTGGTGCTGTCGCAAAACCTCGGCAAGACTCTGCACGTTCGAGTCGGCGACGAGCTCCAGCTGCAAACGCCGCACGGCCCACGGGGTACGACGGTGCTGGCCTTGGTCCCGTACTTCTCGACCGTCATCGGCACCGTCGGGATGAACCTTGACCGACTGCGGGAATGGTTCGATCGTCCGGCAGCGACAGCACTTCAGGTCAGTGCGGCTGCAGGCGTCGATCCGAAGCGCCTGCTGGCCGACATCCGCCACGTGGTGCCCGAGCCGAACTACGTCTACAGCGGTCGTACGGCGCTGGC
>DASXJN010000211.1:0-17208 GCA_036497365.1 Jatrophihabitantaceae bacterium | reverse complement strand
TCGAGTGGGAGCGCTACCGCGCGCTCGTGGGCGGCGGCCCGCACGCAACCGGCACCGAACTCGCCACCGCGTACGACGCGCTCCTGCGCGGCAAGGACCAGACAGTTCGAGAGCAGGCGGCGACCGAGTGGTGCGCCTGGGAGGACGCCGTCGTCTCGCTCGACGCGCAACGCAAGCCCGGCAGCAAATGGGACGACCCGGTCGCGCGGATGTCGTTCGCCCGGCAGTGCGCGCACTACTTCTCGCAGCACGGCTTCCTGCCGGACGGCGGACTGCTGGCCAACGCGCACGAGCTGCACGGCATCCCCGGCGCCCTGATCCACGGCCGGCTGGACCTTACGGCACCGCTGGTCACCGCGTACCGGATGTCGCAGGCATGGCCCGAGGCCGAGTTCCACCCGATCAGCGGCGCCGGCCATTCCAGCGGTCCCGGGATGGGCGAGACGATCGGCGACGTGCTCGACAGGTTCGCCGCCGACTGGCCGATAGCCGAACGCGCATGAGCAGGTTTGTGCACGAGGTGCACATGCGCTGGTCGGACATGGACGCGTACCGGCACGTGAACAACTCCGCGTACCTCGCCTATCTCGAGCAGGCGCGCGTGGCCATGTTCTTCCACCGCAACGAGGGATTCAACGCGGGCACCGTGATCGCGCGCCACGAGATCGAGTACCTGCGCCCGATCGTCTACCACCCCGAGCCGCTGCGGGTCGAGGTGTGGATCGAGAAGATCGGCGGCGCGCGGTTCACCGTCCGCTACGAGATCTTCGACGGTGACGTCCTCACCGCCCGCGCGGCGACGTCGTGCGTCACGTTCGACTTCACCACCGACCGGCCGCGCCGACTGACGGAGGAGGAACGCGGCATCCTTGCGGGGTTCGCGGACGACCCGCCACCGCAGCGATGACGGCGCTGCCTCGAGCAGAACTCGACGAACTGGCGCCGTTGCTGCGCCGTGCTGTCACGCTCGATCCGTCGACACTGGCGCGGATCCGCCGCGTCGACGACCGGATCACCGCGCTCGTCCGCCTGCCGTTCGGCGTGCTCGCCGCGCGCACGATCGTCGCGGACGAGAGCGCACCGGCCGACGACAGCACGTTCCGGGCGGACGAGCTGCTCGGCTGGCTCGACGGCGAGAGCACCGAGGCTCCGCAACGCCGAGATGCCGCCTGGCGCGGCGGCGTGCCGCCGTCGTCCGGCTGGCAGCGCATCGACACCGTGCCCGACACCGACGTCCGCCCGCTCGTCCGGGCCGGCGCGCTAACTCTGAAAGAGACCGCGGAGCGCGAGGGTGTGCCCGGCGCGCAGCCCCGTGCCGAGGTCGCCGACGCCCTGCTCGACTCGGTCGTGCTCACCGTCAGCGCCGGAGATCGGTCGGCGCCGGTCACGTTGCGCACGCTGTCCGCCGTGACGCGGCTGGGTTTTCTGCCGCGCGGGTCGTACATCGCCGTCGATGTCGCCGGCCGCTGGATCCGTGTCGCCGCCGCCTATGGGTCGGTCTACGCCGAGCGCGCGGGCCTCGGGCTGACTGTGCACTGACCGCTTTGCGTTGATCCGCTTTGCCTTGATCCGCACAACGCTGCACGAAAGTGCTGGACCCCTTCCGCCGGGGCGCGCGAGACTGGCCGGACAGGCCGACCCTGGGGGAGGGACCCGATGCTGATAGTTCCGCGGGCCGTCATAGGCGCGGCCGCCGCCGCACTCGTCACGATCGCCGGCGCTACCGCTGCGTCCGCGACCGGTCCGTCGCATCCGCGCACCGCTGCCGCCGCGCAGCACGCGACGAACAAGTTCCAGCCGTTCCTGCGCGGCTGGTTCGGCCACGACCGGATTCTCGACGTCAACAAGGACGGCGTGGTGCACGAGAAGTTCCTGTCCGGGTGCTGCCCGCCGGTCTCGCGCTACACGCTGCAGCTCAGCCACGTGCACCGCGACGCGAACGGGCATCCGGTAGCGCGGGTGAAGGTCACCAAGGTGCGCATCGACCACGGCGGGTACCGGTTCCCGGGCGTGCACAAGGGCTCGACCGGACGAGCGGTGATCAAGCACCACGTCTACAAGGACAGCCTGCTCAAATCCACCTTCTGTGACTCGCACGCGCCGGCCGGCACCTGCGGTGCGTAACCGGCCTGATAGCCGGCTTCAGCGCAGCCAGACCGCGCAATCCGGCGGCAGCGTGCCGTTCTCGCCGAGCGAACCGGACGACACCAGCACTTCGCCGGCAGGCAGCACGACGGGCTCGGTGCCGGCGTTGACCAGCACCGTCACCGCGTCGCGCCGGTAGCCGAGCACGCCCACCGGCGTGTCGAGCCACTCGAGCTCGCTGTCCGGCGAGAACAGCTCGCGGCGCAGCCGGACGGCGCGGCGATAGAGGCTCAGCGTCGATGCCGGATCGGCCTGCTCGTCGCGCACGCCGAGGCCGGCCCAGCCGTCCGGCATCGGCAGCCAGGTCGTCGCCGCGCTCGTGAACGCGTACGGCGCAGTGTCACCGGCCCACGGCAGCGGCACGCGCTCACCGTCCCGACCGCGCTGGGTGTGCCCACTGCGCTCCCAGGTCGGATCGCGCAGCGCGTCGTCCGGCAGGTCGACGTTCTCGAGGCCGAGTTCCTCGCCGTTGTAGACGAACGCGGCACCCGGCAACGACAGCTGCACGAGCGCCGCTGCACGCGCCCGGGCGACACCGACCGTGCCGCCGCCGTAGCGCGTCGCCGGCCGCTCGACGTCGTGGTTGCCCAGCACCCACGTGCACGGCGCACCGACCTGCTCGAGAGCACCCAGCGAGGACTCGATCGCCTTCCGCAAGTCAGCTGCGCCCCAGGGCGCGACCACGAGTTCGAAGTTGAACGCGAGGTTGAGTTCGTCCGGGCGCACGTAGGCCGCCAGCCGCCGGTCGTCGGCCACCCACACCTCGCCGACCGCCATCCGCTCACCGGGGTACGAGTCGAGCACCCGGCGGAAGAAGCGGTGGTACTCGTGCACTCCGGGACGGTCCCAGCGCAGGTCGTCCGGCGAGGGCAGGTGCGGTCCCTCCTCGTCCGGAACGATCGCGTCGAGATCCATGTCGGGTAGTCCGGGTGGCTTGGCCAGACCCTGGCCGACGTCGATGCGGAACCCGTCCACGCCGCGGTCGAGCCAGAATCGGAAGATGCGCTCGAACTCGGCCGAGACCTCCGGGTTCGTCCAGTCGAGGTCGGGTTGCTCAGGCGCGAACAGATGCAGGTACCACTCGCCGTCCGGCACGCGAGACCAGGCCGGGCCGCCGAAGGCCGACGGCCAGTTGTTCGGCGGCAACTGTCCGTGCGTGCCCTTACCGGGCCGGAAGATGAACCGGGCTCGCTCCGGCGATCCCGGCGCGGCCGCGAGCGCGGCCTCGAACCACGGATGCTGGTCGGAGAAGTGGTTCGGCACCACGTCGATCGTGATCCGGATGCCGTGCTCGTGCGCGTCGGCGAGCAAGGCGTCGAAGTCTGCCAGCGTGCCGAAGATCGGGTCGACGTCGCACGGATCGCTCACGTCGTAGCCGTTGTCGGCCATCGGCGAGCGGTAGAACGGCGACAGCCACAGCGCGTCGACGCCGAGCTCGACCAAGTGGTCGAGCCGCTCGCGCAGGCCGATCAGGTCACCGTTGCCGTCGCCGTTCCCGTCCGCATAGCTGCGCGGATAGACCTGGTAGAAAACGGCATTCGCCCACCATGGCGCAGGTATCGAGGACTTCAGCGACACGGAGCGTCAGTGTGCCCCATCAGCCGGGCACGTTGCGCATCGAGTCTGCGGCCCGGACGAGGTAGTCCCAGATGACCTGCTCGTACTGCGGCGGCAGTTCGAGCGACTGCAGCGCCGCACCCATGTGCCGCAGCCAGGCGTCGCGGGCAGCCGAGTTCACCGCGAACGGCGCATGCCGCATGCGCAGGCGGGGATGCCCTCGCTGCTCGCTGTAGGTCGTCGGGCCACCCCAGTACTGGATCAGGAACATCCGCAGCCGATCGCTGGCCGGACCGAGGTCGTCCTCCGGGTACAGGGCACGCAGGGCCAGATCGGTGGCGACGCCTTCGTAGAACCGATCGACCAGCTTCCGGAAGGTCTCTTCGCCACCGATCGCTTCGTAGACGCTGTCCGGTCGCACCCGTCCATTGTGCCGATACGGTTTTCGCATGAGTTCGCAGACGCCGGTCACTGAGTTCGAGATCATCGTGTTGGGCATGGGTCCGGGCGGCGAGGAGCTGGCCGGCGTGCTCGCCGAACGAGGCCGCTCGGTCCTCGCCGTGGACGAGCGGCTGTTCGGCGGGGAGTGCCCGTACTTCGGCTGCATCCCGACGAAGATGATGGTGCGCGGCGCCGAAGTCCTCGCCGAAGGCCGCCGGATCAATCTGATGGCGGGCTCTGCCGACATCTCCCCGGACTACACGCCGGTCGCCGACCGGATCCGCGACGAAGCGACCGACGACTGGGACGACACCGTCGCCGTCGAGCGGCTCGAGGGCAAGGGCGGCACGTTCGTGCGTGGCACCGGACGGTTGGCCGGTCGCGACGACGACGGCCGCCTGCGCGTGGTGGTCGGCGACGTGACCTACCGCGCCGAGCACGTCGCCGTCGCCACCGGCACCGCGCCGGCAGTACCGGACATCGACGGGCTCGCCGAGCTGCGCACGCCCTACGACGCGAGCGGGCTGCTGTGGACGAACCGGGAAGTGGTCCACGCGCGCACTGCACCCGCGTCGCTGATCGTGATCGGCGGCGGGCCGATCGGTTGCGAGATGGCTCAGGCGTTCGCGCGGTTCGGCACGAAGGTCGATGTCGTCGCACGCGAACCGCGGCTGCTGCCGCGCGACGAACCGGATGCGGGTGACGTGCTGGCGACCGTGTTCGAGCGCGAAGGGATCACCGTCCATGCCGGCGCGACGCCCGTCCGCGCGCGCCGCACCGACGACGGTGTCGAGGTCGCCCTTGCCGACGGCACCGTGCTGACTGCCGCAAAGGTCCTCTGCGCGGCCGGGCGCGTGCCCAGTCTGCCCAGCGTCGGGCTCGACTCGGTCGGGCTCGACCCGTCCGCGCGCGCGCTGACAGTCGACGACCAGATGCGCGTGCTGCGCGACGGCGAACCCGTCGAGGGCGTCTACGCCATCGGCGACATCGCCGGCCACGGCGCATTCACGCACCTGTCGGTGTGGCAGGCGCGCGTGCTCGCCGCGCACCTGCTCGGCGACGACGACCTGTTCGGCGGCTACCACGGTCTGGCGTGGACGACCTTCACCGACCCGGAGGTCGGGCGCGTCGGCATGTCCGAGCAGGAGGCCCGGGACGCCGGTCTGACGGTGCGCGTCGGCGTCGCACAGATCGCGTCCAACACCCGCGGCTGGATCCACGGCCCGGGCAACGACGGGTTCGTGAAGGTGGTCGAGGACGCCGACCGCGGCATCCTGGTCGGCGCGACCGTCGTCGCCCCCGGCGGCGGCGAGATCCTCGGTCTGCTGACGGTCGCCGTCCACGCTCGCGTGCCGCTGCACACGCTGCGGACGATGCACTACGTCTTCCCGACGCAGCATCGTGCCGTGCTGGAGGCGATCGGCGCGATCGAGTAGGGCCAGACCACCCGCTTTTGGCGGCCAGCCCTCGGATACGGGGCCTAGCCGCCAAAACCGACTACGTCGGCGCCTTCGGCGGCGGGTTCTCAGTTGCCTCGGCCGGCGGCTCGGACGGTGTTTCGTCCGGCCCACCTGCGTGCGCGGGAACGTCGGCGTGGATGTCGAGGCGGTCGAGGCGCTCGCGGATGCGGCGGCGCAGTTCGCGCGCGATGCGGAACTGCTCCCCGGGGCGGGTGCGCGCGACGAGCCGGATGACGGTCTCCTCGCGGGTCATCGACTCGACGCCCTGCACTTCGGGGTCGCCCAGGAACAGGTCGCTCCACTCGTCCTCACTGCGCATGTCCTCGGCCTCACGCTGGATCGCATCGGAGGCCTTCTTGACGTCGGCCCACGCGTCGATCGGGATGTCGAGGACGACCTGCGCGAAGCCCTGGCTCTTGTTGCCGACGCGCAGCACTTCACCGTTGCGGACGTACCAGACCGTCCCGTTCACGTCGCGCAGGCGAGTCGTGCGCAGACCTACGGCTTCAACCGTCCCGCTCGCGAGCTGGAAGTCGATGGTGTCGCCGACGCCGTACTGGTCCTCGAGCATCATGAACATGCCGGACAGGAAGTCCTTGACGATGTTCTGAGCACCGAAGCCGAGCGCGACACCGACGATCGATGTGCCGGCGATGAAAGGCGCGAGGTTCACGTTCAAGTCGGCCAGGATCAGCAGCACCGCGATCGCCACGATGGTGATCGAGACGCAGGACTTCAACACCGAGCCGATCGTCGCCGCGCGCTGGTTGCGCCGCTCCGAAACCAGGCCGGTCGATTCGAGGAACGACACCGAGACCCGCTCCTTGAACGGACGCAGGATGCGCGGGACCTCGCCGACCTTGACCGGCTTGACCGCCCGGTTGATCAGGCGATTGATGATCGCCCGCAGGATCAGGCAGACGACGATCGTGATCGCGATTCGGACCGGGACCTCGACCAGCCAGTAGCTGTGTGCGTCGTAAAAGGACATATCGGCCGGGTTCGACGGACTAGTGGCACTCACGCCGACCAACCATGCCACGCACAGCCCTCGGTCACGCGCGAAACCCGCCGGTCAATGAGCGTGCACACACCGCTTCCGTCGGGTTGACTGGTACCCGTCGGGAGGTGCAGCCGTGGCCGTCAGCGCAGGAAGTGCTGGGAGCTTGGTGCTCAACGCGACGTACGAGCCGCTGTGCGTCGTGACGCTCCGCCGCGCTGTTGTCCTGGTTCTGGCCGAGAAGGCGATCGTCGTCGAGGCCGGCCAGACGGTGATGCACTCCGCCTCGACCAGCGTCCCGGTGCCGTCCGTGGTGCGGCTGTCCCGTTACGTACGGGTGCCTTACCGGCGTGAGGTTCCGATGACCCGCCGGGCCGTCCTCGACCGTGATGCGCACCGATGCGGATACTGCGGCGCCCGCGCCGACACGATCGACCACGTGCGCCCGCGCTCGCGCGGCGGCGCACACGTGTGGACGAACGTGGTGGCCGCCTGCGCCCGGTGTAACCATCGCAAGGGTGACCGCCTGCTCGCTGAACTCGGCTGGCACCTGGCAACACCACCCGCGCAGCCACCGGTAACGGTGGCTGTCGTCATGGGATGGGCGCGTCGCGAACCGACCTGGCAGCGCTACCTCAACCCCGGCGCGGTCTCCTGGACCGACATGGCGGTCGCACCGGCGGTCTGACCCGCTCCCGATAGCCTCCGCGCATGACTCAGTTGCACGACCTCACCGCGCTCGAGGCGGCTGCCGCCGTCCGCGCGAAGGAGGTCTCACCGGTCGAACTCGTCGAGCACGCGCTCGACCGGATCGCCGTGCTGGACGACCAGATCGGCGCCTTCGTCACGGTCACCGCTGACGCGGCGCGTGAGCAGGCCGAGGCCGCCGAGGCAGCCGTGTCGTCCGGCGCGGACCTGCCGCCGTTGCACGGCGTGCCGACCGCGATCAAAGACCTCGAGATGACGCGCGGCGTGCCGACCAAGTTCGGGTCGCGGGTGATGACCGACTTCGTCCCCGACTTCGACGAGCACGTCGTCACCCTGCTGCGTGCGGCCGGGACGATCAGCATAGGCAAGACGGCCACGCCGGAGTTCGGCCTGCCCTGCTACACCGAGACCGATATCGGGCCGCCGGCGCGCACGCCGTGGGATCCCGCGCGGCTGGCCGGCGGGTCGAGCGGCGGGGCAGCGGCAGCCGTGGCGAGCGGCTTCGTGCCGTTCGCGCAGGGCAGTGACGGCGGCGGATCGATCCGCATCCCGGCCAGTGTCTGCGGGCTGGTCGGGCTCAAGACCGCACGCGGCCGGGTCTCGATGGGCCCGCTCGAGCTCGACGCGACCCGGTTGAGCGTGCTGGGTCCACTGGCACGCACCGTGCGCGACGCGGCGGCATTCCTCGACGCGGTGGCGGTCCCGCAGCCGGGTGATCCTGACCCGGTGCCGCCGCTCGGTGCCGGCGAGACGTTCCTGGGCTGGTGCGACCGCGA
Source organism: Jatrophihabitantaceae bacterium (assembly GCA_036497365.1). Taxonomy (GTDB): domain Bacteria; phylum Actinomycetota; class Actinomycetes; order Mycobacteriales; family Jatrophihabitantaceae; genus RYN-133. Next base: position 9,121 of record DASXJN010000211.1, on the reverse strand, counting down.
CCCGGGCCGGCTGCGGATCGGGCGCTTCGCGTCGTCGCCGATCGAGGCGGAGCTCGACCCGCAGGTGCGCGCTGCGTGGGAGCAGGCGAGCGCTCTGCTGGCCGGGCTCGGGCACGAGGTCGAGGACGTCGCACCGCCCATCCCGCCGGACGCGGTGCCCGCATTCGAGACGGTCTGGGCGGTGTCGGCGGCGTCCATTCCGGTCGATCCGGCGCGCGAGAGCGAGCTGCGGCCGCTGACCCGGCATCTGCGCGAGCGCGGTCGCGCAGCGAGCGGTCCGGACTTCGCGAACGCGTTGATGACGCTCGGCATGCATGCGCGCAATGGAATTGCTGCGACCGCGCATCTCGACGCGGTGCTCGTCCCGACGCTGGCGCAGTTGCCCCGTCCGGTCGGATGGTTCACCGACGGCGGCGACCCGGCCGAGGACTTCGAGCGGCAGAAGCGGTTCACGCCGTTCACTGCGATCTACAACACCACCGGGCAGCCCGCGATCTCGTTGCCGCTCTATCAGAGCGCCGAGGGGCTGCCGATCGGGATGATGCTCGTCGGCCGTCCGGCCGGCGAGGCGCCGCTGCTATCGCTGGCCGCACAGATCGAGGCGGCGTTGCCGTGGCGCGAGCGTCATCCTGCGATCTGGAGCGCAACAACGTGATCCTCATGCGTGGGTCCCAGGCTGATTCGCTAACGTTCTCGGCATGAGCCCCGTGGAGACGGCACTGATCTTCGCCGGCATTCCGCTGCTGGTCGTGGCGTTCATCGCCTTCACGGTGTACGGCCGCTCGGCGCTGCATCAGCCGAACCGGTACCGCCCCGGCCGGCCGTGGAACTACCCGCCGGCCTGGTACGTCCCGCACCCGGACGCCATCGACGGCGCTGTCCCCGAGCACGTCGCTCTCGACGCGGCGCCGAGCGAGGACAGTGGCGTCACCCCAGTCGGAGGAGCCAGCGGTGAGTGGTGAGGTCGCGCAGCACAACAGCGTCGCCCTGCAGGACGGTCCGCGCGGGTCGGAACGTCCGGAGAGCCCGTTCACCTCGCGCCAGCTCGCCCGGCTCGACGAGGCGCTGACGCTGTCGAGCCGCGAGTGTGGGCTGGAGTTCTCGGTCTTTGTCGGACCGCTGCAGGCGCCGATGCGCGCGGCGGCCGAGTCGCTGTTCACCCGGCTGACGCCGTCGTCCGTACTACTGGCCGTCTCGCCGGGGCAGCGCTGCCTGCACATCGTGACCGGTGAGGAGTCGGCCAAGCGGCTGCCGAACCGGGCCTGCGCCCTGGCCGCGCTCACCATGCGCGCGTCGTTCAGCAACGGCGATCTCACCGGCGGGATCGTGAACGGCCTGCGCATGCTCGCCGACTCCGCCGGCCGCGCCTGAGCGCACGTCAGCCGGGGGACGCTACGGCCGCTGGGGAGGCCGCGCCGTAGGCTCTGGTCATGATCCGGACCGCCGGCCACGCGCTGCCACCCGCGATCACGGGAGTGGTCGCCCTGGTCATCCTCGCGTGCCTGCTGATCGTCTCAACCGTGATCGTCCTCGATCGGCGGAGCGCCGCGAAGCGTCGCGATCTTGATGCTGACGTCGAGCGATAGCGCGACCTGCGCATTTGGGATCACAGATGGGCCAGCAGTTGACGTAGCGCCTGTCGATACGCGTCGAGCGCGGTCCGATCACCGATCGTGAATAACCAGTGCACGTCATCACGTGCACTGGTTATACGGGTCGGTTGCTACGTCCGGAAGCGACGACCGAATCCTCTGCGTGGGCCGTGCTCTCGTCATGTGCCCGCGATGACCCTGCGCTGCCTCAATCGTGTCCGGTGCATGACGGTTTGGACCGATCGCGGCGCATCGAAGCATTGACGCGGCGGGCGATCCGCCCCGAGACTGCGGGGCAGTGACGCTGACTGGCTTACCGGGGGATCCAGCCGCTGTCTCGATGGACGGACGTCGGGTGGACGTCTTCGCTCGCGCCGCGGATGACTCGCTCCTGCACATCTGGTTGGGCACCGACGACGACGGTGCCGAACTCCTTCCCGGCGATCTCGCCGGCGATCCGGTCGCGGTGTCGTCCGGCCCGGGGCACCTCGACGTGTTCGCCCGCCTGCAGGGTCTGTGGCTTCAGCACTGGGGCTGGAACCCGGTCGAGAACCACATGAACGGCCTCGATGTCTTCCGGCACGAATGGCGCATCGCCTACGACCCGGTTGCCGTGCCGGTCGGTACCGGCTTCCAGATCTTCGTCCGCTCGGTGACCGACGACCTGCTGCGGTTCGGCCTCACCGGTGACGGCGACTGGGACGGGCCGACCCCGGTCGGGGGAGTCGCCGGCAGCGGTCTCGCGGTGCTCAATCGCACCGGCGTACCCGACGTGTTCGCGCGCAGCGAGACGGGCGGGCTCAGCCACTGGGGCATGGTGCACGTCGAGGGCGCGGCCGACGACCGACCCGGCTGGGAGGACCTCGGCGGCGACGTCGCGTCGACGCCGATCGTGCTCGCCTGGTCGTCGCAGCGGATGGACATCCTGGCCAACGACTCGAACGGCGCAGCCCAACACTGGGGTTGGGCCGGTCAGCAGCGCTACTACGACGCGCAGAAGGTGTGGCACACCGGCCGCTGGTACGGACCCGAGGCCAGCGTGCCCGGACGGCTCGGCCCCGAGGGCGCAGCTGTCTCGATGGGCAACAACCTCGCCGACATCTTCGGCAGGGCTCCGGACGGCACGCTGCAGACCTGGTCGTGGGACGGGACGCAAGGCTGGGACCCGTACGCGACCTGGGCCGGTCCCACCGTCGTCGCCGGCGGCCTGCTCACCAACCCGGCCGCCATCGTCCGTAACGGCTGCGCCGAGGTGTACGCCTTCGACAAGGACACCGGCGACCTGATCCAACTCGTCCGCACCGGCACGGCATGGACGCGGAACCTGATCCCGATCCGCCTGCGCAACCGCCCCACCCCGCTCGCGCCACCGGCGCAGGTCAAGGTGGCACCGGACTACGTCGTCATGCGGCCGGACGACCTCGCGATCGTCGGTGTCAGCTGGACGGGCTACGACCTGGTCGACGGTGATCCGCCTGCGCTGCAGGCGAACGGGCAACCAGCGACGCTGACACTCGCGCTCCCGCCGCAGCACGTCGGCGAAGAGGTGCTGACCGCGGAGTGGCCGACCGCGCCAATCCCCGCCCCGTTCCCCCGGTGGCGGGCGATGCTCGCCGGGCCGAGCCGGCTCGTCGTGACGCCGACCGCGCCGCGCATCGAACTCAGCGCTGCCGGCCTGCTCGCCGCGGCACAGGGCGCATCGGTCGTCTCCGACGGCGCCGCCGACACCGAGCTCGAAGTCCCGTGGCAGCTTGTCGTGACGCCTAACGACGCGCGCGCGGAGCACAGCAGCGTCGTTGCCGACGACGACACCATCGCGCTGTGGCGATCGGTGCTGCAACCGCTCGACGGCAAGTCGCTCACGCTGTCGGTGCGCGACGGTGGCGGGAGTGATCCGTTTGCCCTGCCGCTCGACCGCGCCGGCCGAAACGCGCTCGAAGCGCAGACGACACCGGCCGAGCTGTACCGGCTCGAGGTCAGCGCGCTCGGCGCAACCCTGTCGGCGAAGGGCACCTGGGACACCGTCGAGTGGGAACACGACGCCGTGCTGGGCCGCGACCAGCGGGTCCGGCTGCAATTGCGCGGCGTCCTGTACCCGTTCGGCCACCACGCGGTGCTCACCCAGATCACCGAGCGATTCGGCCCCGACAGCGAGGAGGGTGATCAGCCCGTCGCCGTGCTCCACAAGCGCACCGTGCTCACCGTGACCGAGCCCGTCCGCGACCTGACCGCCAACCCGATACCGGCGTTCCCGTTCGACACGGTCGAACTCACCACGCTGCAACTGACCGACCTGGACGATCCCGGCGACCCGGCCGATCCGGCTACCTCCGGTCCGCAATGGACGTACTACCCGCGCGTCCCGCTCCCCGTCGACTCGGTCAACTCGCAGCTGGAGCAGCTGCAGAACGACCTCGCGAATCAACCGTCGATGCCCGGCGATTGGGCAGGCGGCCCGCCGGTCATGGAGCACATGATCAACGCGGTCGACGACCTCGGCGGGGACGGCACGGACGACGAGATCCGGACGGCGACCACCCAAGCGGGGATCGCACAGGCATATCTGAACGACGTCGCCGCGATCGAGGACATGCAGGACGCGATCGCCGCGCTGGCCATCCTGCGGCAGCAGGACGTGCCGTGGTACCTGTTCCCGATGCGCGGCGGGGCGCGGGTGCCGTTCTCCGCGCGGCTGCGCACGGCGACGACGACCGTCGACGTGTCATTGCCGTTGATGTTCGTCGTGGACTGGCAGCTGCCGCAGACCGAGACGATGCCCGCGTTCGACTCACTGCAGACCGATCCGCAGAAACTGATCGACACGTGGGGCACCGACGCGGCACATCCGGGTGCGGTGACGACCGACGGCAGCACGCTGGACCTCGTCCGCAGCGGCGACGCGACTGCCACCGGTGACCATCAGGTCGTCCGCAGCCTGAACCTCTATGCCCAGCCGGACGGCCGCGGCGTGCGACCTCGGCTCGGGCCGCCGCCGGGCTCGGTGACCGACTGGGCGATGGAGGTCGCGCTGCCGGCCGCACGGACGTTGCTTCCCGACAGCGTCGACGCGCACGTGACAAAGCTGATCTACTCGCCGGAGTTCGAGGCGGCCGGCAGTGCTGTCGACGTTGCGTTCCACGTCTTCGGCGGCGACGCCTCGCCGGTGAATCTCGACTTCAGCAAGGCCGCTGACCGGTCCGGGGGGTTGGTATCGCCGAGCATCGCCGCGGACGCGATCTCGCGCGTCAACGGCCTGGTCAACGCCGCCGGCCTCGCCTCGCTCAACCCGGCCGATCTGTTCAAAGACGCAAAGCTGCTCGGCTTCCCCCTCGAAACGCTGGTCGACGGGCTGTTGCCGAAGACGCAGGGCGGCCCGGGCGCGCCGGCGATCACCACCGATTTGAAGACCAGCCCGCCGACCGTCTCGATGGTGTGGGAGAAAGTCGCGCTGAAGAAGGACGTCAGCCCGTTCGGAGCGATTCCCGGCAGCGCGGACGTGCCGATGCTGACCCTGTCGGTCGTGAGTTCCGGCGTGCACACCAAGACCGAGTGCACGGTAGAGAACTTCGCACTCACGTTCCCGAGCGCGTCACCGCTGCTGACGCTGACCTTCGTCTCATTGCATTTCCTGCAACAGGACGGCCAGGCGCCGACGCTCGAGGTCAAGGGCATCGACGCGAAGTTCCAGGGCGCACTGGACGTGCTGCAGGCGCTGCAGGACAAGGTCGGGCTGGCCGACACCGGCGCTCACATCGATGTCGGTGCATCAGGCGTCACGGCGTCGTACGCGCTCGCCGTGCCGGACGCGTCGGCCGGCGCTTTCGTGATGCGCAACCTGAGTTTCCACGCCGGTGTCGTGGTGCCGTTCCAGGGCGATCCGGTGCGCGTCTCGATGGGTTTCGCCAGCCGGGAGAAGCCGTTCAACCTCAGCGTGATGATGCTCGGCGGCGGCGGGTACGCCGACGTCGAACTCGACTACAAGGGCCTGCAACGACTCGAGATCTCACTCGAGTTCGGCGCGGCTGTCGCGGTCGACTTCGTCATCGCCAAGGGCGAGGCGCACATCCTCGGTGGCATCCGCTTCGAGTTGCAGCCCGACCAGTCGGTCACGTTGACCGGCTACTTGCGGATCGGCGGCAGCCTCGAAGTGCTCGGGCTGGTCTCGGTGTCGGTCGAACTGATGCTGACCCTTGGCTACGAAACGACAGGGAACAGGCTCGTCGGACGCGCGACGCTGGTCATCGAGATCGACGTGACGCTGTTCTCCGATTCTGTCGAGCTCGACAGCGGGGAATGGACGATCGCCGGCGACGACCCACCGCCGTCGCCCGCGTCCGAACCTCTCGCGGCGCCGATGGACTTGCAGGCACTGACCAGCCCGCTGCTCGCTGCGGACAGTGTCGACCCGTACCTCGCGGCCTGGGCCGAACATCGGCGTGCATACGAGGCGGCGCAGTGAGCGAGATCCTCTGGCTGGCGCTGCCCGGCGGCTCCTACTCCGGCGGCCAGGCGACACTTCGCGTGGTGGCCGTGCCGAGGCTCACCGACGGAGTCGACGTCGCTTCGGCCGGCATCGCCAATTGGCCCACCCTGCTCGGCGGTTTCACGTTCACCGTCGAGACCGGGCCCGACCCGTCGGCGACGGGATCCGCACTCGGCGGGATCACCCGCGCCGACCACATCGACCCGACGTTGTGGGCGCGCGTCTTCCCGCCGGCACTCCCGGTACGCCCGTACTCGCCACCGCTGGAGCGGCGGGCCCCAGACGTCGACCCGAGCTCGTCGCACCACGAGAAGATCACCGGCGTCTACAGCGCATCTGCCCAGGCGATCGGCGATCCGGCGACGGTCGGGCACGCTGTCGCCAACGCTGGTATCGACACGACGCCCACGACCGTGCCGACCCCGCCCGCGGGACGCACCGCGGATGTCGTCGACTTCCACCGGGCACACTCGCTGCTGCGCGAGCATCCGGCCGTCCTGCAGGCGCTCGGGTTGATCCTCGAGTTCCGGCTGCCGCCGCCACCCGGCACGGCACTCATTCGGGTCACGTGCACCGGTGGCACGTTCACGCACGTCAGCCCGTGGACGCAGTACGTCACGACCGCGACGCGCTTCCTCGCTGCACCGGCCGGTCAGTCCGATCTCGCCGACGGGCTCGTCCAGCTCGGCACCGACAGCTGGCAGTTGGCGACCTATGACATCGCCGGTGGCATGGACCGGCTGCGCGACACCGTCCGGACGGCGGAGCAGTCCGCCGACCAAAGTGCGACGGCGCGGCCGACGTCATTACCGGCGTTGCGTTCGGCCGGTCTCAATCTGCTTCGCGCCAATCGCTCGGAAGTGTTCACGGCGCGGACGGCGACAGCGAATGCCGGACGCACCCAGGATCTGACGAACGCCATCCTCACCGCCGACCAACTCATGCTCGGCTACCGCGTGGACGTGCGATCGAGCAGTGGGAACTGGATGTCGTTGATGCGCCGCACCGCTGCGTACAGCACTGCCGATGGCACACCGATCACGACTCCCGACTTCGAGGAGGAGGGCCAGGTCAAGGCACACGGCATGACGGTGCAGGACACCGTTGCCGACGACACTCCCGGCGTCGATCCGCGTACGTTCTGCAGTGACGAGGTGGTCACCCGATGGGACGGCTGGAGCCTGGCCGTCCGCAACGTGCTGAACCGGCCGGTCAACGCCGCGTTGCCCGACCTGCGCGACCAGTTGCCCTTCCTGCGTTGGGACCACGCCGCCGTCGGCCTGCCCACACTGCGATTCGGACAGCGGTACCACATGCGCTTGCGCGTGGCGGACTTCGCGGGTGGCGGGCTGCTGCTCGGTGACCCCGACCTCGACGAGGCGCAGTCCGACGAGCAGTTCTACGGCCGCCATGATCCGGTGCCGCCGCCGCTGCTCGTCCCGCCCGACGTGCTGGTCGCCGAGCGCCCGCCGACCGATCCGCTCGGCCCGGGCGGCAGCCTCGACGTGCTGGTCATCCGTAGCAATCCGCTCACCGGCGCGGGTGTCGCCGATCTCGCTGCGCAGTACCCGGGCAACGACCGCCGCGCGCTGCTACCGCCGGCCGGATCGTTCGCGCTCGCCGAGCAGCACGGCCGCACCGACGGCCATGACGATCCGCAGGTCGCCATCTGGCTGCGCCGTTCGTTCCAGCCGCAGGAGTACGCCCCGGACGGCACATACACCTGGTTGCCAGACCCGATGGCCGAGGGGATGTCGATGTACATCCAGCGGGCGCCGGGCGCCCAGTCCGGCGGGACCTCCAGCGACGAGGCATGGTCGGTGCCGGCGGGTGCGTGGCCGGACCTGCCGGGCAAGGAACTCGTCTTGACCAGCTCTCCGGGGGTCACCGCGCCGACGCTCGAGTTCACCGATCAAGGCCGCACGGCAACCGTGCGGCTGCTGCCCGGACGCCAGGTCGACATCGAGCTGACCAGCACCATCGTGAGCGACGACGTCGACAACTTCGAGATGCACTCGTGGCTCGCTGCGATCGTCGACCCGTCGCTTCTCCCGCGGGAACGGCGCCGGGCGGCGGCGGCTCCGGCGATCGACGTCGACACGGTCATGAAGCTCGTGCGCCACGGGCGGCACCCGATGGTCAGCCCGCCGCACGTCGTGCGGCTCGTTCACGCAGTGCAGCAACCGGTGAACCGTCCGGCGGGCGCGCTCGACGCCGCGCGGCAGCGCGGAGACACCTTCGCCGACATCGGTGACCCCATGCATCCGTTGCTCGGTCTCGACGCGCCCAGCACGGCGCAGGTCGGCTTGACGGCCGCGTGGGCGGAGGTCGCCGACGACCAAACGCTGCCGCGCGTGGAGAATGTCTCGATCGACGTCGCGCGCATCGATCCGGATGCTGCCGCCGTACCGCCGTTGCGACACGAGTTCGGCGACACGCGGCACCGGATGATCGACTACACGCTCACGGCGACCAGCCGCTACCGGCAGTACTTCACCCCGGCCGCCGATGAGGCTTTTCAAGCGCCGCCGCTGGTATGCCAGGTGAACGTGAAGAGCTCGGCCCGCCCGCCGGCACCGGCCGTGCTGTCGGTGTCACCGGCGTTCCGGTGGACCGGCCGCGCCCTGCCGCCGGACTGGCAGCAGGTGACTCGCGTTCGTGCCGGCGGCGTCGTCCGGGTCGAGCTGGACCGACCATGGCAGGTGAGCGGTGACGGCGAGCAACTCGCCGTCCTGATCGGGAACTCACCCGACGTGCGGCCGTACGTCAGCACCGCGTATCGCGATCCGATCTGGTCGACGCCGTATGTGTCGCGCACCCTCGCGCAGGAGGACTTCGCCGGCCTGGCTGGTGGCGTCGTCGAGGTGGCTCTCGAGGAGTCGGCCGGCACTGTGTGGGCGGTGCCGTTCGCCGCCACCTTCGTCCCGGCCGGGGACGGGCGGCCGGCTCGCTGGGTGGCCGACGTCGAGATTCCCGGGCTGGCGAACGTGTCGTACCTGCCGTTCGCGCGGCTGGCGCTCGCGCGCTACCAGCCGAGCAGCATCGC
>DASXJN010000210.1:0-12149 GCA_036497365.1 Jatrophihabitantaceae bacterium | reverse complement strand
TGTCGCCCACCACGACCGGGTCGGTGAGCGCGGACAGGTCGGTGCGCAGGTGGATGCCGGCGTGGCGTGCCAGCGTGCTGCCGAACCCGAGCCGCACCGCGGAGTCGTGGTTACCGCTGATCAGGACGACCGGCACTTCGGCGGCGGCGAAGGCGGCCAGCGCCTCATCCAGGACGGCCACCGCGTCGGTGGGCGGGACGGCGCGGTCGTACACGTCGCCGGCCACGAGCACCGCGTCGACCTGCCGCTCGAGCGCCGTCGCAACCAGCCAGGAGAGGAACTCGCGCTGGTGCTCGAGCATCGGCGCCCCGTGCAGAGCCCGGCCCAGGTGCCAGTCGGAGGTGTGCAGCAATCTCATCGCACCCGGAGTATGAAACGGCGGGCCGACAATTTCCGGGAGGCGCGTTAGGAGGTGGCGGCCCTCACCAGCGCCGCGACCTTCTTCTCGACCGTCGGGCTCCACGCGTGGAGCGCGTACCCGACCGGCCAGATGTCGCCGTCGTCGAGGTTGGCCGCGTCCTGGAACCCGAGCGTCGAGTAGCGGTACTTGAACTTGCCGGAGTCCTGGAAGAACACCACGACCTTGCCGTCGGCATCGGCGTAGGCGGGCATCCCGTACCAGGTCTTGGGCGCCAGGTCGGGCGCGGTGGCGGTGATCGTGACGTGCACGCGCTCGGCGATCGCACGGTCGTCCGGCGCCATCTTCTCGATGGCATCGAGGACCATCTGCAGGCCGTCGGCCTTCTTGGCGCCCTTCTTGCCCTCGGCGCGCAGTTCGTCGGCACGCTGCTTCATCGCGGCGCGTTCTTCGGCGCTGAATCCTTCGGAGGCGGCGGCATTCTTGGCAGGCATGTGTCAGGCGACCTTTCGAGACGCGGTTCGGTGTCTGCACAAAGGCTAGGTGGCGCCGGCCGCGGTGCGCTTCTCGATTCCTGATCAGGTCGGGCGAGCGGTCACAACCGGTACACCTGCTCGGCATTTCCGGACAGGACGAGATCGACCGTCTCGTCGTCCGGGCACAACTTGGCCACCGCGCGCGCGTTGGCCGCGATCCCGGGGATGCCCGGCCAATCCGTACCGAAGATCATCCGCCGGCACAGCCGCGCCCAGTTGTGCCGGGCGTAGTAGGTCTGCAATCGCGACGGCGGCAGCCCCGACAGCTCGATCCAGACGTTCGGGTTGGTCGTCGCAAGGAACGCGGCGGCGTCGTACCACCAGCCGCGGCCGCCGTGCGCGAGGACGATCGGCAATCTCGGGAAGTCGCGTAACACGTCGTCGAGAAGGATCGGATCGGCGTACTGGTTCAGCGCGCCCGGAAAGGTGGACGTGCCGCAGTGCACGACGACCGGAATGCCGCGGTCCTGACACAGCGCGTACGCGGGGTAGAGCGCGCGGTCATTCGCTGCGAACCCACCGTGCACGGGATGCACCTTGAGCGCGACGGCACCGAGGCCGAGCTGCCGGTCGAGTTCCTCGTCGATCGGGAAATGCAGGTGCGGATTGACGTTCGCGGCAAGCCGGATGCGCTGCGGATTCTGCGCCACCAGCGGCAGGAAGTCCTCCACCGCCTGGGTGCCGGTGACCTTCGGGCTGTACTCGGCAAGCACCACCGCGACGTCGACGCCCTCGCCCGCGAGGTGCGCGTCGAACGCGGCAGGATCGATCGTCCCGTCCGGACGGTAGAGCGCACGCAGTTCGGGCGTGTCGAACGATTGCACCCAGGTGTCCCAGGACAGCTTGAGTCCGGGCAACGCCGCCGGGTGCAGATGGACGTCGATCAGCCGGTGATCGTCGAGCACGGGCGCGCCTCTATCCGGCCAGTGTGGCGCCGGCCTGCGCGCGCAGTTCGACGCGGCGGATCTTGCCCGTCGCGGTGGTCGGGTAGGAGTCGACGAAGATGACGCGTCGCGGTCGCTTGTAGGACGGCAGGCCCTCGCGGCAGAACTCGATCAGCTCGTCCTCGTCGACCGTGCTTCCCGCAACCAGGACGACGTAGGCGACGGGCTTCTCGAGACCGTCGCCGTCGAGCGCGGCCACGACGATCGCCTGCGCCACCTTGTCGTGCGCGAGCAGGCGTCCTTCGACCTCGGCGGGCGAGACCCACATGCCACTGGCCTTCAACATGTCGTTGGTGCGCCCGAGACATGCGTAGTAGCCGTCCGGGTCCTCGACGTACGTGTCGCCGGTGCGCAACCACTCGCCCTGGAACACCAGGCGGGACGCGTCGTAGCGCGACCAGTATCCCGTCGCGGCGGACGCGCCCCGTACGAACAAAGTGCCGGGCGTCCCGGGCGGCACGGCGACGCCGTCGTCGTCGAGGATGCGCAAGTCGTAGCCCGGCACGGCCACCCCGGTCGTACCCGGTCGCACCTCGCCGACGCGGTTGGACAGGAAGATGTGCAGCATCTCAGTCATGCCGATGCCGTCGATGATCTCGACGCCGAAATGCGTCGTCCACCGCCGGTACAACGCCTCCGGCAGCGCCTCGCCCGCGGACGCGGCCAACCGCACGTCCGGAAGAGCGCCGGACGGCAGTTCCGCCCGCAGCATGTTCGCGAAGAACGTCGGCCCGGCGAAGAACAGGGTCGCGCCGAATTGCGCGGCACGTTCGGCCATGAGGTCGGGACGGGAACCGGCGGGCTCGAGCACGGTTGCCGCACCGACCGACAGCGGGAACAGCACCGAGTTGCCCAAGCCGTAGGCGAAGAAAGCCTTGGCCGCCGAGAGGCAGCGGTCGTCCGGCGTGATGCCGAGCACCTGAGTGCCGTAGGTCTCGCAGACGATCTGGATCGAGCCGTGCCGGTGCATTGCGGCCTTCGGCGACCCGGTGGTGCCCGAGGTGTAGAGCCAGAACGCGGGTGAGTCGGCGGTGGTCGGGTACACCGCCGGATCCGGCTCCGACGAAACGAGATCGTCGAGCGAGGTCACCGGCAACGCGGTGTCGAGGTCGACGCCGGCGGTGAACACGCAGCGCACTTCCGGGCACGACCGAAGAGCCGCGGCCGCCACGTCGCCGTACGGTGCGGTCACCGCGAGAGCGCGGGCGCGCGAATCGAGAAGCAGTTCGGCCAGTCCGTCCGCGTGCACCATCGTCGACACCGGGACGGGCACCGCGCCGATGCGCATCGCAGCGAGATACACGACGACGAATTCCGGCGAGTCGGCCATGAACATGAGCAACCGTTGCTCGGGCTCGATCCCCGCACCACGCAAACCGTTGGCGACGCGCAGCACCCGATCGTGCAGCTGTCCGTAGGTGAGTTCGCCGCCCGCGCCGGTGAGCGCGATCCGGTCACCATCGCCGACGGCGATCCGCCGATCGAGCACGTACTCGCACGCGTTGAAGAGCATCGATGCTCCTTACGGGAACCGGACGTACTCGTACTCGAACGGCTTGCCGTTGATTCCGTTGCGGGGCGGCGCGATCCAGGACGCTATCTTGCCGCGTTCGTGTACCGGACGCATCAACGAGCGCACGTGCGTCTTGTCGACGTCGGTGGGCAGCCACTCGCCCTGCCGTAGCTGCCACTCCTCGGCGGAGATGCGTTCGCCGCGCGGCGTGGCCTCGATGACCCCGTAGGCGCCGACCTTCCGGTTGAAGGCCGCATGCGGCAGGTACAGCCGGTGCTGCAGGTCGGCGGACTCGAGGATCTTGTTCCAGCGCTTCACGCCGCCGGCGCAATCATCGATGTACGCGCGTCGCAGGTCGGTGTTCAGCCCGACCAGGGCGGCCACTTCGGCCTGCGCGATGTTGCCGTCGTCATCGATGCTGTCGACCAGGATCGCGTCGTCGCGCAGCCGGTGGTCGTCCTTGCGGCGGTCTTCCATCCATCGTCCTTTGAGCCCGGACGTGTAGTAGTTGGCCACGTTGGTCGAGGTGTCCGACCCGAACAGATCCAGCGAGACGCTGTAGTGGAAGTTCACGTACTTCTGGATGATCTCGAGCGGAATCGCGCCGAGCGCGGCGACCTCCTCGCTGTCGTGCTCACGCATCAGTTCGGCAGTGCGCTCGACCACGCGGTCGACGCCGGTCGTGCCGACCATCATGTGATGCGCTTCCTCCTTGAGCATGAACTCGCAGGTACGCGACAGCGGGTCGAACGCGGATTCCTTCAGCGTCCCGAGTTGGTACTTCCCGTCGCGATCGGTGAAGTAGGTGAACATGAAGAACGAGAGCCAGTCGGGCGTCTCCTCGTTGAACGCACCGAGGATGCGCGGCGCGTCCTCGCTGCCGGAGTTGCGGTGCAGCAACTCCTCGGCCTCCTCACGACCTTCGCGACCGAAGTAGGCGTGCAGCAGGTAGACCATCGCCCACAGGTGCCGTCCCTCTTCGACGTTGACCTGGAACAGATTGCGCAAGTCGTACAGCGACGGCGCGGTCGCGCCGAGGTTGCGCTGTTGCTCGACACTTGCCGGCTCGGTGTCACCCTGCACGACGATCAGTCGCTGCAGATCGGCGCGGTACTCCCCCGGCACCTTCTGCCAGACCGGCTCGCCCTTGTGCTCGCCGAAGCCGATGTTGCGGTCCTTGTCCCGCTCGGCGAGGAAGATTCCCCAGCGATAGTCCTTCATGGCTACATGGCCGAACTGTGCCCAGCCGTCCCGACCGACGTTGATCGCGGTGCGCAGGTAGACATCCTCGGTCGGCAATGTCGGCCCCATCGATTCCCACCACGACAGGAAGTTCGGCTGCCACGACTCGAGCGCGCGTTGCAGTCGGCGGTCGTCGTTCAGGGCGACGTTGTTCGGGATCTTCTCGCTGTAGTCGGCGGTTGTCGTCAATTCAGACTCTCTTTCGGTCGAACTCGGCACGCTGTCCGGTCCCGAACTTGCGCAGCGCGCCGTCGGCACCCGAGGCGTTCGGCCGGGTGAAGATCCAGTTCTGCCAGGCGGTCAGTCGACCGAAGATCTTGGTCTCGAGCGTCTCCGGCCCGGCGAAGCGGTAGTTCGCCTCGAGGCCAGTCAACGCGTCCGGGCTGAAGCTGTGGCGCTCCTCGATCGCGATGCGGACCTCTTCGTCCCAGTCGATGTCGTCCGGTGCGAAGGTGACCAGGCCGAGCCGTTCGGCGTCCTCGGCTTCGAGCCGCGTGCCGCGGACCTTCTCGATCTCGGCCAGCGCGTCGTCGTCGTCGAGGAAGCGGGTCTGCAATCTGCTCAATCCGTTGCCCATCGGCAGCACGCCGGCGTTCATGGCGTCGACCGTGACCGCCGCGGGTGAGGCGTCCGCGTCGATCTCTTCGAACACCCCGACCAACTGGTACGAGCGGTCCGCGGCCAGCGCGAGTTCGAGCAGCGAACCGGCGAAGCACGAGCCCGGTTCGATGAGAGCGATCAGGCTGCGGCTGGTGACATCGAGGCGCTTCAGGGTGCGCTTCAGGTAGTGGACGATCTCGTTCGCCAGCCAGTCGTCGAGGTTCTCGAGCAGCACGCGGTCGTGAGCGAGCACCTGACCGGAATCGCCCTCGGTCCGCAGCACCCAGGTGCCGAGCTCCGGTTCATTGGTGCGCAGGTCGAGCACCAGGTCGTCGAGCTCGCGGGTCATCGCGAGGCTCCAGAAATTCGCGCCCACGGCGTGCACGCCGGCCATGTCCGCAGGAGCATCGCCTTCCGGCCCCCGGACGGTGATGTGCACGGTGCCCGCCTCGCGGTCGAGGCGCGCTGCGACGTAGCGGTACTCGACCGACGTCGCGGTGCGTTGTTTCGTGAGTGGCTCGAGGGTGATGCCGACAGCGTGCGTTCCGCGCGCGGATCGGCCCGCGTACTCGGCGGCGCGCGCGGCGACAGTGTCGTCCCACTTGGCGCGCGGGACGGCTTCGTCCACGAGTCTCCACTCGACCGCCTTGCGCCCGGCGAGACCTTCGGACTTGGTCGCGAAGTAATCGGCACGATCGCGTCGCACATGTCGCTTGTCGACCACTCGCGTCAGCCCGCCGGTGCCGGGAAGCACTCCGAGCAGCGGCAGTTCGGGAAGCGACACGGTGGACGAGCGGTCGTCGATGAGCATGATGTGTTCGCAGGCGAGCGCGAGCTCGTAGCCGCCGCCCGAGGCCGTGCCGTTCAGGGCGGCCAGCCACACCTGCCCTGAGTTGGCGGTGGCGTCCTCGATGCCGTTGCGCGTCTCATTGGTGAACTTGCAGAAGTTCACCTTCTCCGGATGCGGTGAGGCGGCGAGCATCCGGATGTTCGCGCCGGCGCAGAAGATCTTGTCCTTGCCGCTCGTCAGGACGACCGCACGCACCTCGGGATGCTCGAAACGCAGCCGCTGCACGATGTCGTAGAGCTCGATGTCGACGCCGAGGTCGTAGGAGTTCAGCTTCAGCTCGTAGCCGGGAACGAGGCCGGCCTGCTCGGCGACGTCCATGACCACGGTGGCCACCGCGCCGTCCACCGTGCACCGCCAGTGGCGATAGCCGGACGGGTCGACGCGGAAGTCGACGACGCCGCGATCTTCGGGCGGAGCGGACACGAGAAACCTCCTGACGGGGTTTCCCGTAATACTACGTTCCAACGACCAACCGTCAACGATCTGTAGTAAATCGCGCTGTGAGCGCTTTTCCTTGTCGCGCCTCGCACATCGTCGATTGCCGACTCGCGCGGTGGGCAGACTTCCGGAATGGGCATGCAGGTCGTCGTCACCGGCGCATCCGGATTCGTCGGATCGCATCTCGTCGGCGCGCTCGCCGACGCCGGCCACGACGTGCGTGCCATGACCCGCCGTCCGGACGAGTACGAAGGGCCGGGCACCGCGGTCTACGGCGACGTCGGCGATCCCGAGTCGCTCGAGGCAGCATTGGCCGGCGCCGACGCGGCGTACTACCTGGTGCACTCGCTGGAGTCGGCCGACTTCGAGGACCGCGACGCCGAGATGGCGCTGAACTTCGGCGGCGCGTGTGCCGAGGCGGGCATCGAGCGGATCATCTACCTCGGCGGCCTCGGCGACGATCGTGACGATCTGTCCGCCCATCTGCGCTCGCGCCGACAGGTCGAGCAACTGCTCGGCGTGGCCGGTGTGCCGGTGACCGTGCTGCGTGCCGCCGTGATCGTCGGGCACGGCGGCATCTCGTGGGAGGTCACCCGGCAGCTCGTCGACCATCTGCCCGGCATGGTCACGCCGCGCTGGGTGCGCACCCGTACCCAGCCGATCGCGCTGCGCGACGTGGTGCGGTACCTCGTCGGCGTGCTCGAACCGCCCGAGGCGCTCGGCGGTGTCTACGAGATCGGCGGGCCTGAGGTACTGCGTTACATCGACATGCTCGAGCGCGCCGCCAAGGTGCTCGGCAAACCGTTGCCGAATGTCAGCGTGCCGCTGCTCTCGCCGCGGTTGTCGTCGATGTGGCTGGCCCTGATCACCGACGTGGACGTAGCCACCGCACGCAATCTGGTCGACTCCATGACCAACGAGGTCGTCGTGACCGACCATGCGATCGAGGAGGTCGTACCGGGTCCCACGCTCGGCTACGACGAGGCCGTGCGGCTGGCGATCGAAGCACGCGAGGCCTCGGCGTGATGCGCGGTTGGCCCGCGCAGTTGGAGCGGGCGGTGGCCACGGCCCTGCTCGACAAGGTGCCACGCGACCACGCCCAGCCGGACGGCGAGTTCCGGCGACGCCGCATCGTCGCCGCGATCACGCTCGCCGTTGGAGCGACGCTCCTAGGCCTGTCGCTTGCCGCACCACCGGGCAGCTCGGCCTTCTATCCACTGACCCTGGCCGTGGCCGCGACATGGACGGTCGGCGGCCTGCTGTCAGGTCCGCTGCACCTCGGTTACCTGCGGTCCAGAGATGCGTTGCGGCGTCCGGTGCTCACGCCGATCGTCATCGGCCTCGTCTTGGCTGCGGTGTTCGTGGTCGGCGCACTGATCGTGCGCGAGATCGGGCCGCTGCGGGACTACGTCAACAGTGTCCTCGAACACGCGCGCAAGGGCTCGCTGCCGCTCGTTGCCCTCGTCACCCTGGCGACCGGCGCCGCAGAGGAAGTGTTCTTCCGCGGCGGCCTGTTCGCCGCGATCGGTCGCCGGCAGCCGGTCCTGGTCTCAACGGTGATCTACACCCTCGTCACGCTCGCCACGGGCAATCCGATGCTGGTGTTCGCAGCGGCCACGGTCGGTGTCGTGCTCGGCCTGCAGCGCCGCGCGTCCGGCGGAGTCCTCGCGCCGATGCTGACCCACGTGACGTGGTCGGCGGTGATGCTGTTCGTGCTTCCACCGCTGTTGCACTGACGGTGCGGTGAGGGACTGCGGCAATCCCGCGCGGTCAGCCGGTCGGCCGGGCTACCGCCGAGCCGACTCCCAGGCGGTGCAACACCGGACTCAGGTGCCCGGCAAGACCCTGGGCGTGTGCGATGTCCTGCGTGCTCCAGCGCCGTGACGTCTTGTGGGCGAACTCGAGCACGCCGATCGTCCGGGTTCCGTCGTAGACCGGCACGAGCAGCAGGCTGGCGTGCCCGAGTGACTGCATCAGGGAGCGCTCGGCAGGATCGGAGTTCGGGTCGTCGACCTGGATCTCGACCGCACCCGCGCCGTCGAGCACGGCAAGCGTCGCGGGATAGTCGAGCAGCGAATAGACATTGGGATCGAGTGCGTCGTCGGTGCTGGCGATCTCGCGGACGCTCATTCCGGTCACGATCGAGACGCCGATGACGTCCACGCCGATCTCGGTCGAGGTGGCGCTGATCGCGGCGCTGATGTCGTTACGGTGACCAGCGCTGGCCAACGCAGCGGTCACCGCATAGACGTCGCGCGTGCTCCCGGCGTGACGCACGCTCGAGACGCCGCGCAACAACCGCTGCCGACCGGACCGGCAGACCGCCACCACCGCGGGATCGATCGGTTCCAACTCGGTGGACGGGCGACCGATGGCATATCCCTGTGCGTAGTCGACGTCGAACTCGCCGAGCGCGTCCAAGTCGTCGAGATCCTCGACGCCCTCGCCGATGACTGCAGCACCGAGCCGGTGCGAGAACGTCACCAGCGCTTCGAGTACAGCGGCCTGCGCCGGGCTGTTGCGGAGTCCGTCCACGACCTGCCGGTCGACCTTCACGTAGTCCGGCTGCATGTGCGCCAGGCGCAGCAGGCCGGCGTAGCCGGTCGTCACGTCGTCGATGGCGATGGCCGCGCCGCGTTCGCGCAGGTCGGTCAGATGCTCGCCGAGCTCGAACGGACTCTCCGAGTCCTGCTCGGTGATCTCGACGATGACGCCCTGCATCTCGTCCGGCCAGAACTGCGCGGCGTCCAGGTACGGGAGCACGTTCGGGCTGACATTGACAGACAGCAGCATGCCCTCGGGCAGGTGCGGGCGCAGTCGCAGCGCCGCGTGCAGGCTGGCCGCCTCGAGAGCGGCGCCGTAGCCGGTGGCGTGGGCCGCTTCGAAGATGTCCTCGGTGTTCGCCCCGTCGGTGTCGTCGAAGCGGGACAACGCCTCGACGGCCAGCACGTCACCGGTCGGGACGGAGATGATGGGCTGAGTGCGAATACGCGGAGCACCGAAGACGCTGATCGGATCGAGTTCGACGGCGTGCAGCGCGGTCGGCGCCGCGGCGCGCGAGCGCGCCACACCGCGGTGTGCCCGCCATGCCATCCCCACGATCGGCCCGATTCCTCTGGTTCCTCTGCTTACTCTGAGTCAGCTGTGATCACTTTCGTAACCAGTGTGAAGGAATTGCAAAGAAACCGCGAGTCTAGGCGGGTCGACGCGCCGCCACTGCCACCGGCGCCGGCCGGTCGCCGCGCACCGAGGCGAGCAGCAGCTCGACCCGGCGGACCAACTCCCGGGCGGTGAAGGGCTTGGGCAGGTAGTCGTCACAGCCGGCGGCGTATCCCGCTGCGAGGTCGGCCGGCGAGGACTCGGCGCTGATCAGGAGCACCGGTGTGCCGGCGGTCAGCGGGTCGGCCTTGAGCCGACGGCACAGGTGCAAGCCGTCTACATCGGGCATCCGGACGTCGAGCACGAACATGCCGGGCAAGGGGGTCGAGCGCCCTGGCGTGTCGACGACATCGAGCACCGGAATGCCACCGTCGACCGTTTCGGTGGTGTAGCCCGCACGCGTGAGCATGACGGAAATGAGCGCGCGGATGTCCTCGTCGTCGTCAGCGATGAGAACGCTGTTCGGGACGGACATGGACACCGCTTTCATCCGGGTGAGGCACATGGTTGCGCGTCTGGGGGTGTGACCGCGTTCGGGGTCCCCCGAGATCGCGCGCGCCGGACTCGAGCAGCGTGCGCAATTGAACTACGAACTGGCGGGTGAAGCCTTCTCAGTGTGACGACTCGACAAAGAAAAAACAACTCTCGCTAAACACCGGACAAATTGCCGTTTCGCCTTTGCTGACGGGCAATTCGAGGCGACATTTCGACGCAGCATTTCGCCTGAGCATTCGGCAGGTCGTCGAACCGGTGGGCTAGGTTGGACCGCTGCGGGGCGGTAGCTCAGTTGGTCAGAGCAGCGGACTCATAATCCGCGGCGCGCGGGTTCAAGTCCCGCCCGCCCCACTGGCTCCACTCGCTCCCGCTGCACCACCGATCCGGACGGTCGGAGCGACCACCGGACGATCACGGTGCGCTGAGCGGTAGGCCCGCGGGCTGAGTCCGAACTCGCGGCGGAACGCGCGCGAGAAGTACTCGGCCGAGATGAAGCCACACTCCTGTGCGATCTTCTCGACCTGGGATGGCGCGGTGCGCGCCGCGAGCAGTTCGGCGGCGTGCTCGAGACGGCGGCGCCGGATCCGCGCTGCCGGGCTCTCGGTGCCGTTGAACGCGCGGTAGAGCTGCCGCAGCGAGATGTTGAGCTGCCCGGCGATGCTCGCCGGAGTGAGCAGCGGGTCGGCGGCCTGCTCGAAGATGATCGTGTCGGTGCGCGCCCGGATGGACTCCATCTGCTCGACGTCGGCGCCGGGCCGGCGGACCGCGGTGCGCAGCAGCAGCCCGGCCATCGCACCCAGGTAGCGGTCGACCCCGACCAGGCTCGCCGCCGAGCCGAATTCCTCGCCACCGGTGAGCAGCAGGCCGACTCCGGAGCGAAGCAGCTGGGCCTGGAACGGAGTCAGGTCGTACGACTGGTCGATCATCTCGGCCAGGGTCGCGGCTTCGACGCCGATGGTTCCGCGCTGCACATTCAGCGTGAACAGGTGGGTGTTCCCCACGAACTGCTCGCGGATCTCGTGCATCGGCTCGAGCACCTTCATCGTCCCGCGGGTGATCGCGCCGACCGGGTCGAACACCGAGCCGGCGCATTCCGCGCGCAACAGGATGTGCACCGCACCGTCCGAGGTGCCCGGTGGACGAGCGCGGCGCGACAGTTCCGCACCGCTGACCGTGGCCGCCGACCAGATGCACCGGGTGCCGCGCAGCCGGGCACCTTTGAAGAAGTAGGGCGTCCGGGCACCGGGCAGGGCGGAGATCTGCAGGCCGACCGGGCCTGTGCGGACGCGACCCGGCCACGAGTCGGCCGTCTCGGCCGACACGTCCAACCAGGCGATCCCGCCAGGCGGCGGCATTTCGAGCCTCTGTTCAGACTCGGCCATCGGCGTCCTCCACCTCGCCACGGTCCGGACACGCCGCGGTCGTCGGTCTGGCCGCGAGGATACCGCGATCACATCGACGCGCGCGTGCCCCAAAGCGCCGATACAGTTCCTGCCGTGCGGCTGGGGTATCACGTCGGTT
Source organism: Jatrophihabitantaceae bacterium (assembly GCA_036497365.1). Lineage (GTDB taxonomy): Bacteria > Actinomycetota > Actinomycetes > Mycobacteriales > Jatrophihabitantaceae > RYN-133. Next base: position 493 of record DASXJN010000210.1, on the reverse strand, counting down.
ACTGGTCAGCGGGCCCGCCACCGGGCGTCCGCGAGGCGATCGCGCTGTGCGAACAGCTGGGTTTCGACTCGATCTGGACGGCCGAGGCCTACGGGTCGGACTGTTTGACGCCGCTGGCCTGGTGGGGTGCGGCGACGACATCGGTCCGGCTCGGCACCGACATCATGCAACTGTCCGCGCGCACCCCGACCGCCACCGCGATGGCCGCGCTGACCCTGGACCACCTCAGCGGTGGCCGGTTCATCCTGGGTCTGGGCGCGTCCGGTCCGCAGGTCGTAGAGGGCTGGTACGGGCAGTCCTATCCGAAGCCGTTGGCCCGCACCCGCGAATACGTCGCGATCGTCCGCAAGGTCCTCGCGCGCGAGGAACCGGTCACCAACCCTGGCCCGGCCTATCCACTGCCGCACCCGGCCGGCACCGGGCTCGGCAAGGCGCTCAAGTCGACCGTGCACCCGCTGCGTCGCGACATTCCGATCATGCTGGGTGCCGAGGG
>DASXJN010000209.1:0-7902 GCA_036497365.1 Jatrophihabitantaceae bacterium | reverse complement strand
GACGAACCGGCGGACAGCCCGCCGGGTACCGGTGCGGTCGTGCCCTTCTACGGCGCGCATCAGGCGGGCATCGCGACGCCGGCTCAGGATCGGCTCGCCTTCGCCGCGTTCGACGTCACCACGACCGACCGCTCCGAACTGCAGACGATGCTCGCGCAGTGGGCGGCCGACGCGGCACAGATGACCAAGGGTCTGCCGATCGGCGCGGTCGAGACCGCGCCGGAGAATCCGCCGATCGACACCGGCGAGGCCCTCGGACTTCCGGCGGCACAGCTCACCATCACCGTCGGATTCGGACCGAGCCTGTTCGACGACCGATTCGGGCTGAGCGGGCACCGTCCGGCCGCGCTCGAGAAGCTGCCGCCGTTACCCGGTGATGCGCTCGAAGCAACCCGCAGCGGCGGCGACCTGTGCGTGCAAGCGTGCTCGGACGATCCGCAGGTCGCCTTCCACGTCATCCGCAACTTCGCCCGCGTCGCGCGCGGCACCGCGGTGATGCGTTGGTCGCAGCTCGGCTTCGGACGCACGTCGTCGACGTCCACCAGCCAGCAGACGCCGCGCAACCTGATGGGCTTCAAGGACGGCACCCGCAACATCAAGTCCGAGTCCGCGGACGAGATGAACAGCTTCGTGTGGGTGGGGGACGAGACCGACCAGCCGTGGCTGAAGGGCGGCAGCTACCTCGTCGCCCGCCGCATCCGGATGCTCATCGAGTCGTGGGATACCGACTACCTCGCCGACCAGGAGAAGGTGTTCGGTCGCGCGAAGAACAGTGGCGCGCCGCTGACCGGAACGCGCGAGTTCGACAAGCCGAACCTGTCGGCGACCAAGGGCGGCAAGCCGGTCATCGACCTGAACGCGCACATCCGGCTCGCCGCGCCGGCGAGCAACGACGGGCAGATGATCCTGCGCCGCGGCTACTCCTACACCGACGGCATCGACGCGCGCACCGGCCTGCTCGACGCCGGGCTGTTCTTCCTCGCCTACCAGAAGGACCCGCGAAAGCAGTTCATCCCGATCCAGCGCCGCCTCGGACAGAACGACCTGCTCAACGAGTACATCCGGCACACCGGCAGCGCGGTGTTCGCCGTGCCGCCCGGTCTGTCGGCCGCCGGCGACTACTACGGCAAGGCCCTGTTCGACTGACAGACTGCGGAGCGTGACTACTCCGTCGATCTACTCCAGCGAGATCTACCTGCGCGGCATGGCAGGCGACGTGCCGGCGTTCACGACCGTGCCGGGCGATCTCGAGAACCTCGCGCGCGAGCGGCTCGACCCACGGCCGTTCTGGTACGTCGCCGGCGCGGCGGGCGCCGGAGCGACCGCGCGTGCGAACCGCGAGGCGTTCGACCACTGGCGGATCGTGCCGCACATGCTCACCGGGTCGACCCACCGCGACCTGACGACGACCGTTCTCGGCTCGCAACTGTCCGCGCCGGTGATCACGTCGCCGATCGGCGTGCAGTCGATCGTCCACCCGGACGCCGAACGCGCCGCCGCCCGCGTCGCCGCCGAGTTGGGTATCGGCATGACGCTGTCGACGGTCTCGTCCGTGCAGTTGGAGGACGTCGCGAGCGAGAACGGCGACGGCGTGCGCTGGTTCCAGCTCTACTGGCCCAACGACCCGGACGTGTGCCTCAGCCTGCTCGAGCGCGCCAAGGCCGCCGGCTTCACCGCGCTGCTCGTCACGCTCGACACCTGGCTGCTCGGCTGGCGCCCGCACGACCTCGACACCGCCTACCTGCCCTTCCTCACCGGCGAGGGGCTGACGAACTACTTCAGCGACCCGGCGTTCCTGGCCGGCCTCGAGAAGCCACCGGCCGAAGACCTGCAGGCCGCGCTCATGCGCTGGCTGCCGATGTTCACCGGCACCGACCACACCTGGGACGAGATCGCGTTCCTGCGCGAGAACTGGGACGGTCCGATCGCCCTCAAGGGCATCCAGTGCGCGGCCGACGCACAGCGCGCCGTCGACGCCGGCGTGGAGGGCATCCTCGTGTCGAACCACGGCGGACGGCAGGTCGACGGCGCGATCGGCTCGCTCGACGCCCTGCCGGACATCGTCGATGCCGTCGGCGACCGGGTCGAGGTGCTCTTCGACTCCGGCATCCGCACCGGCTCCGACATCGCCAAGGCGCTCGCGCTGGGTGCGCGCGCCGTGTTGGTCGGACGGCCCTGGGTGTTCGGGCTGGGCCTGGCGGGAACCGACGGCGTGCGGCACGTGCTGCGCAGCCTGCTCGCCGATCTCGACCTGACCATGGCGTTGTCGGGGCACCGCACCCCGTCCGAGCTCACGAGGGACTCGTTGCAGCGCACGAGATAGGCAATAGTCGAAGCCATGGCCATCTACTCCGCCGCAGCCCGGCCGCAGCACGCCCGTCGTTCCGCCCATCGTGGTGACGCCAATCCGTTCGTCGGGGGAGCGAACCCGGCCTACGGCTCCGCGGTCGTGCCGCCGCACCGCACGCTGCACGACGCTGCGGTGCCGCCGCAGGTCGCCTACCAGCTCATCCATGACGAGCTGCTGCTCGACGGCAGTGCGCGGCTCAATCTCGCCACGTTCGTCACGACGTGGATGGAGCCGCAGGCGCGCGTGCTGATGGACGAGTGCGTCGACAAGAACATGATCGACAAGGACGAGTACCCGCAGACCGCCGAGCTCGAACGGCGCTGCATCGCGATCCTCGCCGATCTGTGGCACGCGCCCGACTGCGACGACGCGGTCGGCTGCTCGACGACCGGGTCCAGTGAGGCGGCGATGCTCGCCGGCATGGCGCTGAAGCGGCGCTGGGTCAAGCGCACCAATGCCGGGCCGGACCGCAAGCCCAACCTTGTGATGGGCACGAACGTGCAGGTGTGCTGGGAGAAGTTCTGCCGGTACTGGGACGTCGAGCCGCGCTACGTCCCGATGGAGGGCAACCGATACCACCTGGACGCGCCGAGCGCGGTCGCGCAGTGCGACGAGAACACCATCGGCGTCGTCGCCATCCTCGGCTCGACCTTCGACGGCAGCTACGAGCCGGTCGCCGAGATCGCCGAGGCGCTCGAGGAGTACGAGCGCAGCAGCGGCAACTACGTGCCGGTGCACGTCGATGCGGCGTCGGGCGGCTTCGTCGCGCCGTTCATCGACACCGAACTGATCTGGGACTTCCGCATCGAGCGGGTGGTGTCGATCAACTCGTCCGGGCACAAGTACGGGCTGGTCTACCCGGGCGTCGGCTGGGCTTTGTGGCGCGACCACGAGTCGCTGCCCGAGGAACTCGTCTTCAAGGTGAACTACCTGGGCGGCGAGATGCCGACCTTCGCGTTGAACTTCTCGCGTCCCGGTGCCGAGGTGGTCGCGCAGTACTACTCGTTCTTCCGGCTCGGCCGCGAGGGCTATCGGGCGGTGCACCAAGCGGCCCGCGACGTGGCGATGTATCTCGCGTCCGAGATCGAGAAGACCAAGCACTTCCGGCTGATCTCGCACGGCGAGCAGCTACCGGTGTTCGCGTTCACCACGTCAGACAGCGTGCAGGGGTGGGACGTGTTCGCGGTGTCGGCCAAGCTCCGCGAACGTGGCTGGCAGGTGCCCGCCTACACGTTCCCGGCCAACCGCGAGGATCTCGCCGTGCTGCGCATCGTGTGCCGCAACGGCTTCTCGCACGACCTCGCCGACCTCCTGCTCGAGAACCTGCACACGGCTGTCGAGGAACTCGATGCCGAGAGCACGGGCGGCACGCGATCCGGCCCGTCCGGATTCCGGCACTGATCGACTGAGACACTGACAGGCGTGCCGGAGCAGCGTCGCGTCGTCGTCCTCGGGTCCACCGGATCGATCGGTACCCAGGCGCTCGACGTCGCCCGCAACGCGCCGGACCGGTTCTCGGTGACCGCACTCGCGGCGGGAGGCTCGGACGTCGCGCTGCTGGCCGAGCAGGCCGTCGAGTTCGGCGTCGAGGTCGTCGGCATCGGCCGGGACGACCGCGCGCAGGAACTCGCCGAGCGACTCGATGCGCTGGGCTCGCGACCGCGGATCGTGGCCGGGCGGAAGGTCGTCGAACTCGCCGGGCTCGACTGCGACGTGGTGCTCAACGGCATCGCCGGAGCGGCCGGGCTGCGGGCGACGCTGACCGCGCTCGAGGCCGGACGGACCGTCGCCCTCGCCAACAAGGAGTCGCTGATCGCCGGCGGCCCGCTGGTGACCGGGCTGGCCAAGCCCGGCCAACTCCGTCCGGTCGACTCGGAGCACTCGGCCCTCGCGCAATGCCTGCGCTCGGGCCGTCCGGACGAGGTGCGGCGGCTGGTGGTGACGGCCAGCGGCGGCCCGTTCCGGGGCCGCAGCCGCGAGTCACTCACGGCGGTGACGCCCGCCGAGGCGCTGGCGCACCCGACCTGGAACATGGGCACGCTGATCACCACGAACTCGGCCACCCTGGTCAACAAGGGCCTCGAGGTGATCGAGGCTCGCCTGCTCTTCGACGTCCCGTACGACCGGATCGACGTGGTCGTCCACCCGCAGTCGATCGTCCACTCGATGGTGGAGTTCACCGACGGCTCGACGATCGCCCAGCTGTCGCCGCCCGACATGCGGCTGACGATCTCGCTGGCCCTCGGCTGGCCCGACCGGGTACCCGACGCAGCACCGACGATGGACTGGACGAAGGCGCAACAGCTGGTCTTCGAACCTCTGGACGACGCCGCGTTCCCGGCGGTCGCGCTGGCCCGGCGGGCCGGGACGGCGGGTGGCTGCGCCCCGGCTGTCTACAACGCGGCGAACGAGGCGCTCGTCACGGCCTTCCACGCCGGGACGATCGGATTCCTCCAGATAGTGGACACCGTGGAGCTCGTCCTGTCGGAGTGGCTGAGCGAATACCCGCCCGGCACAGGGAACCCAGGTACCGTCGAAGACGTAGAACATGCTGACGACTGGGCACGCAGCCGCGCTCGCGAGCTGACCCGGACGGGCTGAGACGGAGGTCGCATGCTGTACGCGCTCGGCGTGCTGATCTTCGCTGTCGGCCTGCTGATCTCGATCGCCCTGCACGAGGTCGGGCACATGGTGCCGGCCAAGAAGTTCGGCGTGAAGGTGACCCAATACATGGTCGGCTTCGGGCCGACGGTGTGGTCGCGCAAGAAGGGCGACACCGAGTACGGCATCAAGGGCATCCCGCTGGGCGGCTACATCCGCATGATCGGCATGGTGCCGCCGCCCCGGGCGGACGGGAAGCAGTCGCGCTGGCCGCGGCGGCTCTCGACCGCCATCGAGGACTTCCGGCACGTCAGCCGGGCCGAGGTCGAGCCGGGCGACGAGGAGCGCCAGTTCTACCGGCTCACCCCCGGCAAGAAGATGATCGTCATGCTCGGCGGGCCGTGCATGAACCTGATCATCTACCTCATCCTCACCACGATCCTGCTGCTGACCATGGGGCTGCCGTCGTCCGAGGCGACCACCCAGGTCGGCTCGGTAAGCAAGTGCCTCGCACCGGCCACCGCGACGCAGGCGCAGATCAAGGCGTGCACGGCGAAGAACACCCCCGCCGCGCTGGCCGGGTTCAAGGCCGGCGACCGGATCGTCGCCGTGAACGGCACGAAGATCACGTCCTGGGACCAGCTCATCTCGCTGGTCGAGCCGGCCGTCGGCAAGAAGCTCGACTTCACGGTGCTCCGCAAGGGCGCCGACGTGGCGCTGAACGCGACACCGGTGCGCAACCTGAAGTGCGCGAACGACACCTGCTCGCACACCAAGGAGGCCGGCTTCCTCGGTATCGCGCCGGTCGAGCGCGACTACTTCGCGACGCAGTCGATCACCGACGTGCCCGGGCAGATCGTGAGCCAGATCGCGGTGGGCGGCCGCGCGATCGGCAGCTATCCGTCCAAGCTGCACTCGCTCTGGCAGACGATCTTCGACGGCAAGCCCCGCGACCCGCAGGGCGCGGTCGGTGTGGTCGGCATCAGCCGCATCGGCGGGCAGATCGCCGACAGCCACCGGATCGGCTGGGAGGACAAGCTCTACTCGCTGATCGGGCTGCTCGCCTCGGTGAACCTGCTGCTGTTCTTCTTCAACCTGCTGCCGCTGCTACCGCTGGACGGCGGGCACGTCGCAGGTGCGCTGGTCGAGGCGGTCAAGCGGGGACGAGCACGGCTGCGAGCACGAGCGGAGCGGCGTCGCGACCCGACCGCTCCGGCGGCCACGCGGCCGCAGATCTTCGTCGACACCGCGCAGATGCTGCCGGTGATGTACGCGGTCGCGTCGGTGCTGATCGTGATCACTCTGCTCACGCTGTACGCCGACATAGTCAAACCCATCAACATCGGATAATGGAGTCATGACCGTTTCGCTAGGCATGCCCGCCCTGCCGCCGCCTGTCCTGAGCCCGCGGCGCAAGTCGCGGCAGATCAAGGTCGGGTCGGTACTGGTCGGCGGCGACGCGCCGGTCTCGGTGCAGTCGATGACGACGACGCTCACCGCGGACGTCAACTCGACGCTGCAGCAGATCGCCGAACTCACCGCGTCCGGCTGCGACATCGTCCGGGTGGCGTGCCCGTCCGCGGACGATGCCGAGGCGCTGCCCGCGATCGCGAAGAAGTCGCAGATCCCGGTGATCGCCGACATCCACTTCCAGCCGAAGTACGTGTTCGCCGCCATCGACGCCGGTTGTGCCGCGGTGCGGGTCAACCCGGGCAACATCAAGAGGTTCGACGACCAGGTCGGCGCGATCGCGCGCGCGGCCGCCGACGCCGGTGTGTCGATCCGGATCGGCGTGAACGCGGGCTCGCTCGACAAGCGGCTGTTCGAGAAGTACGGCAAGGCGACACCGGAAGCGTTGGTCGAGTCGGCGCTCTGGGAGGCGTCGCTGTTCGAGGAGCACGGCTTCCGCGACTTCAAGATCTCGGTCAAGCACAACGATCCGGTCGTGATGGTTCGGGCGTACGAGCTGCTCGCCGAGGCCTGCGACTACCCGTTGCACCTCGGCGTCACCGAGGCCGGTCCGGCGTTCCAGGGGACGATCAAGTCGGCGGTCGCGTTCGGCTCGCTGCTGTCGCGCGGCATCGGCGACACGATCCGTGTCTCGCTGTCGGCGCCACCCGTCGAGGAGGTCAAGGTCGGCCTGGCGATTCTCGAGTCGCTGAACCTGCGCCAGCGCCGGCTCGAGATCGTGTCGTGCCCGTCCTGCGGTCGCGCGCAGGTGGACGTCTACACGCTGGCCGACCGGGTGACCGCCGGGCTCGAGGGCATCGAGGTGCCGCTGCGGGTGGCCGTGATGGGCTGCGTGGTGAACGGGCCGGGCGAGGCGCGCGAGGCCGATCTGGGCGTGGCGTCCGGTAACGGCAAGGGCCAGATCTTCGTCAAGGGCGAGGTCGTCAAGACCGTTCCCGAGTCGCAGATCGTCGAGACGCTGATCGAAGAGGCGATGCGGATCGCCGAGGAGATGGGCGACTCGGGCGTTCCGTCCGGCGAACCCACCGTCTCGATCTCGTAGCTCCGGTCGCTCGCGCGCCCGCCCGTGCGCGCGATCCTGATGCGCACGTAGGGCTACGACCCGACCTTAGCATCTGTGATGCGGCCGTAGGTGGCGCGGGTGGTCAGCCGCCGGTGCGACTGGCGGGGCGATCTTGATGCTGAGGTCGAGTGATAGCTCGGCCCGGGTATCTCGGATGCAGTCCGGGCGGTCGAGAAGTGGTCCAACGCTGAACGCTCTGCAGCACCTTTCTCGGCGTGTCGCGCTGCAGCACGTTCACCATCGGTGCCGGGCGCGACGCCAACGAACCGAGCGCGGTTGGTCAGCCTCCGGTGGGCGGGGCGACGAGGATGCCGCGCGCCTGGACGATGCGAAGTGCGTGCGTCGTCTGCGGTCCGGTCAGCGGGACAGCGTCGACGTCGGTCCAGGTGTTGCCGCCGTTCAGGCTGAACTGCGCGTG
>DASXJN010000208.1:0-1829 GCA_036497365.1 Jatrophihabitantaceae bacterium | reverse complement strand
GGCGCTCACCCACACGTCCACATCCGCGATTGGTGCGAAGATGCCGCGCGCCGACCGGAACATGTCGGAGTTCGTACCGGTGATCACGACGGTGGTGACGACGGCGATGAGGACGGTCATAACGGTGGCCCACACACGCCGCGGCGAACGCTCGATCGTCGCGGCCGCGAGTGCCCCGACCGACCCGAACACTCGGGCTGATGCTGCGGTGGCCTTGACCACGGGCACGGTCAGCGCGAAACCAAGCGCGATCTGGGCACAGAATACAGCCGACATCGCGGCCACAGCGATGGTGCCGGTGCGGCCGAGGACGATCACGATCGAGCCCGCGAACACCGCGACGGCACCGATCCCGCAAGCGATCCGCAGCCATCGTGGCACAAAGTCCGCCGCGGAAACCCCGACCGGCGCCAACGCCTCGATCGGTGAAACCTTGTATACCTGCCGCGCAGCCATCGCCGCCGCAACCACGCTGGCGAGGACGGTAGCCACGACGGCGGCTGGTAGCGCGTAGCCGGGCAGCCAGTATTCGACCCGAGCTTCGAGCCCTTGGGTCATTGCCGGCGGTAATCGACCAATCGCGATGCGGCCCAGGAGTATTCCGATACCCGAGCCGATTGTTCCGCCGATCACGCCGAGAGCCGCCGCCTCCGCGACCATGTCGCGAACGATGGTGACGCGCCTGCCCCCGATCGCGCGCAGCATCGAGATGACCGGTCGGCGCTGGGTAATCGCCATGGTCATCGTGGTGTAGATCAGGAACGCACCGACAATCAAGGCGACCACAGCGCCCATCAGTGCCATGTAGTTCATCATCTTGACACCGTCGCCTGCCCGAGATGCCCGCATACCCGGGTCCGCGACGATTGCCCGGCCGTTTACGGCGCGGGTGATCGAGGCGCGAACAGAGGCTAGATCAGCGCCGGGTTTTATGGTGATCAGTACCGAGTCGAGCTTGCCTTGTCGGCCTGTAATGTTCTGCGCCAACGTAAGTGGTGCAAGAACGTAGTGCCCATCATTGAGATTCGAGAGTTCGTTGCCCGCGAGGACGTCGGTGACCGTGACCTCGCCCGAGCCCAGCTGGAACTTGTCGCCTTTCGCGCGACCGACGCCCGGCCCGACCTGGACGCCGTCCGGCGAGCCGGACAGCTCTTCTAACGGTCGCGAGACGGCGTCTTTCAAGGCGCCGCCCAACTCGGCACTGCTCTTGTCGGCGCCGAACAGCAGAACCGGGCCCGATGTCGTCGGCGCGGACATCCGGATCATCGGTGCCGCGGTCGCAACGCCGGGAACCTCGGCGACATCGCCGGTGATGGTGTCGGGAAATCCTGCATCGGTGATACCCGACACCTCGAACGCTGCGATGCCTGCGATCCCGTCGGCGAGCCGGCTGACGGATCCGGTGATCGACCCGAAGATGCCGAAGACCGCGACCAGATACATTGCGGAGACGGCCATTACGGCGATCAAGGCGATCGTGCGCCGACGATGTACAGCGAGCTCTCGCAGGCTGAACAGACGCAGCCGGCTCGCCGCAGCGGCGATCGTCGAGGCAGGTCTCACCCAGGCACCACCGACATCACGTCGGAACCGAGCCGACCGTCCTGCAGTGTGACTACCCGATCGGTTGCCCCGGCGGCGTCCGAATTGTGGGTCACCATCACGACCAGGCGACCGTTGCCCTTCTCGTGCGCGACCCCGGCAAGGAGCGCCAAGATCGAAGCGCCCGTTGCGGAATCGAGGTTGCCGGTTGGTTCGTCGGCCAGGATCAGCGGAGGGTCCATCATCAGTGCCCGCGCGACGGCCACGCGCTGCATCTGGCCACCGGA
>DASXJN010000207.1:0-14055 GCA_036497365.1 Jatrophihabitantaceae bacterium | reverse complement strand
GATCGTCCCAGTCACGCTCACTCAAACCGAATGGGACGCGCTCGGCAAGCACGGCATGAGCGCAATCCCGGTCACGCGGCGCTTGGTCATCCTCGGCCACATCACCGAAGAAGCCGACGACGTGGAACGCCAAAGGTTCATGCAGGTCGTGCCTGCCCCAGCTCGTTTGGCCTACAAGCTGATCGGCCACCGCCAATTCACCCGCGAAACCACCGCAATCCGCAGCTGACCCACCTCGCGATCGACTCACAACTTTAGTGTCCAGGTATGTATCCTCCGCCGTGCCCACACTCGCGAGCGGGGGCACTCGCGGCAGGGCCTTGCGGCCGGAGATGAGTTGCTATGCGCCCGTGAAGGGCGCGTCCAGGTCGTGCCGTCGGCGGCAGGAAGCGGACTGGTGGCGATGCTTTCGGGGTGACAGACGTCGAGGCGAACGCGATTTCCAGGGTTAGCGATTTCGATCGCGCAGCCGAGGGCTCGCCCGGCAGGGTCCTTCGCAACGATCCAGCCGGCCCAGCTCGATGCGGATGGCGGCCCGTCGCTCGGCGGAGACTTCGAGCAGGCGCGCCGCGCGATCACGTGTGCCGCCAACCTGGGTAGAAGTTCACCCAGACGGGCCTGTAACGACCGGTCCCAGGTGTTGACCTAGCGAAACGAGTCTTCTACAGCGACCGAAACGTGAGCGCTCCGCCGAACCGGCAGCGCGGAGACGCACACCGCTTCGAACGGCGCGCCGCCCGGTTCTCAGCCGGCCCGCAATCTGACCGACCGTGTCGTCCCAAACGCGATACCTCGGGGTCCCGCCACGAAGTTCGCATGTCACTTTCGACACGCGACCCTTCCGCAGATCCGCAGCGCGATGTCGGGCACCCGACTTCGCCGGCGCGCAGAGATTGCCGCGAGCATGTGGGCGTGTTGATCGCGTTGGCCGTCCTGACGGTGTTATGACGGTGACGTGGGTGGAATCGGTCCGGTCGTCGACTCGTCGCCGGCATCGACCTTGCATGACGTTCGCATGCCGAGCGGCAAGGTATCGAAGATCTGGCGTCGTGTCGGCACCGGAATTCTGTGCCTGATCGTGATCGCCGGTGCCGCAGGGCTTCTCGGCGTCCGGTCGAGAACGACCTCGAGCGGCTCGGTGGGGTGGCGGCTCACCGTCACGTATCCGCAGATCGCCCGTGCTGGGCTCGATGTGCCGTGGCGAGCCGAGGTGCATCATTCCGGCGGGCTGCCCTCGAAGATCACCATGGCGGTCTCGACGGACTACTTCCGGATGTTTGAGACCCAGGGGTTCTACCCCGATGCGGACAGCGCCACCAACGACGGTCACTTCGTGTACTTCACGTTCACGACGCATCCCGGCGACGACTTCATGGTCGACTACGACGCCTACGTCCAACCGGGCAGTCAGTTGGGCAAGTCCGCCGTCGTCGAACTGCTCATCGGCGGCTCGGTCAAGGCCCGGGTCGCGTTGCACACATGGCTGGTGCCCTAGATGGAGATCGTGTATCGCGCGCTGTTCGTGTTCGGGTTCTTGTGGTTCATCACAAGGGTGAGCGGACGCGCGACGCTGGGCGAACTGAGCACCTTTCAGTTGCTGCTCTATGTCACGATGGGCGATCTCGTCCAACAAGCCGTGACGCAGCAGGACTACTCCGTCACATCGGCGGTCCTGGCGGTCAGCGTCTTTGCGTTACTGACGATTCTGCTGTCATGGCTCAACAGCCGCTCTCCGCGGGTTCGCCCGCTGACGCACGGCACCCCGATCGTCATCTTCCAGGACGGCCACCCCATCGAAGCGAGCATGCGCGCGGAGCGGGTGTCACTCGATGACCTGATCGCGGCCGCCCGCAACGAGGGCATCGAGGCTCTGACGGACATCCGGTTCGTGGTACTCGAAACGAACGGGCGAATGTCGTTCTTCACCGGAGAATCGCACGAAGGCTCTCCGGAGGTTCCCCAGGTCGGCTAGGTCCCTGCCGGGTCGGTCGTTACCGCCGGCGGTACGGGCTGCTCCAAGCCGAATCCGTCGGCCAGGCTCAGGTTCCGAGGGTCCATAGGCCGTTGGACAGTTGAGACGGCGAAATCGAAGTCGCCGGTGCGGACGAGGTCGCAAGCGATATCGCGCAACTTGCGTGCGGTGTGCTGGCTCGCCGCGCGGAGCATGTCGAAGGCCTGTTCAGCCCCAAGTTTGTGACGCTCGACCAGGATGCCGATCGCGATCCCGATCTCGCGGCTGCTCTGCAATGCGATCTCAAGGTTCTCCGCGCGCACCTCGGTGCGATCCGCATCGAGGGCGAGAGCAGCGTGGTCGGCGTAGACACGCGCAGCGGCCAACGCCTCCGGCGTAAATGCGTGCGGCCGGTCGGCATACAGGGTCAGGACGCCCAGGCTGTGCTCGCCCAACTCCAGCGGCAACGCAACGATCGCCCGGACGGGAGTGCCCGCGAGGAGCTGCTTGAAATGCTCGGGCCATCGCGGGTCCTCAGCCAGGTCGGCGACATGAACCTCTTCACCGTCGGCGGCGGCGTGCCAGGTGGGGCCGCCGCCGGCGGTCGCTTGGATCTGCGCGATCAATTCGGCAGCCGCCGGATCGCTGGCAGCAGCCACGATCGGTCGTTCGTCGGTCACCCGTGCGATCGCGGCCCACGGGCAATCTGCCACTCCGGTGGCCAACTGCGCGATCCGGCTCAGCACCGCCGAGGTCCCGCGCACCTGATTCAACTCCGCGGCAATCCTGCTGAACTGCCGAGCCCAGCTCAAGGCGTCTTCCACCGGCTTCAGGTCCCTCTCGCAGATCACTCCGAGCCGGGCCCCGCTCTTTGGTCGCGCCGACTCCGCAATCCACACTCGCACATCCCCGGAAGTCGGCGATACTGACTGGATGGGAAAACCTCCGGCAGCCGGCGTCACAGCTGGTGAGGTCACGATCTTGATCGTGGACGACGACGCCGACATGCGCTTGCTCGCGCGTCACGTTCTCAGCCGGGCCGGCATCACCGTGGCAGCCGAAGCCCATGACGGGCCGGCCGCGCTCGCCGAACTCGACCGTCTCGATCCCCCGCCGATCCCTACCGTCGTGCTGCTCGACAACCAGATGCCGGGGCCGACAGGCCTCGATGTCGCCCACGAGATCCTGTCCCGCGTGCCGAACCAACTGATCGTGCTGTTCAGCGCCTACCTCGACGACGCCATCATCGAACGCGCGAAGGCCATCGGCATCACTGCGTGCATCTCCAAGTCACAGGCGCTCGACCTCGGACGGATCATCACCGGCCTGGCGACCATGAACTGAGACCATCGGGTCGGATGGTTGAAGCGCCGCCCCGCCCCTAGCGATCGGGGGGAAGGCGTGAGATCGGGGCGGCACCACCGCTGCGCGACCTGTCTCACGCTCAACAGAAGCCTACAAGGAACAGGGCCGTCTGCAGGTTCCTACCGGCGTAGTCGGCAAGAACCTGCAGATCCGGTTAGATGGCGCAGGCGTCGCGTAATCGGCGCCGCGCCGATTGGATCGCGCCAACTCGGGTGGACCGCTTGCGCCGGTATGCCGCGAGGACGGAAACGATCACTCGATCGGACAGTTTCGGAAACTCTCGGGACAGGCACTCCTGCGCTTCGACGTCTGCGAGGGCCTCACAAAAGACAAGATCAGCGTTCATCTGCACGCCTCCTGAGTCGAGCTCCAGGTCGGTTGTCTACCGACGCGGGAGGAGCCCTCTCATGAGGGTCAACGACCGGCCGACGGGCCCGTTACGCCCGCTTTACGGGCGGGAGCCAGTAGGCATGGCATTCCGGAGATCGTCGCACTGCCCTGACCGCCGGCGAACTTCATGCCCTTGGGTAGCTTGCCGCTGACCTTCGTGATCGTCGGTTTCGGCGCGCCGGAGGCGTGGAGCTCGATCGTCTTGTGCTTGCCGATCCTCGCCTTCGCGGTGTTGTCGCTGGTGAACTTCGGAACCGTGCCGACGACCGGCGTCGCGGTGCCGGTGCTCTTGAGGTACGGCGATGTCGATGTGAACGCCGGATTGGCCCTTGGCGACGTGGATCGTCGTCCCGGTGGCTCCGGCGAGCGAGATGGCTTGATTGATCGTGTGGCACGGCTCGGCCTTGGTCGTGCACGCGTTGGTGTCGGAGCCGTCCACAGCGACGTACAGATCGCTTGGTGCCGCCGCGGCCGCGGCCGGAGCGGCACGGGGTCCGACAAACTAGCGGGTGAAACCCGTTCGGAAGGAGCGATGTTGCCCGCCGCTGTTGCCATCGTCGGAACCGGCGACTGGGCAAGGAACGGCCTCGCGCCCGCGCTGGCCGATCTGCCCGGTGCCACCCTGGCTGCCTGCGTCAGCGTCGATGACGAGCAGGCGGCGCGGTTCGCGGCGGACTTCGCCGTGCCACACCGCTTCTCCACATTCGAGGCATTGCTGACGGACGGCCCACCGATCGATCTGGCCGTCATTGCGACCCCTGACGACCATCATCCGGCAGCGGTCCGGGGTGCGATCGCCGCAGGTCTCGCGGTGTATTGCGAGAAGCCGGTGGCCAATACGGCGCGGGTGGCCGATGACCTCGCTTCCGAGATCGCGTCAGCGTCGCGGCCGGCGACCGTCGGCTTCTCGTTCCGCTACAGCGATGCGGTACAGCGGCTGCGCCACGACTTCGCCACGGGCATGCTCGGCACGGCGTGGTTGCTCGAACTCTACGAACACAATGCCCAGTTCCATCCGCGCGTCGGCCGGCCGATGACATGGAAGCAGGATCCCGCGCACGCCGGCGGCGGCGCCCTGTTCGAGTACGGCGCGCACATCCTCGATCTGGGCGCGTGGCTGCTCGGGCCGACCCGCGATGTCGCAGCGAGCTTCGCCCGTGTGCATCCCGGTGCGCGACTCGACGACATCGCGACCGTCCAGCTGCGCTACGCCGACGGCGTGCTCGGCACCGCCGTCGCCAGCTGGGTGTTGGAAGGCGGCTTCCCCGGCATCCGCGTAGTGCTGCACGGGTCGATCGGCACAGCCGAGGCGTTGTTGGACGACGCGCGAACCACTGGCGACGTCTACCGTCGGCTCGCGGCCGACGGCACCGTTCTGGAAGAGGTGAACTTTCCCGCCCTCGACCACCACGGCTACGCGCGACGGCACTTCGCCGACCTGTTCGCGACTCTCCGCGGCGACACGCCGCGCTATGCGCAGACCCTGCCGACCTTCGCCGACGGCGCGCACGTGCAACACGTGTTGGAAGCCGCGCTCGCGGCGACCCAGCAACGAGTGCCGGTCAGCGGTCCCGGCCGGTGACCCAGTCGTAGCGCACGTCCTCGTCCACGATCGGTGCGCCGGCCCGGCTGCCGACACCGGCGCCGCCGTCGATCGACAAGACCGTGCCGGTCACGTAACTCGACGCGTCCGAGCACAGCCACAACACCAGCTGCGCGACTTCGTCCGGCTCGCCGGGACGGGCCAGCGGGAGCGCTGGGATGCGCCGGCCGAGCGAGTCGGCCATCGACGGCGGCAGCGGCTTGGGCTGCGTGTCGATCAGACCAGGACTGACGCAATTCACCAGGATGTCGTGCACCGCCAGCTCGATCGCCGCCACCCTGGTGAAGCTCTCGGTCGCGGCCCGGCTGCTTGCGTAGGCGGCCGCCCCGGCCGAACCGCGCGAGCTCACGCCCGAGGAGAAGTTCACGATCCGTCCACCGCGGCCCTGCTCGATCAGCACGCGCGCTGCGGCTTGGGTCATGAGGAACGTGCCGCGGCAGTTGACTGCGTACACGGTGTCCCACACCTCGACGCGCTCGTCCAGCAGTGCGGCGTGTGGCGCGACCGCGGCGTTGTTCACGCAGAAGTCCAACCGTCCGAACCGGGCGGTTGCCGCTTGGACGATCGTCCGCGCGCCCTCCGCGCCGGTGATGTCGGCGACCACGGCGGATACGGCGTCGCCGAGACCGGTGCAAGTCTCGGCCAACCCGTCGGCGTCGCGATCGGCTGCCACGACCCGCGCGCCGGCGGCGACGAAGGCGGCAGTGATCGCCCGTCCCACGCCGCGGGCGGCACCGGTCACGATCGCAACGGTGCCCTCGTAGTCGTAACTGACTCGCATTGTTGTCTCCTCACGCACTTCGTTCGCCGGTCGGTCCGACATTGATCCGGCGCTGCAATCCCCCGTACCAGTCGGGTCCGGGCTTGGCGGTCTCGATCCACCACGTCGTTCCGGCCGCGTCATAGCCGGGCAGCTCGGCCAGCACCGCGGCCGGATCGGCCGCTACCTCGGCCCAGACCGCGAAGTCGTAGCCGTCCACGCTGCCGCGCTCGGCGAGCACCAGGTCACGAACCGCGGCGATGTCATCGGCGGACGGCCGCGCGAGAGATCGGTCGACGTAGCGGATCGGCACCGCGCCGTCCCAGCGTGCTGCGCGCCGCATCGGCGCCCGGCCGGGCAGTACGCCCCCCACCCAGACCGGGATGCGCGGCTGCTGCACCGGCGGCGGGCGGAACTGCACGCGGTCGACCGAGTAGTGCTGGCCGCGATATTCGAAGGGCTCGCCGCTCCAGAGTCCGGCAAGCACGTCGAGCCCTTCGTCCAGCATCTCGGCCCGTTGGCGGTCGTCGGTCGCGTCGCCGAAGATCCCGAAGTCGCCGTATGCCGGCGAGCCGATGCCGACGCCGAAGACTGTGCGGCCGGACGCCAGCCGGTCGAGCGTCGCGGTCTGTCGCGCAAGCACCCACGGACGACGCCGGGGCACCGGTGTGATCATCGGGCCGAGCACGATCGTGCTCGTCCGCGCCGCTGCTACCGACAACACGGCCCACGGATCGACGATCGACGGCCCGATGCCGTCGTTGGCGAAGACGATGTGGTCCCAGATGAAGAACCCGTCGAAGCCGGCCGCTTCCGCTTCGACCGCCAGGTCGACCAGCTCCATCGGATCGTCCGCGAAACAGGGAGCGGCCACGCCACGGCGGATGGTCATGTGTGCGCGAAGCCCAGCAACGCGTCTTCGGTGAGACCGCGGTGATCGGCGTCCACCGAGACGTCGAAACCGTCGGCCGGTCCGCAGAACATCGGCATCAATCCCGGGCCGTGGCCCGGCTGCGGGCTCGCGCCGTGCACGATGAGGCCCACTGTGCAGTAGCCGCGGCGATAGCCGGTGTTGTGCCGCACATCCAGATCGTCGACGACGACGAGATCGCCGAGCAGCAAATCGGAAAGGCCCACCGCTGCAGCGGCGCGCCGGCTCACCTGCAGATCGAGATCCCACTGCTCGACGGGGCGACCGACGCCATTGCCGACGACATGGGACGGAATGCGGGCGCGTGCCGACACGACGAGACGCGATCCGTCGGCATCCACCGCCAACAGCGACAGAGCTTCCGGTGCGATATTGCACATGCGCACGCCTTGCTCATGCAACGGCTGCGGCAGCTGTGCACCCTGGCCGAAGCCGCGCACTACCACCGCGTCGCCGGGCGCCAGTTGCGCGAGCACATCCTGCGGGAAGCACGCGATCACCCGTCCAAGTTCACCGCGCTTACCGAGGACGACACCTCGCTCACCCGCGGCCGCGCCGCTACGCATGGTCACCGGATTGCCCAGGCAGGCGAACGTGGTCAGCGCATGCCGGGCCGGCTGTTCGCGATGGACCAGACATGCGCCGGGCGCAGCATGATCGGCATCGGTGGCGAACACACTGTCGCCCAACCGCACCCCGAGCACGATGCCGCCGTCGCCGCTGGGCACGTACGGACGGCCGTCGAGATCGATGCGGTGTGGACTACTTTCCAGCTCCGGCGTCTCGATCACACCGCCGAGGTTGGTGGCCACCACGACGCTGGCTGTGTCAAACGCGCTCATACCGCACCGTCCATGCTTCGGAAGGCGGTCCGCACGTTGGCCGCATCGTCGTCGACGATGTCGAAGGCTTCCGCCGGTCCGCTGAGGATCGAACTGGGTCCCGGGCCGTGACCGAACAGCCGACAGTGTCCGGTGCTGATCACCCCGATCGTCAGCCAGCCTGACCGCCACCCGCGGCCGTACCGGTGATCCTGATCGGCAAGGGCCACGACATCGCCGATCCGTAACGACTCCATGCCGAGCGAGAGATCCTCGCCCTGCCCTGCATAGCCGCCCATGAGATCTGTGTTCGCATACTCGGACACCATGCCTGCACCGGCACCAACAGCCGCTGCGGGCACCCGCGCGGCGACCGGCACGACTAACCGTCCGGCACTACCGGTGTGCACGCCCAAGGCCGGCAGCAGCGCGGGATCGGCGTTCTTCACCACGACGTCCGGATGCTTCCCGAGGCGCAGTCCCTGGCCCGACGCGAGTATGTCGACCACATCACCGGAGGCGACCTGCTCGAGGTCGGCCTCGGCGAGATCGGCGAGCACATACGCGTGCTGGCCGACCACCCGTCCCGTCGCGCCGGCGGCCGGTCCCGAGCGAACGGTAACCCGGTTCCCGATGCAACTCAGGAACTGCAGCGCGTAGTTTGCCGCCGGTTCGGCATGACGGATCGACAGCCCCGGCTCGAGATGGTCGGTGGCGTAACCGGTGGCGATGTCGCCAGGGTGCACACCCAGCGTCACGCCGCCCATCCCCGGCAGGACGAACGGCGTGCCGTCGGCGTCGACTCGGTAGGCGTGCCGGTCCGCCAGCGGCGGCCACACCACGCCACGCAACGGTTGCCGCACCAGCCGATCCGCGTTCGTGGCCAGAGTGCGAGCAGTGCTGCTCATCGATCTCCCCCGATCTTCGGTGCGTCGTCGTCGAGCGGAGCCGCGCCGAACCGGAACGCCGCGGCGCGAACAGGAGGCGCCGATGTCGCGCCGTTCCAGACGTTCATCACGGGTTGCGACCGCACCTCGCAGCCGATCGCCTCGACGCCCGCCAAGCACGCCAGCACGGATTGCGTGAAGCGCATGCCCTGCAGCGGTGTCGTCAACCGGCCGTTCTCGATGACGAAGCAGGCGTCGCGAGTGACTCCGGTGATCGTGCCTGCGGTGCGGTCGACCAATCGCGTGTACCAGAACCGCTGTATGTAGACACCACGCTCGACCGACGCGATCAGTTCGGCCTCGGTGAACGCACCCGGCGTCATGACGATGTTGGCCGCCGACGGCGCCGGCACCTCTTCGCGGGCGATGTGCGCGTGGCCGGTGGACCTTCGTCCCATCGCACCGGCAACAGCAAGGTCCGTGAACGGTTCGCCGACTCGCCCGCCGGCGAAGAACGGCACGCGCAGCTTGGCGGTGCCTTCGATGTCGAACCCGATAGGCAGTCCGAGGTCCACGGTCGCATCGTCTGCTACGTCGACGATCTCAGCGACCAGCGGCTCGCCGGCCCGCGTCGCCACGATGCCGATGCCGGCGGCAGCGAGGTCGCCGGCAAAGCCGAGCTCAGGAAGGAACTGCAACAGGTCCCCTACAGCCTCGCCGCCGAGCACCACCGGATAGGTGCCGGGCGGAAGCACCTGCCGGTTCCGGCCGGCGACCGCCTGCGTCACCGTTTGATGCACCGACTCCGCCAGACGCAGTCGGTCCGCCGAACGAGCCAGGTCGGTCCAGTGGCTGGTGCCGTCGGCGGCGGATGCGGTGAGACTCCCGCTCGCCTCGGTGGCTGCGGTGGCACGCCGCAGCCCGCGGCTGGTGGCCACCGCTTGCTGCGTGACGGCCCGGCCGAACATGCCGGCGGCGCTGTCGCCGAACGACTGCGCGAGCTGCATCGCCGAGCGCGCCGCCTGCACCCGCGCCGACACGTCGAAAGCAGCGGTGTCGTCGTACCACAGGAGCTCACGCGGAACGGTGCAGTCGGGTTGATCGGTGCCACCGAGCTCGGTGTTGCCCGGCGCGGCCGCACCCCTTGCGCGTTCGCGTGCCGCGTCGGCGGCCAGGCGGACGATGTCGGGCAACCGACCGGCGATCGTCGTCGCCGTCCGAGCGGCGTGCCCGTCGACCACTGCTCGCACCAGGTACTGCACTTCGGTGATGTCCTGCGGTTGATGGATGACCTCACCCGCGAACCGCGTGTACTCACCCGCGCGTGCGAGCACGGCGATCTCGAACTCGTCCGCGGCATCGCTGCGTACGGCCGTGTCGAGAGTGTCGAGCAGCTGATCCTCGGCGAACGGTGCGGCGAATTCAGTGAGTCCAGTACGAACCGATGCGCTCATGCGACCCCCGTTCGGATGCCGCGCACCAGCGCAGGCGCGGCAGCGTGGCTCAGAAATCCCCATTGCTTCGGCTCGCCCTTGCCGCACGGATAGCCGAAGATCCGCAACTCGTCCGGCCCGGCGACGTGCTCGACCCGGTTCCAGAAGTCGGGCGTGACCCCGCCGTAGGAGAAGTTGCGCAGCAGCCGTCCCTTGCGTCCTGCGCGCACCTCGTAGGCGACCTCGGTGCCGAACTGGAAGTTCAGCCGCTGGTTGTCGATCGACCAGCTGCGGTTGTCGTCCAAGTAGTACCCGTCGCCGAGTCGATCGAGCAGTTCGTCAAGCGAGCCCGAGCCGGGCTCGAGATAGACGTGCGTCGAGAAGCACACTGGCAAGTAGCCCCAGCCGTCACTTCGTGCGGCACCGGTGAGTGCGAGGCCGGCCCGCGCGGCCGCGTCGCGATTCGACAGCGTGTTGCGGAGGATCCCCCGCTCGATCAACGGAACGCGGGCCGCCGGCGTGCCTTCGTCGTCGAAGGCGAAACTGCCGCGCGTGCCGGGCACGGTGGGATCTGACGTGATCGAGACCGCGGATGAGCCGTACTGCAGGGAGCCGACGTCGTCGAGCCCGACGAACGACGTCCCGGCGAAGTTGCGCTCGTCGCCGAGAATGCGGTCCAGCTCCAGCGCGTGACCGACCGATTCGTGGATCTGCAACGAAACCTGCTGGGCACCGATCACCACGTCGTGCACGCCGGCCGGTGCCATCGGTGCGGTGAGCAACTGCGCAGCCTCTTCACCCACCCGGGCGGCGTTCGCGACGAGATCGAGTCCGAGGACGAACTCCCAACCGGCGCCGCCGGTGTTCCCGTGGAACGAGTTCGGATAGCTGCGCCGCTGCACCTCACCGTTCGCGGCAGCGGTCACCACCACCATCGCCCCGGTCTCGAGGAAGTGTTGATGCTGCCGGTCACCCTCGGTGGAGGCGAAGTGCCGATGCTGCCGCTTCGCGTTCACGCCGGCCTGCACCCTCACCACTTCCGGCGGAGCCGAGGCGGCGCTCAGTGCACCGTGCAGCAGTTCGTCGCGCTCGCCGGCGCTGACCGCGAACGGATCGATCTCGACGGCGGTCGCATATCGCCCCGAGCGCGGTTCCCGTGAGGGCAGCGCGACCGGTGGGCCGGTGCCGGCTCCGGCCCGCGCAACAGCCATCGCGCGCTGCGCCGTCATCTGCGGTGTCTTCGAGTCGGACAGCGGCGCCGACGCGAATCCCCACGCGCCGTTGCACAACACGCGCACGCCGATGCCGATGGTGTGTTCGCGCCGCTCGTCCGGGTCGGCGTTGCGCTGGTGGTAGGCGCGCAACTCCTCGCCCTCGACCAGCCGGGCATCGGCATAAGTGACTTGAGTGTCGATTGTCGACAAAGCTTCGGACAGGGCAGCACCAGCCGCCGCGTCATCGGCCAGCTCGCCCCACTCGTGCGCTGAGCTCATTGCGTCTCCTCCAGGGCTGCGGCGATCGTCTCGATGCCGTTGAGTACGTCGTCTTCGGTGGCCGCAAGGCTGACGCGCAGTGCGCCGGCGCCAGCCGGGCCGAAGGCGCTGCCGGGCGCTACGGCCACTCCGCGCCGCTCGACGAGGTCGAATGCGAACTGCTGGGCGTCGATGGTGTCCGGCAATTGCAACCACAGATAGAAGGCGCCGGACGGACGGATGTAGCGCAGGTCCAGGCGTTGGCACATCGCCAGCGCGGCATCGCGGGTAGCCCGGTACGCCAGGCGCATGTTCTCGACCGACTCCTGCGGCCCGAGCAGTGCGGCGACGGCAGCCAACTGAGTCGGTGTGCTGACGCACGAGGCGACGGCTTCCTGCACGCGAGTCATCGCTGCAGCGAGGGGCGCTGCGGCGACCGCGTAGCCGATCCGCCACCCGGTCATCGCATACGACTTCGACAGCGAGAACACCGAGATGACATTGGCCGAGGGGGCGTTCATCGCCATGCCTGTCGCCGGCTCGTCGAACCACAGCCGGTCGTAGCACTCGTCCGAGATCACCCACAGGCCGCGATCGCTAGCCCACTCCCCTATCGCCGCGCAGTCAGCGGCCGTCCAGACCGCACCCGTGGGATTGGCCGGGCTGTTGACCACGATGGCGCGGGTGCGTGGCGTCATCAGCGCGTCGAGTTCGGCGCCGTTCGGCGGACCGCCGGTGCCGGCATCGACCGTGTATCGCACCGGCCGCGCTTGCACGGCGTGTGCGAGCGCCACGAAGTTCGGCCAGCCCGGATCGGGTACCAATATTTCGTCACCCGTGTCGAGCACCGCGCTGTAGGCCGCGAACAACGCGCCGACGCCTCCCGCAGTCACGACTACACGCGCGGGATCGGCGAGGTCGGCCGTCCACCCGTTGTCGCGGACGAGCTTCGCGGCCACCGCCTCGCGGAACTCGGGCAGGCCGGCCGTCGGGCCGTAGTGCGTGCGCCCCGCCCGAGCAGCCGCCGCCGCGGCGTCAACGATGTGCGGGGCCGTGTCGTACGCGGGCTCGCCGAGTTCGAGGTGGACTGCGCCGGGACGAGCCCACGCTGCGGCGGCAACGGCACGGATGCCGGAGCCGGGAATCGCCCTCGCGCGCGATGCAGGCTGCGGCGCCGCGCCGACCGATGTCGCTGTTGCCATCAGAGCGTGCTCCGTGCCATGCCGCCGTCGCAGGAGATGAACGTGCCGGTCACGTAGCTGGCAGCATCCGAGGCCAAGAACGCCACCACTACAGCGAATTCGTCCGGGGTGCCGTAGCGGTGCATCGGAATGCCGGCTTCGCTCTGCGCGCGAACCGCGTCGGCGTCCGAACCGGTGCGCTCGGCACGGGCCTTGTCGAGCGCGGCGACGCGGGGCGTGGCTATGCGACCGGGAAGCACACCGTTGACGGTCACCCCGTCGGCGGCGACTGACCCGGCCACGGTCTTGAGCCACGCCGTCAGCGCCGACCGGCCGGCATTGGAGTAGCACAGCTCGGGCAGCGGCTCGCGCACGCCGGAGGACAGCACCGAGATAACCCGGCCGAAGCCCTGCTCTCGCATCCCCGGCAGCAACCGGGTGGTCAGGTCGATAGGAGTGATCGCCAGCAGCTGGAGCGAGCGCCGCCACTCCTCTGGATCAGTCGCGTCGGGCGGGCAGGGCGGCGGTCCTCCCGCGTTGAGCACACAGACGTCGACTCCGCCGAGGTGCTCGTGCGCGGCGGATGCGACCGTTTCGGCCGACGCCGGATCGGCGGCGTCGGCGCTCACCGCCGAGACTGCCACTCCGTGGCGCTCGTGCAGGTCGGCAGCCAGTTGCTCGAGCTGCCCGAGATTGCGCGACCACAGCAGAAGGTCCATCCCGGCCCGCGCCAATGCCTCGGCAGAGGCACGTCCCAACCCGGAAGTCGCGCCGCCGACAATCGCGCGCCGCCCGGTCATGCTCCCACCTCGAACGGAGCCCGCGTGGCGGAGATATCGACGCGCGCGAGTACATCGTCGAGTTCGGCGAGGCCGTCGGCCTCGAGTGGCCGCGCCGTGCGCGCACGGGCGGTGGCGATGGCACTCCGCCGACGGAGCACCTCCTTGCGGATGCCGAGACCCACCACCGGTTGACCCTCGTAGGCGATGTAGGGCAGGTACCGGTCGAAGATCGCAGCCGCACTCGCGAGATCGCCCTTCTCCATCTGGATGCGCAGCTCGCGAAGGATCTCGGGGAACGCGAAGCCGGTCATCGTGCCGGCGGCACCGCGGCGCAGTTCCCAGAACGCGCTCACTCCGCCGAGACCGCCGAAGACGGTGAGTCCCGAGCGGGCCGCCAACAACCGGGTGATCTTCGTCGGGGTCGGCGGATCTTCGAGCTTCACGATGGTGCTGCCGCATCCGTCCAGTGCGGCGAGCAG
>DASXJN010000206.1:0-19940 GCA_036497365.1 Jatrophihabitantaceae bacterium | reverse complement strand
ACCTCGACTTCGACAAGATCAAGAAGGGCGAGAAGTCGCAGAAGCAGGTCTGGGACGAGCTCAAGGGCATCGGCCGCAAGGCCCGCCGCCAGATCCTGAAGGACTACATCGCCTACCCGGCGCTGTCGAGCGTCCCGTTCGGCCGGCGCGGCTACCAGGCGACGCTGACCGCCGACGCGATCGCGAACGTGGTGCGCAACGTGTGGTCGCACGCGATCATCTTCTGCGGCCACTTCCCCGACCAGACGTTCATGTTCACCGAGGAGGAAGTGGAGAACGAGTCGCGCGGCGCGTGGTACGTGCGCCAGCTGATCGGTGCCGCGAACATCGACGGTGGCCCGTTCTTCCACGTGATGGCCGGCAACCTGTCGTTCCAGGTCGAGCACCACCTGTACCCGGACATGCCGAGCTCGCGGTATCAGCAGATCGCGCCGCGGGTGAAGGAGGTCTGCGAGAAGTACGGCCTGCCGTACAACACCGGGCCGATGCGCAAGCAGTGGGGCACGGTGCAGCGCACGATCATCCGGCTGGCTTTCCCGGGCGGCAAGCCGCGGAAGAAGCCGGGTGCCTACAAGGCACCCGAGCAGGCTCCGAAGCCCGAGACCGTCCCCGCCTTCCCGTAGGAAGGGGTCAGCCGCCGCTGTTGTCGAGTTCGGCACCGGCGGGGACGAGCCGCGACTCGCGCGAGTCGAGCCAGCCCTCCGGCAGGGTGACGGCGCGTGCGCCGGTGGTGCGGCCGCGCGGCTGGCCGAGCACGGTTTCCGGGAACGGCTGGTCGAGGTCGAGCTTGCCCAGCAGGTCGTCGAGTTCGGCCAGCGAGGACGCTTGCGGCAGCGCGGTGCGCAACTCGCTGCCGACCGCGAATCCTTTCAGGTACCAGGCCACGTGCTTGCGGAAGTCGGTGACGCCCCACTGTTCCGAGCCGGCCCACTCAGAGAGCAGTTCCGCGTGCCGGCGCATCGTGCGCGCGACCTCGCGCAGATCGGGGCGCGCTCGCTCGGGCCGTCCGTCGAAGGCCGCGGCCAGGTCGGCGAACAACCAGGGACGGCCGAGGCAGCCGCGTCCGACGACGACACCGGCGCAGCCGGTCTGCGCCATCATGCGCACCGCGTCGTCGGCTTCCCAGATGTCGCCGTTGCCCAGCACCGGGATGTCGAGCAGCGCGGCCAGGTCGGCGATGGTGTCCCAGTCCGCGGTGCCGCCGTAGAAGTCCGCGGCCGTGCGTCCGTGCAGCGCGACGTGCCGAACGCCGGCGTCCTGCGCACGCAGCCCGGCCTCGCGGTAGGTCACGTGGTCGGCATCGATGCCGATGCGCATCTTCACCGTCACCGGCAGGTCGCCGGCCTCGCGCACCGCGGTGGTGACGATGTCATCGAACAGGCCGATCCGCCACGGCAGCGCGGATCCGCCGCCCTTGCGCGTCACCTTCGGCACCGGGCAGCCGAAGTTCAGGTCGATGTGGTCGGCTCGGTCGTCCTCGACGATCATTCGGACAGCAGCGCCGACGACGCCCGGGTCGACGCCGTAGAGCTGGATCGACCTCGGCTGCTCGTCCGGCTCGAACCGGATCCGCTTCATGGTCTTCTGGTTGCGCTCGACCAGCGCGCGGGTGGTGATCATCTCCGACACGAACAGACCGCGCGACGCGCCGGGCTGCTCGCGGCACAGCCGGCGGAACGCCGTGTTGGTGATGCCCGCCATGGGCGCCAGCACCACCGGATAGTCAGGCGCGAACACCAGCGAGGTGGCGAGCATCAGCAGCCGACGAGGCGCGCGCCCAGATACGACTCGACCTGGTCCAGCGCCACTCGCTCCTGGCTCATCGAGTCGCGGTCACGGATCGTCACCGCGCGGTCGTCGAGGGTTTCGAAGTCGACCGTCACGCAGTACGGCGTGCCGATCTCGTCCTGGCGGCGGTAGCGGCGACCGATCGCCTGCGCGTCGTCGAAGTCGACGTTCCAGTGCTTGCGCAACTGCGCGGCCAGGTCGCGCGCGACCGGCGAGAGGTCCGCGTTGCGCGACAGCGGCAGCACCGCCGCCTTGATCGGTGAAAGCCGCTTGTCGATACGCAGCACGGTGCGCTTCTCGAGCTTGCCCTTAGCGTTCGGCGCTTCGTCCTCGGCGTAGGCGTCGAGCAGGAACGCGAGCACCGCGCGCGTCAGGCCGGCCGCCGGCTCGATCACGTACGGCACCCAGCGCTCGTTCTTCTCCTGGTCGAAGTAGCTCAGATCGGTGCCGCTGTGCTTCGAGTGCGTGGTCAGGTCGAAGTTGGTGCGGTTCGCGATGCCTTCGAGTTCGGCGAACTCGGAGCCGCCGAAGCCGAACCGGTATTCGATGTCGACAGTGCGCGTCGAGTAGTGCGACAGCTTCTCGTCCGGATGCTCGTAGAAGCGCAGGTTGTCGGGGTTGATGCCGAGATCGACGTACCAGTTCCAGCGCTGCTCGAGCCAGTACTGGTGCCACTCGGCGTCGGTGCCCGGCTCGACGAAGTACTCCATCTCCATCTGCTCGAACTCACGAGTGCGGAAGATGAAGTTCCCCGGCGTGATCTCGTTGCGGAAGCTCTTGCCCGTCTGCGCGATGCCGAACGGCGGCTTCTTGCGCGCCGTCGTCATCACGTTGAGGAAGTTCACGAAGATGCCCTGCGCCGTCTCCGGACGCAGATAATGCAGCGCGGAGTCGTCCTCGACGGGGCCGAGGTAGGTGCGCAACATGCCGTTGAACGGACGCGGCTCGGTCCACTGGCCGCGGGTGCCGCAGTTCGGGCAGGTGACCTCGGCGAGGCCGCCGTCGGCCGGGCGGCCCTTGCGCGCCTCGAACTCCTCCTCGAGCTGGTCGGCGCGGAATCGGCGGTGACAGTTCATGCACTCGGTCAGCGGATCGCTGAACGTCGCGACGTGTCCGGACGCCTCCCACACCTGCGGGGCGAGGATCACTGCGGAGTCGATGCCGACGATGTCGTCGCGGCTGGTGACCATGGTGCGCCACCACTGCCGGCGCACGTTCTCCTTCAGTTCCACGCCGAGCGGGCCGTAGTCCCACGCTGAGCGTGATCCGCCGTAGATCTCGCTGGACGGGAAGACGAAACCCCGTCGCTTGCTCAGGTTGACGACGGCGTCGTTGCGGGCAGTGAACGTGTCGGCGGGCACGATGAGGTCTCTCCAGGTATTTCGGTGGGCTCTTCCAGGATATCCGGCCGTCGCCTGCGCTTTCGCCACCGCTCGATCCCGTACGCCGCGAGCGAGACCAGCGCGGCGGCGAGCCAGCCGGCCAGGCAGTCCGAGATGTAGTGCTCCGCGGTGAAGACGAGCGTGAACACCATGAACAGCGGATAGAAGACCAGGAACGGACGCCACCACTTGTTCAGCCGGCGCCACATGAAGATCGAGAACAGCATGATGCCGCCGGCATGCAGCGACGGCACCGCGGCCACCTCGTCGACGCCGCCCTGGCCGGCCTTGATCAGTGCGCTCGCGAAGCTCATGTGCAGATCGGCGAACCCCCGCCCGACCAACCGGTCGACGACCGGGCTGGCCCCGGCGTGGGTCTGGTGCATGGTGCCGAGCAAGCCACCGCTCGGCACGGACTGCGGATCGTTGGCCATGCAGTACGGGTCGTAAGGGTGCGCGGCCACCTGGCGCGGGGTGCACTTCGCCGCCGCCCACGGTGGTGCCGCCGGCGTGAGCGCGAAGAACGTGAACCCGATGAACGAGAGCGCGACGAACTGCAGCGACCAGCGGTAGAAGTCCGCGCGGCCGCGCAGCCACAACACCGCGGCGGTGACGTACGGCAGGAAGAAGAACGACACGTAGCAGAGCGCTACGAAGGCCTCCCACCACTGCACGTTCGGGTACAGGATGTGCTCCTGCAACCAGACGGTCGGCTCGTGCCCGAAGAACAACGCCTTGTCGATGTCGATCTGCGGGTACCACCAGGTCGGCATGCCCAGCGAGTCCGAGATCCCTCGCAACTGGTCGTAGTAGATCAGCACCAGCGCGAGCGGGAAGAAGTCGAGCAGGACGAGCAGCACGTTGCGCTTGCCGATGCTCGCCGCGAACAGCCCGATCGCCAGCCACATCAGCAGATCGGACCGGAAGTACGGGATGCCGCGCTCGTAGATGTACTCGCCGAACATGGCGGCCCACACGGCGACCGCGAGCCAGCGCACACCGCGGACGAGATCGGGCGTGAGCCATCGCGGTCGGCGCAATGCCGTCATACCGCGGGCTCCGGCACCGGGTCTGACGTGTCGACCTGGTCTGACGTGTCAGCCGTGTGGTCCCGCCTGCGCCACGCCGCCACGCGGCCTTCGATGCGCCCGAGCGCGAACATCACGAGGACGGCAGCGGCGAAGCCGGCCAGACAGTCGACGACGTAGTGCTCGCCGGAGTAGACGAGCGAGAACGTCATCGCCAACGGGTAGATCGCGAGGACGACGCGGAGTGAGCGCCGCACGCGGTGCCACATGAACAGCGCGAACAGCATCGCGGTGCCCGCGTGCAACGACGGAAATGCCGCAACCGGATCGAAGCTCGCGAGGCCTCCGGTCCCCCAGTTCTTTGCGACGTCGAAATGGATCAGGCTGAGCCCGTTCGTAGTGATCCGCTCGACCCAGGGCGCCGCACCGGGATGCGGGTGCGCAGCCAGGCCGATGAGCCCGCCGCCGTGCAGATGCTCATGGCTGGACATGCATTTCGGCGCATTGGGATGCCCGAGCACCTTGCCCGGCGTGCAGCGGGCGGCCGCCCACGGAGGCGCGGACGGGGCCAACGCGAACACTGCGAAGCCGAGGAAGCTGAGCGTCACGTACCGCGTCGACCAGCGGTAGAACTCGCGGCGGTTGCGCCACCACAGCACTGCCGCCGTCGCACTGGGCAGGACGAAGAACGACAGGTAGACCAGCGCGACCAGGACGTCCCACCACTGCGGGGTCGCGTCCTTAAGGTGCTCCTGCAGCCACAGCGTCGGGATGTGCCCGAAGAACAGGAACCGCTCCGCACTGATCTGCGGTTGCCACCAGGTCGGCATCCCGAGGTTGTCCGAGATGCCGCGCAGGTAGGTGAAGACGGCCAGAATCACCAATAGCGGAAGGAAATCGCGCAGAACGAGCAAGAACCGCCTGCTGCCCACGGTCGCCGCGGCCAGCCCGACGAGCGGCCACAAGAGCATGAGGACCCGGCTCGTCGGCAACCCCTCGGTCACCAGGAACGCGATGACGCCCGCGGCCCAGATGGCGACGAGCACCATCCGCAGCAGGTGCAGCCGCCGCATCCGGCGCTCGGCTACGTCCGCCTCCGGTTCGTCCTGATCGGTGACGGTGTCCTCGACAGTCATGCGTCGGGTTCCAGGTCGCTGGCGTGGACCGTCGTCTCGCCGCCGGCTGCGACGTCGACGAGCGATTCGAAGGAACTCGGCACGTCCAGGGCCTCGCCGAGCAGCGGCGTCGCGCGCAGTTTGACGTCGTAGTTGCCGAGCGCACGGCGGTACGAGCCGACGTTGTGCCACTCGGTGAGCAGCACCCACTCGTGTTCGTCGTCGGTGCTGCGACCCACGCTGCCTCGAACGAAGCCCGGCCGGTCGGCGAGCGCGGCCAACGCGTTCTGCGCGCGGGTGGCGAAATCGCCGGTGCCTGACCGGAAATGGGTGATCGAGATCATAGGCCGACGTCCACCGGCCCGGCGCCGCCGAAGCGCCGGTTGCGCTGCGCGTACGAGGCGCAGGCGGCCCACAGGTGCCGGCGGTCGAAGTCGGGCCACGGCGTGTCGACGAACATCAGCTCGGCGTAGGCAGACTGCCACAGCAGGTAGTTCGACGTGCGCTGCTCGCCGGACGTGCGGATGAACAGGTCGACGTCGGGAAGATCCGGTTCGTAGAGATGTGCAGAGATCGTCCGTTCGTCGATCTTGGCCGGGTTCACGCGGCCGTCCTGCACGCCACGGGCGATTGCACGTACCGCGTCGACGATCTCGGCACGGCCGCCGTAGTTCACGCAGAACTGGAGGGTGAGCCGGTCGTTGTCGCGGGTGTACTGCTCGGCGTCCTCGAGTTGGTCGATCACGCTGCGCCACAGCCGCGGCCGACGTCCGGCCCACCGGATGCGCACGCCGAGTGCGGCGAGTTCGTCACGGCGACGCCTGATCACGTCCTTGTTGAAGCCCATCAGGAAGCGCACCTCTTCGGGAGTGCGCCGCCAGTTCTCGGTGGAGAACGCATAGGCCGAGATCGTCGTGACGCCGATCTGCATCGCGCCGTAGAGGACGTCCATCAACGCCGCTTCGCCGGCGCGGTGCCCGTCGGTGCGCGGCAGGCCTCGGCTGTGCGCCCAACGGCCGTTGCCGTCCATCACGATCGCGACGTGCTTGGGCACCGCCGACGCAGGCAGCCGGGGCGGCTGCTCGCCGGACGGGTGCGGCGGCGGCTCGGGCCAGTCGCGGCGCCGTCCGCGGCCTGCGGAACGGACGGGCGCGGTCATCCGGGCAGACTATCCCGGACTTTCTGTGATCCGGGGAAAGTGGCAGGCCACCTCGCGACCCGGGCCGAGCACGCGCAACTGCGGGCGTTCGGTGACGCAGCGGTCCTGGCGATACGGACAACGCGTGTGGAATGCGCATCCGGTCGGTTTGTCGAGCGGCGTCGGCACATCCCCGGTGAGGACGATCCGCTCGCGCCGCGGCCCGGTGTCCTGCCCGTCGTCGATCTCGGGCGCTGCCGACAGCAGCGCCTCGGTGTACGGGTGCGCCGGCGCGACATACAGGTCGTCGGCCGAACTGACCTCGACGATCGAGCCGAGGTACATGACGGCGATCCGGTCGGAGACGTGGTTGACCACGCCGAGGTCGTGCGCGATGAACACATAGGTGAGACCCAGCTCGTCCTGCAGATCGGCGAACAGGTTGAGCACCTGCGCCTGGATCGAGACGTCGAGCGCCGACACGGGTTCGTCCGCGACGACGAGGGACGGACCCATCGCCAACGCACGTGCGATGCCGATGCGCTGGCGTTGCCCGCCGGAGAACTCGTGCGGGTAGCGATCGGTGTGCGCGGCGGACAGGCCGACCAGGTCGAGCAGTTCGGCGACGCGCTTGCGCACCGCGATCCGGTCCTGCTTCTGGATCAGCAGCGGCTCGCCGACGATCTCGCCGACGCGACGGCGCGGGTTCAGGGAGGCGTACGGGTCCTGGAACACCATCTGCACGTCGCGGCGCACCGGCCGCAGCTGTCGGCGCGACAGCGTGGTGATCTCGCGGCCCGCGAGTTCGATGTGTCCGGACGTGACGTCGATGAGCCGGGTCAGGCACCGGCCGAGCGTGGACTTGCCGCAGCCGGACTCGCCGACGACGCCGAGCGTCTCGCCGCGTCGGACCTCGAGCGAGACCGCGTCGACTGCCTGCACGATTGGGCGCGGGCCCAGCCCGTGCCGGCGCAACGCGAAATGCTTGGTGACATCAGTGGCGCGCAGCAGCACGTCGTCGTCGGCCGGGATCGATGGCGCCCCGGTCACAGCTGGGTCCCGTCCGGCTCGATGTGCCCGGGCTCGATGTCGAAGCCGCCGCCGACCGCGGCCGGCAGCGCGTCACCCGGGTCGCCTTCCTCCGCGGCTGCGACAACGCTCGCACGACGGACGGCCTGCCGGTCGTCGCGGGGCAGCCAGCACGCGTCGAGGTGGCCGGCGGTGCCGGCGAGTTCGGGACGCTCGTCGCAGCGGTCGAACCTGTGCCGGCAGCGGTCCGCGAACGCGCATCCCTCCGGGATGGCGTCCGGGCTGATCGGGTGTCCGGGGATGGTCGGCAGCCGTCGCAGGCGGGTGCGGCCGACACGTGGGACGGATCCGAGCAAGCCCCACGTGTACGGGTGATTGGCGTTGCGGAACACCTCTCGGCGCGGCCCGACCTCGGCCGCGCGGCCGGCGTACATGACGAGCACGCGATCGGCGATCTCGGACACCACGCCCATGTCGTGCGTGATGAGCACGATGGACGAGTTGTGCTCGCGCTGCAGGCGGCGCAGCAGTTCGAGGATCTGCGCCTGCGTGGTGACGTCGAGCGCGGTGGTCGGCTCGTCGGCGATGAGCAGGTTCGGATTGTGCGCGAGCGCCATCGCGATCACCGCACGCTGCCGCATGCCGCCGGAGAACTGATGCGGGTAGTCGTCGACGCGCCGCGCCGCATCAGGGATGCCGACCTCGTCCAACAGCTCGACCGCGCGTTGCTTTGCGACTCGGGACGGCATCCGTCCGTGCGCCTGGAGTTGTTCGACGATGTGCCAGCCCACGGTGAACACCGGGGTGAGCGCGGTCATCGGGTCCTGAAAGATCATCGCGACCCGGCGGCCACGTAGTGAGCGCAGGTCTTTTTCCGGCAGCGTGATGAGATCCTGACCGCTGAAGAACGCCTGACCGGTGACTGAGCAGTTCGGGTCACGGATGAGGCCGAGGATGCTCATCATCGAGACGCTCTTCCCCGACCCGGACTCGCCGACCACACCCATCACCTCGCCCGGCTGCACCTGGAAGGTGAGCCCGTCGACGGCGGTGAACGCACCGCGGCGGGTGCGGAACTTCACGGTGAGGTCGCGTACGTCCAGTACCGCGTCGGACTTCTCGACAGCGACGGTCGGTTCAGCCACGTCGCACCCGCGGGTCGAGCGCGACGTAGACGAGATCGACCAGCGCGTTGGCGAGGACGACGAAGAACGCGGCATAGAGCACGCAGCCCATGATCACCGGCAGGTCAACGTTCTGCAGTGCGTCGTAGGTGAGCTTGCCGATGCCAGGCAGTCCGAAGACGACCTCGGTCAGCAGCGCGGCGCCGCCGACGAGCGCGCCGAAGTCGAGGCCGAACAGCGAGACGATCGGGATCAACGAGCAGCGCAACGCGTGTCGCCACAGGATGCGTCTCTCCGAGACGCCTTTGGCGCGCTCGGTGCGCACATAGTCCTCGTTGAGCGCGACGACCATCTCAGAGCGCAGCACGCGCGCGTAGATGCCGGCATACAGCACGGCGAGTGTCAGCCACGGGAACAGCAGATGCAGCGCCCATTGCCCCGGGTTCTGGCCGAGGCCCACATAGCCGAGCGGTGGCACCCAGGAAAAGATGCTGTTGTGCAATCGACTCTGCGTGATCAGGTTGACGACCTCGCCGAGCCAGTACACGGGGATCGATACACCGATCACGCCGAGCAGCACGATGAGCGGATCGATGAACGTGCCGCGCTTGCCGGCAGCAAGCACGCCCATCGCGATGCCGACGACCATCCAGATCACTGCCGCGCCGATCACCAACGACAGCGTGATCGGGATGGCCTGGAGGATCTGCGGGACGACCTTGTCGCCACGGTTGACGTAGGACGTCAGGTCGCGGTCGATGATCAAGTGGCGCATCATCAGCACGTACCGGATCGGCAGCGGCCGGTCGAGACCGAACTCGTGCCGTACCTGCGCGAGGGTCTGCGGGTCGGCGTTGCGGCCCGCGATGCGCGCCGCCGGGTCGACCCCGGGTGTCGCGAAGAAGATCAGGAACACGAGCACGCTGATGGCGAACAGGACGAGCGCGGCCGCCACCAGGCGGCGCGCTGCAAAACGGATCATCCAGCGCCCCGCAGCCGAGCACGCGGATCGAGCGCGTCGCGCACGCCGTCGCCGAGCACGTTGAACGCGCCGGCCGTGAGTGCGATCGCCAGACCGGGTGCCAGCGTGACCGCCGGACGCGTGTAGAGCAGACCGAGGCCGTCGTTGATGATCGTGCCCCAGCTCGCGTTCGGGGGCTGCACGCCGATCGACAGGAACGACAGCGCCGACTCGGTGATCATGTTCAGCGCAGTCATCAGCGGCAGGAAGACGATGACCGACGGCAATACGTTCGGCAGCACCTCGCGGCGCAGGATCCGCCAGTCCGACGCACCCAGCCCGATGCTTGCCTGCAGGAACTCTCGTTCGCGCAGCGCCATCACCTGACCGCGGATCGGTCTGGCGACGTACGGCACGTAGATCACGCCGATGATCACGATCGGCAGGAACAGACTGCCCGCCCCGATGTGCACCGGTCCGATGATCAGGCCGCTGGTCAGCAACACGACCGAAAGGCTGATCGCGAGCAGGTACACCGGAAAGGCCCACACCACGTCGAGGATGCGGGCGATGATCGAGTCGGTCACCCCACCGAAGTAGCCGGCGATCAGGCCGAGGATCGTCGCGAGCAAGCAACACAGCACGGCCGAGGTGAGCCCGATCAGCAGGCTGTTCCGTCCGCCGTAAAGCATCCGCGCCATCACGTCGCGGCCCTGGTCGTCCACGCCGAGGAAGTAGTTCGAGACGTCCCAGGTCGGTCCGATCGGGGTGACGCCGAGTCCGAGGCCGGTGGTGCTCGACTGCAGCAGCTGCACCTTCTGACCGTCGATCGTGGTGGTGCCGTTGACGTTCGACGCGAATGGATGCACGTGCGCCACGTCGTTCGCGTACACCGGTGCCAGCAGGCATGCCGCGGTTATCAATATCAGCACGAACAAGGCCGCCATGGCGGCCTTGTTACGCACCAACTGGCCGAGCGCGGTGCGCCAGGGCCCCGCGGACGACCGGGATCCGTCGGTCACGTCCGAGACAGTACGTCCCTTCCGAACCTTGACCGACGGATCCCCTTCAGTTGCAACCACTCACTTGACCCAAAGCTGGTCGACGAGCATGTAGAACTGCCGGCTGAACTGGTAGTTCTGCACGCGCTTCGACACGAAGTCGATCAGCTTGGGCGTGAACAGCGGTGCCATCGGGGACTGGGTCATCAGCGCCTGGTCGATCTTGCCCCACTGCTGGTTGGCCTGGTCCATGTTCGTCCGCTCGGTCGCCAGTGCTTGCTGCATCTGGTTGTTGATCGGCTTGTCGCAGAACCCGGCGATGTTGATGCTCGAATCGCTACCCGGATGGAACGACGCACACGACAGCAGCACGTTGATGAAGTCGGACGCCGCCGGATAGTCCTGGTACCAGGACGACAGCGAGATCTGCACCTTGTTCTTGGTGTTCTGGATGTAGGTGAACTGGATGTTCGGCGACAGCGGCTTGAGCGTCGCCTTGTAGCCGATCTGGTTGAGCATGCTCTGCAGGTACTCACCGATCGACTTGTTCACCGCGTCGCTCTGCACGGTCACGGCAACCTGTTGACCCGCCGTGCCCGACTGTTGCACCAACTGCTTCGCCTTCGCCAGATCCGGCGCGGTCCATGTGCTGCCGCCGCCCTTGGTGTACTGGCAGCTGTCGACGTGGCCGGGGAAGCCGGGCGGCAGGATCGTGCACACCGGCTGGGCCAGGTTCGGTCCGCCGTACAACCGCACGGCCGCGGCACGGTCGACGGCCCAGTTCACGGCCTGTCGCGCCTTGATGTTGTTGAACGGCGCCAGGTTCACGTTCATCGCGAGGTAGTACATCGCGGTGAGCGGGTTGATGTGCGCCTGCGACGCGTACTTCGTCCCGATCTCGTTGAGCCGGTCGGCCGGCGGCGGGTCGAACACCCAGTCGGCCTGGCCGTTCTCGACCGCGGTGACCTCGGCCTCGACGGTGAGGCCGAACGTCTCGTCGATCTCGTCCGGGTAGCCCGCCGGCTCGGCCAGCTTCGACCACTGCTTGAAGTACGGGTTGCGGACGAGCTTGAGCGCGCGGTTCGGGTCGTACGACTCGACCTTGTACGGGCCGGTCGTCGGCAACGGGGTGCTGCCGGCATCCTTTGCCGGCGAGCCCGCCGGGAGGATCGACGCGTGCGGCACGGAGAGCTTGTACGGGAACTCCGGGTCCGGCTGGGTGAGGTTGATCGTCACCGTGTTGTTCTTGTCGTCGGGAACGACGCCCTTGGGCAGTTTGCACGTCGCCGGCTTCGACAAGCAGGCAGACGCACCGACGATGCCGTTGTAGAACGTGCCGGCGGTCGGGCTCGACACGGTGAAGATGCGGACGAACGAGGCCACCACGTCGTCTGGCGTCACGGTCTTGCCGGTGGAGAACTTGATGCCCTTGCGCAGCGTGAAGGTGTAGGTCTTGCCGCCGTTGGTGACCTTCGGCATCGCCACAGCCAGGTCAGGCACGACCTTGAACGAATCGGCGCCGCCGACCTTCTCGAAGGCGAGCAGGCCGTCGTACATCGCCTGGTAGAGCTGCCAGTACTGCAGCGTGTAGTTGACCTGCGGGTCGAGCGTGCCGCCGGCCGCAGTTGCGACCAAGTGCAGCGTGCCGCCCTTATGTTGCTGCTGGAACGTGCCGGGCGCGCTCGCAGACGGCTGGGTGGACGGCTGGGACGACCCGCCGGGATTGCTCGCGGCCGGATTCGGTGACGATCCACTACACGCACTGATGCCCAACGCCACGCCGACTGCGGCTGCGGCGAACGCGATTCGGACGCGCCTGCTCATTGGTTGCCTCCTTCGGCCGCCGCGACCTGCGGCGCTTGCGTTACGTCGGTGCCGTCGAGGAAGTCGCCGACGACGGCCATGTACGCGTCTTCCTCCTCGACGTGCGGCATGTGGCTCGACTCCGGGAACACGTGCGAGCGCACGTCCGGGATCGAGTCGAGGAAGGGTTGGACGACAGCCGCGGTGGCCTCGTCGTGCTCCCCCCGGAGGACGAGCGTGGGAACGTTGATCGCGGACACCTGGTCGACGACGCTCCAGTCCCGCAGTGAGCCGACAACGTGGAACTCACTCGGACCGTTCATCGTGTGATAGACCGTCGGGTCCTCGTCGATCGAGGCGAAGCTCTCGGTGACCTCGGGTGGATTCGGCACGACGCGGCAGACGTGCCGCGCGTAGAAGACTTCCTCCGCCGCGCGGTACTCGGCGCTGTCGGTCGTCTGCGCCCGCTCGTGCTCGAGCAGCGTCGCTTGCACGTCCGGCGGCAGCAGGTCGCGCAGCCGGTTGGCCTCGCTCACCCAGAGTTCCATCGAGGCCGGGGAGTCCGCGATGACCAGCTTGTGCAGACCGTCCGGGCGTCGGATCGCGTGCTCGGCACCGAGCATGCCCCCCCACGACTGGCCCAGCACGTCGTAGTCGTCGGCGACGCCCAGTCCGCGCAGCAGGTTGTCGAGTTCGTCGAGGAACAGGTCGACCGTCCAGTAATCGACGCCCTGATCGGGCAGGTGCGTCGACTTACCGCAGCCGAGCTGGTCGTAGTGGACGACTGCCCGGTCGCGCTCGCTGAGCATCGTCATCCGCAGCGTGTAGTTGTGCGCCGCGCCCGGCCCGCCGTGCAGGATCACCAGAGGTCTCTTGCCGGCGTTGCGCGTGGCATCGATGTCGCCGGTGATGCGGTACCAGGTGGAGTGGCCGCCGAAATCGATCGTGCCGCTCGAGGTCGGATCGAGTACTGGCACAGCTCTCCGTCCGCCGGATGCCTGCCGATCCCAAACGGTCCCGGACCGGGGCGCTCCCGTTTCGTGCGCCTCGGGAACTCTCGCACCGGCATTTTGGTCCGGTCAAGGAGCCTTTTGTAACGGTCTCGTGTCGGTTATCGTCCGGAACCCTAGGCTGAGCCACTCCGGAAACCGTCCGGCAACCTGCTGTGCAAGATCGTCGAGGAGTGTGTCGAGGAGTGTCCGGAATGGACCGCGACCAGGTCGCGTCGCTGCTGGCCCCGCCCCAGCAGGTTCCGGTCACGACCGCGCTCGCCGACCGGATCGTCACCGCGATCGCCGTCGGCGAGTTCGTTCCCGGCCAGCGTTTGCCGGCCGAACGTGATCTCTCTGCGCAGCTCGGCCTGTCCCGCAACACGGTGCGTGAGGCGCTCGCACGAGTCGCCAAGCTCGGCATGCTCGACATCAGGCGCGGACGAAACGGCGGCGCCTACGTCACGAGCCAGTGGACGGATCAGACCGCGAACTCGGTGCGCGCAACTTTGGAACCGCTGTGGGCCGAGTTGGAATCTGCTTTTGACATGCGGAAACTCGTCGAATCACTGGTCGCCGCGACAGCCGCCGAACGACGAGATCCGGACGACCGGCGCGAGATCCTCGCGGCGCTCGCGCAGTACGAGTCGGCACCCGATCTCGCCGATGCGCAGCGCGCGGACCTGCGGCTGCACAATGCGGTGGCGCAGGCGGCGAAGAACCCCAGGCTGATCAAGCTGCGCGAAGACCTGCTCGCCGAGGTCAGCATCGGCTTCTCGGTCGAGCCGTTCACACCGGCCGGCTACGCGCAGGCGCTACCTGAGCATCGTGCGATCGCGGAGGCGGTGGTGGACGGCGATCCGGTCGCCGCCGCGCGGATCGGGTCGCAACACTTCGGCAACACCGAGGACGAATTGCGCGACGTGCTGCGTCGCGCAACCGAGAGTTGAAAATGGTTCTTGCAGTCGACCAATCAAGATCGTCAGAGCCGGTCGACGAGCGGTAACGACCGCAGCCCGCGTTCGAGATGCCATTGCAGGTGGGCGGCGATCAGGCCACTGGCCTCGCGCCGCTCCGGCGCAGCGGAGCTGTCGGCGCGTGCCCAGTCGCCGCCGAGCAGCGCGGACATGAGCTCGAACGCGGCAGGCTGCGGCCGGGCCGAGCCCGGCGGGCGGCAGTCGGGGCACACCGCTCCCCCGGCCGGCACGTTGAACGCGCCATGTGGCCCGGGCGCCGAGCACTTGGCGCACTCGGTCAGCGCCGGCTCCCAACCGGACAGTGCCGCGCCACGGATGAAGAACGCGTCGAGGACCAGGCCGGGGTCGCGCTCCCGCTCGGCCAGCGTGCGCAACGCGCCGACGGTGAGCAGGAACAGCCGTAGCGACGGCTCGCCCTCATCGGTGAGCCGCTCGGCCGTCTCGCAAATGGCCGACACCGCCGTCCACCGCGGGTAGTCGTTGGCCACCTGCGCGCCGTAGGCGCCGATCGACTCGGTCTGCTGCACGATCTCGAGGCCGCGGTCGCCGCCCGGCAGGCGCTGCTCCGGCGCGAGCCGGGTGTAGAGCTGCACATCGATGTGGCTGCCGGGTTCGAGCCGGGCGCCGAACTTCGAGGTGGTGCGCCGCACCCCTTTGCCGACGGCACGGACCCGGCCGTGCCGGCGGGTGAGCAGCGTGACGATGCGGTCGGCCTCGCCGAGCTTGTGCACCCGGAGCACGACCGCCTCGTCACGGTAGAGCGGCATGCTCCGATGGTCCCACCGGGGTCCGACCAGCCGGGTCGGACGCGCGCAACCGGGCGTGCAGCGCGACCGCGCCCGCAGCCATCAGGAAGCCGGACACCATGGTCACCAGGAACGCGACACGTGCGCCGTGCGCGTCCGCGATCGCACCGACGATGGCCGAACCGGCGCCGTAACCGATGTTGAGCCCGGTGAGCACCCAGGCGAGCCCTTCGGTGAGCGACGTCGAGGGCACGTAGTGCTCGGCGATCCCGAACGCGGTGATCAGCGTCGGGGCCGTGCCGAGACCGACGATGAACGCGCAGACGCACAGCGTCCACACGTTGGTGGCGGCCAGGAACACCACCGTCAGCAGCGCGAAGATGACCGCCTGCAACCGATACC
The DNA here is from genome assembly GCA_036497365.1 of Jatrophihabitantaceae bacterium. Classification (GTDB taxonomy): domain Bacteria; phylum Actinomycetota; class Actinomycetes; order Mycobacteriales; family Jatrophihabitantaceae; genus RYN-133. Next base: position 4,457 of record DASXJN010000206.1, on the reverse strand, counting down.
GGGTGAGCACTCCGGTGTGCCAGGTGCGGGCGCCGTAGAACAACCCCGAGATGCCGCTGCCGCCGGCGAACAGGGCGAGCGGCACGCCGCTCAGGCCGCGATGGCCGTGCTGCCCGCAGAACGCGACCATGGTGATCTCGGCGCTGGCGAACAAGGCACCCATCGCCGCGGTGCCGAGGGTGAGCAGGACGATGCCGCGCGAGCGCAACGCGGACGGAGGCCGCGGGCCGCCGGCCGGGTGCGCGGGCGGTTCGGTGGCGTGCTGCATCGAGAGCCACACGGCGCCGGTGCCGATCAGCGCGCAGCAGACCCACAGCACGACTACCGGATCGGCCTGAGTGGCGATGATCGTGGCGGTGAGCGGGCCGACGATGAAGATCAGCTCGTCGAGCACCGACTCGAGTGAGTAGGCAGTGCTCAGCTCGGGGCGTCCGGCCAGCGCGAGCGACCATCGCGCCCGGACGAGAGACCCGACCGACAGGTAACTGAACCCCGCGATCGCAGTCGGGATGACCAGCACCCAGTTCGGCGCGTCGTTCTCGAGCAGGAACGCCAACGCGATCGTCGACCCGAGCGTGACCGCGGACGACGGGAGGAGCAGCTTGCCCTGGCCGTAGCGATCGATGAGCCGGGCGAGGATCGGATTGCCCGGCGCAGCACCGAAGATGTACGCGGCGCTGAGCACGCCGGCGAAGCCGTACTCGCCGGTGCGCCCGGAGATGATGAGCACCAGCCCGATCGGATACATCGCGATCGGCATGCGCATGACGAAGCCGGCCGCGGCGAACGCGGCCGAGCCCGGAGCGCGGAAGACCGCGCGGTAGGTCTGGAGCATCGTCTAGAAACCCAGCCGATCGAGCTTCTTGGGATCGCGCTGCCAGTTGGCCTCGACGGCCACATGCAGATTGAGGTGCACGCGGGTGTCGAGGAGGTCTTCGATGCCACGCCGGGCGACGGTGCCGATCTGCTTCAGTCGCGCGCCGCGCGTGCCGATGACGATGCCCTTCTGGCTCGGTCGTTCGAGGTGGATCGTCGCGAAGATCTCGGTGATCTCGGGGCGGTTCTCGAGCGGCCTGGTCTCGTCGAGGGTCACTGCGATGGAGTGCGGCAACTCGTCGCGGACTCCGTCCAGCGCCGCCTCGCGGATGAGTTCGGCGATGCGGGTTTCGGTGTCGTTGTCGGTCAGCATGTCGTCCGGGTAGAGCTGCGGACCCTCGGGCAGGTGGCCGACGAGGATGTTCGCGAGCAGATCGACTTGTTCGCCCGACACAGCTGACACCGGGACGATGTCCGCGTAGTCGCCGAGTTCTGAGACGGCGATCAGCTGTTCGGCCACCTGCCGCTTCGATGCGGTGTCGGTCTTGGTGACGATCGCGACGACCGGTGCCCGCAAGGCCGCCAGCTCGCCGGCGATGTAGCGGTCGCCGGGGCCGATGCGCTGGTCGGCGGGGATGCAGAAGCCGACCACGTCGACATCAGAAAGAGTCGCGCGGACGACATCGTTGAGCCGTTCGCCGAGCAGCGTGCGCGGACGGTGCAGGCCCGGCGTGTCCACCAGGATTAGCTGCGCGTCGTCCCGGTTGACGATGCCGCGCACCGCGTGCCGGGTCGTCTGAGGTTTGTCGCTGGTGATCACGATCTTGCTGCCCACGAGGGCGTTGGTCAGGGTGGACTTGCCGGCATTCGGACGGCCGACGAAGCAAGCGAAACCCGACCGATGCACTCGTTCACGATAGTGGGCATCGCCTAACGTGAACCATCATGCGAACCGGTGTGAGGTGGTGCGTCCTGATCCTGGCGGTGGGCGCGTTGGCAGCCTGCACGCCGGGTTCGAGCGGCGGAGGCTCCACCGCACCGTCCACCGACGTGCGCACCTCGATCGTGACCGTGTCGCCACATCCGTCCAGCGCCCCGGTGTCGGTCGTCCCGCCGATCTCGTCCGGCGCCACGAAATCAGCCACGGCGTCGGCGTGCCCACTGCTCGACCAGCAGGCGGCGGCGCACAAGGTCGGCATGCGCCTGGAACGGATCACCGTGCTGCACAGCGGCGGGCGACTGGTGGGTTGCCGGTTCTACGCGCTGCAGAACTCACCGCTCGCGCAGAGCGAGCATCTGCCCGGGCCGCATCAACCTGCTGTCGAGATCCAGACGTATCGATATCCGTCCGCCCGCGATGCTTACAACGGTTTCGTGCGGCTCAGCACGAAGGAAGGCAGCCACCTGCAGCAGGCGCAGATCGTCGGGTCGACGCCCGGGTTGTGCTTCCAGACGCACTTCTACGTCAAGGACCACGGCACGGACTGGGCGTGCGCGTTCAGCAAGGGCATCGTGATGTGCGTCGTCCGGACCGTGGTGACCAGCCCGGCCCTGAACGCGATCGCTGTCGCACGGGCGATCGCGACGAAGGTGTGACGCGCTACGAGTACGGGGACGACCCGGCTCAGTTCGGCGAACTGACGCTGCCGGCCGGGACACCCCGGGCGACGGTGGTGATCATCCACGGCGGGTTCTGGCGGTCGGGGTACGACCTCTCGTTGGGCCGGCCGTTGGCCGTCGATCTCGCCGCGCGCGGGTACGCGGCATGGAATCTCGAGTACCGCCGGATGGGCAACGGCGGCGGTTGGCCGGCGACCTTCGACGACATCGCCGCCGGGATCGACGTGCTTGCCGACCTGCCGGTCGACACTTCGTCCGTGATCGGTTTGGGACACAGCGCGGGCGGCCATCTCGCGGTGTGGGCGGCGGGCCGCGGCGCTGCACGCGTACGGCTGACCGGCGTCGTGTCGCAGGCGGGCGTGCTCGGGCTCATCGACGCGGCGCACCGCAACCTGAGCGACGGGGCGGCGCAGTCGCTGATGGGCGGGTCGCCTGCGGATCGTGCTGATCAGTACGCGGCGGCAGATCCGATGGCGGCGATCCCGCTCGCCGTCCCCGTCGTGTGCGTGCATGCGCGCGCTGATGCCAACGTGCCGTTCGCCCAATCGGCCGCGTACGTGAGCGCCGCTCGCGAGGCGGGAGCCGACGCCCGGTTGGTGGAGGCCGGCGGCGATCACTTCTCGGTGATCGATCCCGGGTCGTCCGACTGGCAGTTGGTGGTCGATGCCCTCGACTCGGTCGTGGAGCGGTAGATGACGGTTCATCTCGAGATCGACTCCGGTTCGGCCGTGCCGCCGTTCGAGCAGGTGCGCCGGCAGTTGGCCGAGCAGATCAACACCGGCACGCTCGTCGTCGGAACCCGGTTGCCGCCGGTGCGTGCGCTGGCAGGGTCGCTGGGGCTTGCGGCGAACACGATCGCCCGTACCTATCGCGAATTGGAGTCGGCCGGGCTCGTCGAGACGCGCGGCCGAGGTGGCACCGTGGTCAGTTCGTCCGGTGACCGGTCGCGCGCGAAGGTTCGCGCGGCGGCCGAACGGTACGCGAAGGTCGCCGCCGAGAACGGCATCGCCGCCGACGAAGCCCTGCGCATCGTGGGCGACGCGCTGGGTTAGCTCACCGGGACGGTGTCAGGTTCTGGAAGTCGGTCAGCAGCGGCCAGAGCGGTCCGTCCATGCTTACCTGGGTGAGCAGCACGGCGACCGTGCCGTCCGGGTCGATGTAGAAGTCGGTGCCGAGTCCGCCGGACCAGCCGTAGCGACCCTCGTGTCCGGCGGTCTGGACGGCGACGCCGAATCCCCAACCCGAACTGTCCCAGAAGCCGGGGAAGAAGCTCTCGGCGGTCTTGCACTGCGCCGACACCTGATCGCTGGTCATCAGCCGCTTGTGCTCGGCAGAGATCAGCCCGGTGTCGTCGGCGAGCGCACGTGAGAAGCGATAGAAGTCGCGTGCGGTCGAGACCAGTTCGGCGTGGGCGACGTCGAACGGGGGTGGTCCGGCGTAGAAGCCGCCACCTGCCGGTTCGGTCTCGACGAAACCGTCCGATGCATGGCGATGTGCGGCCGGCAGGCGATCCAGCTTGTCCTCGGGCACCCAGTACGCGGTGTCGGTCATGCCGAGCGGAACGAAGATGTCGTCGTCGAGGTGGTCGCCGAGTTGTCGGCCGGTCACGCGGGCAAGGAGGATCCCGAGCATCCCGAACGAGTGGTGATAGCGCCAGCCGGCACCGGGCTGGAAGGCCAATGGCAGTTCCGCGAGCCGACGCAGCCATTCGTCGGCCCCGAGGGTCACCGGGTCGGGTCCGGCCTCGGTGCCGTTGTCGGCCATCGCCTGCTGCAGCGGGGAGTTGGCGAGGATCATGCCGGAGCCCGACGTGTTGGTCAGCAGACGGCGCACCGTGATCGGATGGTCGGCCGCGACGGTGTCGTCCAGCCCGGCTGTCGGGCTGGTGAGGACGCGGCGGTCGGCGAGTTCGGGGAGCCACTGTTCGACCGGGGTGTCGAGGCCGAGCTCGCCGGCCTCGATCAGGCGCAGCGTGGCAACCGTGGTGATCGCCTTGGTCATCGATTGGATGCGCACGATGG
>DASXJN010000205.1:0-16370 GCA_036497365.1 Jatrophihabitantaceae bacterium | reverse complement strand
CTGGCTCGCCGCATGCGCGAGATAGCGACTGCTGAAGGCGTCTAGATCGACACCCGGCGCTAGCTCGGTCAACTCTGTGGACATCTCGGCGTGCCCTGCCGACATTTGGTGGTCACCTCGTTGTGACGGACGAACTTGCGGTCCCAGGGTCGGACCAATCCTCATCCTTGCACGGGCCGGTCTAAGTGGCGCCCGGGGCACTCTCGTGCCGGCAAGATCTGGGGTTCAGGTGGTCCAGGTGTGCACAGGGGCGTTGGAGTGCATGTTCTCCATGTAGCGCGTGACCATCGAGCGCAGCGCGTCGCGTCGATCGAGCGGACGATCTGCGGCGTCGATCGCATGGAAGGTGCGGGCCTGCCACTCGGCCCCGTTGGTCGCCGTGATGCAGCGGCCCTCGATGATCCCGAGCAGCCGGTCGCTGACCGACGAGTCGACGCCCCAGGCGTCGAGCCCGGCGCGCGCCAACGGCAGCAGTCGGCGCAGCACGAGCTCGGTGACCGGCACGTCCCCGAGCCCGGGCCAGTAGAGCTGGGCGTTGATGCCGTCCTTGGCGCCGGCGTTGAAGTTGTCCTCGGCGGCGGTGAACGACATCCGCGTCCAGAGCGGACGGTCCTCCTCCGCCAAAGTCTTCAGCAACCCGTAGTAGAAGGCCGCGTTGGCGAGCACGTCGACCACGGTCGGACCTGCGGGCAGCACGCGGTTCTCGACCCGCAGGTGCGGTTTGCCGCGGTGCACGTCGTACACCGGCCGGTTCCAGCGGTAGATCGTGCCGTTGTGCATGCGCAGTTCCCCGAGCGTCGGGGTGTCGCCGCGGTCGAGCACCTCGACCGGATCCTCGTCGTCGCACACGGGGAGCAGGGACGGGAAGTAGCGCACGTTCTCCTCGAACTGGTCGAAGATCGAGGTGATCCATCGCTCGCCGAACCAGACGCGCGGCCGCACTCCCTGCGACTTGAATTCCTCCGGACGGGTATCGGTCGCCTGCTCGAAGAGTGCGATCCGGGTCTCGCGCCACAACTCCTTGCCGTACAGGAACGGCGAGTTGGCACCGAGCGCCACCTGCACACCGGCCATGCACTGCGCCGCGTTCCAGGTCGCGGCGTACTGCTGAGGGCTTACCTGCAAATGGAACTGCACACTGGTGCAGGCCGCCTCCGGAGCGATCGTGTCGGTCGACGTGGAGAGTCGCTCCACGCCGTCGATGCTGATCGGGATGTCTTCACCGCGGGCCTGGAAGATCTGCTCGTTGATCAGGGCGTAGCGCGGGTTCGCGCTGAGGGATTCACGGGTCAGATGCTCGGGGCCGAGGGTCGGCAGGATGCCGACCATCACGATGTGCGCACCCAGCGCTCTCGACCGTTGTTCTGCGTCGTTCAGGCTCGCCCGCAGGTCGGCTTCGAGGTCGATGACGTTCGTCCCGGTCAACTGCCGCGGCGGAACGTTGATCTCGATGTTGAACTGGCCGAGTTCGGTCTGGAAGTCGTCGTTCGCGATCGCGTTGAGCACCTCGGCGTTGCGCATCGCCGGGTTCCGGTCCTCGTCCACGAGGTTGAACTCGATCTCGAGCCCGGTCATCGGCCGCTCGAAGTCGAACTTCGCTTCGCTCAGCATGCGGGAGAACACGTCCAGGCAGCGGCGCACCTTGGCGCGGTACTGCTGGCGATCTTTCCCGCTGAACTCGGTGTGCTTGACGTCCTCTCCCACATCCCTAACCTTCCGGCATCCGGGCACGGGCGTAAAGATGAGGGCATGGCCCTTCCGGACAGCGCACGTCCCCGCCCCTTGCCGACCAGCGCGTCCTACGGGATCACCGTGCGCGTCTACGCCGTGCCGTCCGCCGCGGTGGTGGGCATGTTGGCAACTGCGGTCGGAGCTGCCGGCGGGCTCGTGACCGCCATCGACGTCAGCGAATCGCGTTCCGACCGGATCACGATCGACGTCAGCTGCTCGGCCGTGAACGGCGAGCACGCCACGGAGATCGTCGACGCGCTCCGCGCGGTCGAGGGCGTCACGGTGCACCGGGTGTCCGACCGGACCTTCCTGCTGCACCTCGGCGGAAAGATCTCGGTCGAGTCGAAGGTGCCGCTCCGCACCCGCGACGACCTGTCGATGGCTTACACCCCCGGGGTGGGACGGGTGTCGCTGGCGCTGGCCGCGCATCCCGAGGACGTCGCCAAGCTGACGGTGAAGGGCAACGCCGTCGCTGTCGTCACCGACGGGTCCGCCGTCCTCGGGCTCGGCAACATCGGGCCGGGCGCGGCACTACCCGTCATGGAGGGCAAGGCCGCCCTGTTCAAGCGGTTCGCCAACATCGACGCCTGGCCGATCTGCCTGGACACGCAGGACACCGACGAGATCGTGCGGATCGTGCGAGGCATCTCGCCGGGGTTCGGCGGCATCAACCTCGAGGACATCTCGGCACCGCGCTGTTTCGAGATCGAGAAGCGGCTGCGCGACATCCTCGACATCCCGGTGTTCCACGACGACCAGCACGGCACGGCCATCGTCGTGCTCGCCGCTCTCACCAACGCGTTGCGGTGTGTCTCGAAGGATCTCGGCGCAGTGCGCATCGTGGTCGCCGGCGGCGGCGCGGCCGGCACCGCGATCGTCACCCTGCTGCTCCACGCGGGCGCCGAGTCGGTGCTCGTCTGGGACCGCGAGGGAATCCTGTCGCCGTCCGACGAGTCGCTCTCGCCGGCCAAGCGCCGCCTCGCCGCGATGACCAATCCCGCGGCCGTGACGGGCGATCTGCACGACGCGCTGTGCGGGGCGGACGTGTTCATCGGGGTCTCGGCACCCAACGTGCTCCCGGCGGAGTGGATCGACGACATGTCCGCCTCGGCGATCGTCTTCGCGCTGGCCAACCCCGACCCGGAGACCGACGTCGACTCCGCTCAGCACCGGGCCGCGGTGATCGCCACCGGCCGCTCCGACTACCCGAACCAGATCAACAACGTGCTCGCCTTCCCCGGCGTCTTCCGTGGCCTGCTGGACGCCCGGGCTACCGAGATCTCGATCGCAATGCTGCTCTCGGCAGCTGATGCGTTGGCACACTGCGTGTCGGACGAGCAGCTGAACGCGACCTACATCGTGCCGTCGGTGTTCGATCCGAACGTCCCGACCGCGGTCGCCGCCGCAGTGCGTGACGCGGCCGGCGGCGTCCGTTCCGACACCGACTCGTGACCCTCGCGCCAGAACCCCGAAGGTCGGCCGCCTCGTCAGAGGGGCATGGGACCTCGACCGAAACTGTTGCGCTGGAGCGCGCTGGGCGTGCTCACTCTTCTCGGCGTCGGACTGCTGGGCGCGTGCACCGCATCGTCCGGCGGCGGCGGTAGCGCCGGCGGGAACGCCGGGTCCGCGCCGGTGGCGGGTGCTGCTCTCGCCCCTCCGCACGCCGCACTGAAGGCAGCCCCGGCGGGCGGGGGATCCGGCGGCGAGAAGCAGGCGGCCCCGACGGGCGGATCGGGCGACGGCACGCTGGCCGACCTCGAACTCGACTCGGCGAAGATCCGGGTGGCGAACATGACCGTGCAGGTCAAGCACGGCCAGTCCGTGGCCGGCAAGGCCGACACGGCCGAGGCGATCGCGACCGCGGTGGGCGGAGAGGTGGACTCCGACGACCGGACCTCCGGCAAGTACCCGACCGCGACCCTGCTGCTGCGCGTGCCACCGGAGGACCTGACCAGCGTGCTGCACCAGCTGTCGGCGCTGGGCGTCGAGAAGTCGAGGGAACTGTCGACGCGCGATGTCACCTCGAAGGTCGCCGACGTGAACTCTCGGGTGGCGAGCGCCCGAGCGGCGATCAACCGGCTGCGGGTGCTCTACCAGCACGCGCACAAGATCGGGAATGTGATCACCATCGAGGACGAGCTCAACCAGCGCGAGAGCGACCTCGAATCGCTGCAGGCACAGTCACGTGCGTTGGCCGCGCAGACGACGACCGCGGCGATCACGCTGGCACTCACCAGCCCGCCGGCACCGGCGCGCAAGCCGACGCCGAAACCCGTCCATCACAACCGGTCCGGGTTCGTGGGCGGCCTGCTCAACGGCTGGCACGCCTTCACCAAGGGCGTCTCGGTGCTTGCGACGATCATCGGCGCGGTGCTGCCGTTCGCGGTGGTTCTGCTGTTGCTCGCGGTCGCGGCGCGGTTGCTCTGGCCGCGGTTGCGTCCGACGCGGCGATCGACGCCGGAGTCGACCGGTCCGTCGTCAGCCGCGTGAGGGCGCCAACTCGGCAGCAGCCGCGAGAAAGCGATCGTTCTCGTCCGGCGTACTGATCGTGACGCGCGCGCCCGCGCCGGCGAAGCCCCGCACGATGACCTCGCGGTCCTCGCACCCGGCCGCCCACCGGACGGTGTCGTCGCCCATCGGCACCCACACGAAGTTGGCCTGGGTCGGCGGCACGTCGTAACCGTAGGAGCGCAGTGCCGCGCGGACGCGATCACGCTCGGTGACCACCTCGGCGACCCGGCTGCGCAACTGCGCCTCGGCCTCGGGCTCCAGCGAGGCGAGCGCGGCCGCCTGGGCGACCGTCGTCACGGCGAACGGCACCTGGGTCTGGCGCAGCGCCGAGGCGACCTGCGGATCCGCGGCGATCGCGTAGCCGACCCGCAGCCCGGCCAGTCCGTACGCCTTGGAGAACGTGCGCAGCACGACGAGGTTCGGGTGCTCGTCCAGCAGGGTCAGCCCGTCGGCGACGGCCGGGTCGGTGACGTACTCGCGGTAGGCCTCGTCGAGGGCGACGACGACGTCCTCCGGCACGCGTCGCAGGAACGCTGCCAGCGCATCGCGGTCGACGACGGTGCCGGTGGGGTTGTTCGGGTTGCAGACGAAGATCAGGCGGGTCTTCCCGGTGATGGACTCGGCCATCGAGTCGAGGTCGTGCACGTAGTCCCGCAGTGGCACCTGCACGGACGAGGCACCGCTGACCGCGGAGATGATCGGATACGCCTCGAAGGATCGCCATGCGTAGACGACCTCCTCGTCGGCGTCGGCGACGGCCTGCACGAGTTGGGTGCACAGCGACACCGAACCGCAGCCGACGACGACCCGCCCGACGTCGACGCCGTAGCGATCGGCGAGCGCGTTCGTCAGCACGACCGAGTTGCTGTCGGGATACCGGTTCGCCAGCGCGGCCGCATCGGCGATCCGCTCGAGCACGGCGGGCAGGGGCGGGTGCGGCGTCTCGTTGCTGGCCAGCTTGATCGCGCCGGGCACCGTCCGGCCAGGGACGTAGGCGGGCAGGCTCGACAGCACAGGACGCAGGTGCACAGTCACGTCATAAAGGCTCGCACATACCCTGGCCACGTGAAGTTCGGGCTGCGCGGAGTCGACCTGCTCGGCGCCGTGCTCGGTGCCGTCCTGGTCGGCCTGCTGGACCGCCTCTCCGACCACTACTCGTGGTCGCGGACCCTGACCACTATGGCGATGTTCTTCGTGTTCCTGTGCGCCCTGTTCTACTGGCTCAATCGTCGCCGAGAGACACAGCAGCGCGACGACACCGATCAGCGCGACGGGCGGTAGCGCTCCACCCGCGGCTTGCGTCCCTTGAGCGTCGTGGCGCGCAGCGCAGCTATCACTTCGTCGGCGGCCGTGGTCGGCACCTCCACGACCGAGAACTTGTGCGTGATCTCGATGGCGCCGATCTGCCGGCCGGACAGGCTGGACTCGTTGGCGATCGCGCCGACGAGATCCTGCGGACGGATCTTCGCCGCCGATCCGAGGCCGACGAAGATCCGGGTCGTGTCGCCGGTCGTCCGCGGGGCGGGCCGTTCGCCTCGCTTGGACGCCGGCCGCGCCACGACGGCGGGGATCTCCTCGTCCTCGTCGGGCTGGTCGGTCTCGTGTGCCAGTTTCACCGCGGCGAGCGCGATCTCCATCAGGTCGTACTCGTCGGCGAGCGATTCGACGACGACGCGGTACTTGTCGGAGTCGTCCTCGTCGAGGGCCTGCTGCAGCGCCGCCCTGGTCAGCTCGAGTCGCCGCGCGCGCAGATCGGCGACCGTCGGCAGGGACTCGATCGCGATCGATTGGCGGGTGGCCTTCTCGATCGTCTTGAGCAGCCGGTGCTGGCGCGGCTCGACGAGAGTGATCGCGACGCCGGAGCGCCCCGCGCGGCCCACGCGGCCGATGCGGTGCACGTACGAGTCCGGGTCGGAGGGCAGGTCGAAGTTGACGACGTGGGTGAGGGCGTCGATGTCGAGCCCGCGCGCGGCGACGTCGGTGGCCACCAGCAGTTCAGCAGCACCGGACCGCACTCGCTGCATCACCCGGTCGCGCTGATCCTGAGTCATGCCGCCGTGCAGCGCCTCGGCGCGGTAGCCGCGCGACATCATGGCCTCGGTCAGCGTGTCGACCTCGGCGCGGGTGCGGCAGAAGACAACTGTCGCGGTGGGCGACTCGATGTCGAGCAACCGGCCGAGCGCGGAAGCCTTGTGCACGCGCGGCACCAGATAGCCGACCTGCCGGACGGCCTTCGTGTCACTACCCGCGCGCTCGCCGTGGATCGTCACCTTGACCGGGTCGGACATGTACCGCCGCACGAGGCCGTTGATGCGTGCCGGCAGCGTCGCCGAGAACAGCACGGTCTGCCGCTCCTGCGGCACCGCGTCGAGGATCGCGTCGATGTCGTCGGCGAAGCCCATGTCGAGCATCTCGTCGGCCTCGTCGAGCACGACCACCGACACGTCACCGAGCCGCAGGGTGCCACGTCCGAGATGGTCGAGCACCCGTCCCGGTGTGGCGACGACGACGTCGACACCCGACTCGAGCGCGCGGATCTGCCGTCCGATCGGCTGGCCGCCGTACACGGCGAGCACCCGCGCACCGAGCGGGCGCCCGTAGCGGTGCACCGCCTCGGCCACCTGGATCGCGAGCTCACGGGTCGGCACGAGGACGAGCCCGTGCGGCCCGGTCCCGCCGAGGGTGAGCCGCTGCAGCAACGGCAGCGCGAACGCGGCCGTCTTTCCCGTCCCGGTCGCCGCCTGACCGACGAGATCGCTTCCGCCGAGCAGCACCGGGATCGCCTCGGCCTGGATCGGCGTGGGCTCTTCGTAGCCGAGGGCATCGAGCGCCTGTTGCAGCTCCGGCCGCAGGCCGAGGTCGAGGAACGGCGCGGGGGCAGTCATGCCTCCAGCGTCCCACTACCCGATCTGTCGCCGTCCTAGCCTGACGGCCATGGTGACGTACGCGGCCGTGTTCGCACTGGTGCTCGCGTACGTCGCGCTCGTGGCTGCCTACATCGCATTGCGCACACTGGCCAAGGTTCGGCACGACACCCGGCTGCTCGCACGCGGCACCCGTGGCCCGAACGGCCGCCAATCCCTCCTCGAAATCACCAGCCAGCACGCAGAGCTGACCGCCGCGCTGGGCGAGCAGGTCGAGCAACTGCGCGGTGAGATCGCGGACGTGGCGGCTGAGCACGTGTCGGCCGAGACCGGCGCGCTCCGGCACGTTGCGTTGGTGCGCTACGACGCGTTCACCGAGATGTCCGGACGGATGTCGTTCTCGCTGGCCCTCCTCGACGATGCCGGCGATGGCGTGACGATCACAGCGATGACCGGACGAACCGACACGCGCGTCTACGCAAAGGCGGTCGTCGACGGCAAGGGCGAGCACGAGCTCTCGCCCGAGGAGCGGCAGGCCGTCGCTGCCGCGCGGAACCGGAAGGTGCTGAAACGCGCCGGGTGAGATGATCGCCGGGTGACGGACCTGTTGCACCGTCTCACCGATGCGGTGAACCGGCGGGTCGAGGCCGGTTGGGCGCACGCCTCGGCGGCCGAGGCCGCGCTGGCTGCCCTCAGCGCGGACGACGCACACGAGACCGCCTCCGCAACCCGCAAACAACTCGACACCGTGGTGCGGCAGTTCGGGCTCGACGAGGCCGACGCCGCACTGTTCGAGGTGGCCGCGCTCGCCGAGCAGAGCGTGGCCGCGCATCTGCTGCTGGGCCTGCTCTCCGGAAACGAAGGGCCGGCCCGGCCCAGTGTCGCGGTCGCCCTCGAGCTGGCCGGGCTGCCTCCTACCGGAGGGGTCGCCCGCGCCAGGCTCGGTGAGCTGGCGCCGCTGCGCCGGTACGGTCTGGCCGGCGTGCTCGGCAGCGACGTGCTGCTGGCTCGGCAGCTCGCGATCACCGAGCGCCTCGCCGGCTTTCTCGGCGACGGCGGGCTGCCGCCGGTCTACGTACTCCCGATGCTGGTCGACACCGTGCCGATCGCGGTCGACGGCACCGACGTCGTGGTCGCCGCCCTGCAGAGTCAGTCGCGCTTGGTGTGGATCCACACCCGGCCCGGGGGTGCGGCGACCTCGCTGGCGACCGCAGCCTGCGATCGGCTCGGCGTGGCCTGCCTGGTCGCCGACCTGAACCGACTCGACCCGGCGGTGCCGGTGGCCGAAGCGGTCACGGCCTTGCAACTCGAGTGCGCGCTGGACGGTCTCGTGCTCGTGCTCATCGGGGCCGAGCGGGCCAGTGCGGCGACACTTACCGCCGGAGCGGTCCCGGTCCTGGCCATCAGCCACGAGCCGTGGAACCCGCAGTGGTCGAGCGAGCTGCCGCTGATCGTCTCGGCGCCGCGGCTGTCGGTCGCCGACCGCCAGGAGGTGTGGGCACCGGTGCTCGGCGGCGCGGCCGGACGCGAGATCACCGCCATGCCGCTGTCGCCGGAGCAGATCGTCGCCGTCAGCCGCCACGCCGACCGGATGGCACGCCTGCACGGCGAGGACACCGTGTCGATCGACCGGATCCGGCACTCGGTGCGGCAGTTGGGTCGCGGCCGGGTGGTCCGCGCCAACCCGGACGCATCCGCAACGCTCGACGACCTCGTGCTCTCCGGCCATGCACTCGACGAGATCCGCCGGCTGCTCGACTGGGCGCGGTACCGCGACGAGGTCATCGCGCTCGGGCCGTTGCACGGGAAGGGCGGCAAGGGAACGGGCATCTGCGCGCTGTTCGCCGGGCCACCGGGTACCGGCAAGACCCTCGCTGCGCATGTGATCGCGGACTCGCTCGGCATGGATCTCTACCAGGTCGAACTTTCGAGCATCGTCGACAAGTACATCGGCGAGACCGAGAAGAACCTCGAAAAGGTCTTCGCCGAGGCCGAGGCGATCAACGCGGTGCTCTTCTTCGACGAGGCTGACGCGTTGTTCGGGTCGCGCTCGGAGGTCAAGGACGCCAAGGACCGCTACGCCAACCAGGAGATCGCCTATCTGCTGCAGCGGATGGAGCAGTTCGACGGGATCACCGTGCTGGCCAGCAATCTGCGCGGCAACATCGATCCGGCCTTCGCGCGGCGGCTGCACTTCATCGTGAGCTTCCCGGAGCCGGACGCACCGACGCGGCGCCGGTTGTGGCACCGACACCTGGGCGGGCTGCCCACCGACCGCAAGGACCCGGTCGACGTCGACTGGCTCGCCTCGCACGTCGAACTGGCCGGTGGCGACGTCCGCAACATCGTGCTGTCGGCGGCCTACGCCGCGGTCGCCGAGGGCAAGCCGCTCGGCATGCGGCACATCGACGCTGCGGTGCGCCGCGAGTACATCAAGCTGGGTCGCCGCCCGCCGGAACGCGTGGCGAAAAAGGTCTAGTTGCCGTGACAGTCAGTCCTGCAACTCGTCCAGCCACCGGCCGAACTGGTCGTCGTTGGGCCGACGGCCGAGCTTGGCCATCTCCTGGCTGATCGCGCGTAGCACGTCCACCATGCCGATCGGCCGGTGCCCGCTCGCGGCGAAGAAGGCTGCAGTGAGCGCGGCGTTGCGGATCGAGCCGCCGGTGAGGTCGAACTTCTCGGCAACGAACGGCAGGTCGAGTTGGTCGGTCGGCGCCTTCGCCAGGCATCGTTGCCAGATCCGGGCGCGGTCGTCGACGCTGGGCATCACGAAGTGCACCGTGGCATGGATGCGGCGCAGGAACGCCTGGTCGATGTTGCCCTGGAAGTTCGACGTGAGCACGACGAACCCGTCGTAGCTCTCGAGTCGCTGCAGCAGGTACGAGACCTCCATGTTCGCGTACCGATCGCGTGCGTCACTGACCTTCGACCGTGTTCCGAACAGAGCGTCCGCCTCGTCGAACAGCAACAGGTAGTCCCCGGCGTGCGCCGCGGAGAAGATCTCTTCGAGGTTCTTCTCGGTCTCGCCGATGTACTTGCTGACCAGCGCGGAAAGGTCCACGCGGAACATGTCGACACCGAGTTCGTGCGCGATTACCTCGGCCGTCGTCGTCTTGCCCGTGCCGGACGGTCCGGAGAAGAGCGTCACCACGCCGGGTGACGGGAACAGCGGCAGGCCCCACTCCTCGTGGACGACCGAGCGGTACCGGTAACGGTCCACGAGGTCGCGCAGCCGCCGCTCCTGCGCGGGCGGCAGGATCAGTTCGTCCCATTCGACGCTCGGCACGATTCGGGTCGCGTGCTTGAGCAGGGTGCCGCTGGCAACCCGCCGGATTGCGGCCGCCGGATCCGCGCCCGGCACGCGCCGCGCGGCGCGCAGCTGTGCCGCGGTGGGTCGCCGGCCGGGGCGGGACGCGGCACCGAACACGGCGTCCCACTCGGCGTCGCTCACCCGAGGATCGGGCGCGTCGATCTCGAGGTAGTTCCGCTCGGGCAGCGCGTCGATCGGCAGCGGGGCGGCAGAGCACAGCGCAAAGGCGAGATGCGACGCACGCTCGACCCACCGCCGGGTCAACGAGTCGGGCGGCGCGCTCAGTTCGAGGACGATTCCCAACCCGGCCACGCTCGCCTGCCGCACCAGCACGCGCCAGCCGGCCTCGTCGGCGGGCGGTGGAGTGACGATGAACTCGATACCCCACGTCGCGGTGACGGCCGCTTGCACGCACCGCACCGGGTCGCTGCCGTGGACGACCACGACGTCGGCCGTACCGATCGAACCGTCGGGCGCGGTGACCGAATACGCGGCCGGGTCGAGGGCCGGATCGGGTTGGGCCGCATCGAGCAGAGCCCAGACGACGGTCCGCGGCACGACGACCGGGGTGGCGGCGAGCGCGGTGGCACGATCCATCTCGACGAGGGCGGCACGCGCAAGCGGGGCGTCGTCAGCGAGCGCCGGCAGGGCCTCCGGGCCGAGCCAGTCGGTCAGGGACGCGGCTACGACCCTCGTGGCTGTCGGGTCGTGCTGCAGCGCTGCGACGAGCCGCTGCAGCCGCCGATCGACCTCGACGGCAGCACACAGTGCCAGGATGCGCGCCGAAAGCGCGTCCAGCTCGGCTGTCATGACCATGCCGGCGTAGGCATCCTCGAGCGCGTCGGCAGCAGCCAGGGCGGTGTCGGCCGCGGCCAGCTCGGCGTCGGCGGCAGCCAGCATGGCTGCTGCGTCGTCTCTCGCATCGTCGCCTGCGCGGTCCGCGACGAGTGCGCGTTCGAGCAGCGTGACGGCCCAGTTGTGCCAGGGTGCCGGCGCGGGCGTCAGGTGGCGATCTTTGCCTTGCGCAGCCATTCCGCCCGTCGCTTGAGAATCGACCAGTAATCCGGCGCGTCGTCCTCGAGCGCACCGGTCTTGTCGCCCTCATCCATCTTGGACGCCTTGTTCGCGGTCTTCTTCAGCGACTTACGCGCTCGGTAGTCGGAGCTGAAGATGTTGCGCTTGGTCGCGAAGATCTTCAGCAACCGCTCGCGAGCCTCTCGCATCCCGTCGACCACGTAGGCCTCGAACTCGGCCTCACGGCTGTAGTCCTTACCGTCCACCTGTGCCTTGAACCACTCTCTGCCGCCCTTGTCGCCCGCCTTCTTCATCTCTTCGATGAGCTGCACCTGAATCGTCTTGGCGGTCGCCTTCGGAACGCACAGATCGTTCCCGGAGGTCTCTGACCAGTTCTCGAACTTCGTCGGCTGGAAGTTCTTCGCCTGCCCGGTGCCTTGGTCGACCTGGTCGATCAGCGTCAGCCCGTTGTCCTTGCCGTAGAAGAAGTTGCCGACGTTGCCGGCCATGGTGCGGTCGTGATTGCCCATGAACAGGTCGACGGTCGTGATGCGCCCCAGATCCCGGACGTGCTCGGTGTCGGCGAGCTTCGATCGGATCTCGGACTTGAACTCGCCCCCGCTCTGCGCGGTGTTTCGTTCCATGATCCGGTCGCCACCCTCGCCCGGCGCGACGTTCATCGCGATGATGCTTCGCTTCTTGTCGTTGAGCAGTTCGAGCGCGTTGTCGACGGCGAGCTCGCGCGAGTCGGCGTCCTTCGGTGGCGGGTTCTGCCAGTTGGCGGGATCGACCTTCATGTAGTCGCCCCGCGACGTCCAGCTCGGGTCGGGCTGGAAGTTGCCGTAGACCTCGATCATGTTGTCGACATCGAGCCGCTCGCTCGAGCTCAGCGTCCGCTGCTCGACCGACTTCACGTTGCTGACCTTCTTGTGCATCGCCCCGACGACCTCGCCCAGGCCGAAGGGCTGGTTGTCGGCCTTGACGACGATCTCGTCGCCGTCCTTGTCTTCGAGGAACCAGACCGGGCGGCTCTTGATGGTGCGCACGTTGGTCGCCGCGCCGAGGCCGAGCTTCTTGGCCTTGAGGTCCCACTTGCGCGAGATGCGGCGCACGCCACCCTGCTGCTGGCTGTGTGCGAGCTCGTGCGCAAGGGTGTGCTCGCCCGCGGCAGTGTTCGGCTCGTACTCGCCGGCACCGAAGAAGATGTCCTTGCCGGTGGTGAACGCCTTCGCGGAGATGCTCTGGCTCAGGGCGGCGGCCTCGGCGTCGGTGTGCACCCGCACGTCGCCCAGGTCGGTGCCGAACGCGGACTCCATACGGCTTCGCACGCCGTCCTCGAGACCGGCACCGCGGCCGCGCTTGCCCTCGATGCGCGCCTCGAGATCGTTCGGGAGCGCGCCGCCCTCGGCGCCGACGGCCGCGGTCGGCGCGGCCGTGGCCGACCGCTGCAGACCGTGCGAGTCGTGTTCGCTCCGGTGCTCGGGTGCGTGGTCCTGCTGACCGTCGGCGGCAGTGCGTAGCTGCGCGAGCACCCGGTCGGCTATCCGATCGGCTTCGGCCTCTGCGGGGTCGAAGGCGGGTCCGACGGTGAGGGTCGATGGTCGGGCGGGCGCGACGGCGGGCTGTTCTTGAGCCTGTTCCTGGGAAGCAGGCGAAGCGACCCGGCGACGCTTGAGTGCGTACTGTGCTCCGGCCATAGCCGTCCTCCCGCTTCCCGCAGCCGCTGCTGGTGGTGTGAAGATAGCTCCGGCCGTGGCACTATGGCGACACATTCTGATCAAGCTGACCACGAACACGAGCGAACAATCCGCCCGTATCAGCGGTAATCCGGCGAAGGGGTGCGCAGTGTTCATCCGCATCGTCGACGACAGCCTCGAGAAGATGGTCCGCACCGAGCTTCCGCTTCCGGAGGACCTCGGCGACGTCACCTTCGAGGCGCCGACCAACAACTGGTCGGCTCAGCTGTCGCGCATCACCGTCAACTTCTTCCTCTACGAGGTCGGGCTCAGCGACTCGCCGGTGCGTGCGGCCGTGCGACGCGTCACCGAGAACGGCAACACCGAGCGACGCGCCCCTCAACCGATGGTGCGGTTGGGCTACCTGGTCAGCGCCTGGGCCGGCAGCCCACGCGACGAGCACCAGTTGCTCGGTGACCTGGTCAGCCACTTCGCCGCGCGGTCGGTACTGCCCGAGGAGTACGTGACCGGACCGCTGTCGTCGTCCGTGCACGTGCGGATGGCCTACGACGAGGCCAACAAGCCGCGCGACGTCTGGTCGGGCTCGGGCGGACAGCTCAAAGCGTCCTTCGCACTCGAGCTCAGCGTCGCCGCGGACACCTTCGTCTGGGAGGACGCGGCACCTCCGGTCACGCGGATCGAAGCGCTGGCGAACCCAGTTCCGCGCGGCGCGCTCAGATAGCGAAAAAATCTTGGTCGTTTTGTCCGGTTGAGCAATATTCGCGCCGGACTTGAGGCAATCACGCATAGACACTGAGCTGGTCCGTGAAAGATCATTGCGACGCTCGTTGCTCGGTAGAAGCGCACTGCATCCCCCCGCGCCCGAGCACGAAGTGTCTTGGGAGTCGATGTGGTGATCGGAGGGACCCGGCGCTGGCCGCAGCCGGGTCAGTCAGCTCTGTCACCTGACGCAGACTTTTTATCGTGCAATTTGCCCGGAATCGGGTGAATCGCGTGCGTGCCGAGACCGATCAGAACCTCCTCCAGGTAGACCCCGGGGCGACCACCGACGTGGTCGTCGACGTGGTCAACAACTGCGATGTCATCGACGGCATCAGCGCGAATGTCATCGGCCTGTCCAGCGAGTACGTCCGGTCGACGCCCGAGTTGCTGCCGCTGTTCCCGGCCACGGCCGGGCAGCTCACCGTCTCACTGACGATCCCGCCGGCCCACCCCGCCGGACGGCACGCGCTGACCGTCGAACTCGTCTCGCACGGCGCCCACCTGCCTTCGCAGTACCTCGACGTCGACATCGAGGTCGCGCCGCGCCCGAGCGTGGCCGTGACGCCGCAGCCGCGCCTCGTGCAGGCGCGCCGCTCGGGCCGGTTCGTCATCGAGGTCACCAACGACGGCAACGTGCCGTTGAACGTCTCGCTCGAGGCCGCCGACTCCGACCGGTCGATGTCGGCCCGGTTCACGCCGGCCCAGGCTCGGGTCGAACCCGGGACCGTACTGCCGGTGCTGTTGCACGTGCGCGGGCCTCGAATGATCACCGGCGCGCCTCTCGAGCGCCCGCTGAAGGTGCTCGCCAAGGCCGAGCGTGCCGACCTCGGCGAGGACGCCGAGCCGGGCGACGCCGCACTCGACGAACCGCGGATCACCACCGTCCGGCTCAAGCAGCGACCGCTGCTCAGCCGCGGCATGATGACCGCGCTGGTCCTGCTCACGATCCTTGCGTTATGGGCCTCGGTGTTCCTCCTCGGCCTCACCAAGGTGTTCTCGAACGACCCGATGACCAAGGCGGCGCCGGCCTCGTTCTTCACCTCCGCCAAGACGAGCACGGTGCAAGGGGCCGCCGGCGGCACGGTGGCGGCACCGGCCGGTGCCCTGCCGAAGACCGGGCAGGTCATCCCCGGCGTCGGTGGTGAGATCACCGGGACGGTGACGGCAACCAGCGACCTGTCGACCGTCGGACGGATCCTGGTGCAGGCGTTCCGCCAGTCGCGCAACGGCTTGCTGCCGGTGAGTTCGGCGGCGACCCAGGCCGATGGCACGTACACCCTCGCCGGCCTGTTCCCGACCGACTACCTCATCAAGTTCAGCGGCAAGAACGCGCCGGGCACCAAGTTCATCACTCAGTGGTGGCCCCGATCGCCGTCGCAGACCGGCGCGAAGTCGGTCCGCGTGAATTCCCAGGGGCAGACCACCGGCATCAACGTGGCGCTCAACGGCGCTCCCGCGTCCATCACCGGCACCGTCGATCCCGGCGACACGCTCACCCCGGCGACGACGGTCGTCAAGGTGTACTCGCTGACACCCACCGGCACGACCAAGCAGATCGCCAAGGCCAAGACCGCCGGGCCGAAGCACACGTACACCATCAGCGGGTTGCAGGCGCCCGAGCGCTACGAGCTGACCTTCACCACGCCGGGCTACCAGACCACCTCGCTCGTCGACGCCGTGCAGGCCGGCGACAAGCGCATCGAGCCTGCCCAGGACCTCAACGCCGCGACCGGGTCGATCAGCGGTGTCGTCCGCGCGAACGGCACCAAGGTCGGCGGCGCCACCGTCACCACGACCGTCAACGGCCAGGCGGTCTCTGCGATCACTCCGACGACCGGGTCGGTGGGCACGTTCACCCTGACGAACCTGCCGACGCCGGCGACGTACGTGATCACGGTCAGCGATCCCAACCACGGCTCGACGACCGACATCGTCGACCTGGCCGCCGGTCAGTCCACCCGCACGGTGAACGAGGACCTGACCGGCGGCGGCGGGACGATCAGCGGCAAGGTCACCGGCGTCGGTGCCGACAAGCACGGCCTGGGTGGCGCAACGGTGACCGTCGGCGGTTCGGCAGCGAGCACCGCGCCCGGCGGGACCACCGGCGCGACGGGTACGACCGGCACGTCGGCGACCTCGGGCGAGCCGTCGACGACGACGGTCACCACTCCGGGCAGCGAAGGCAACTTCGCCATCAACGGGTTGCCGGACGGCCAGTACACGCTCACGTTCACCGCGACCGGCTACGCGCCGACGAGCATCCTGGTCAAGGTCAACTCGGCCAAACCCGCGAAGCCGTACCGGATCCATCTCGTCAAGGTGGACGGGTCGATCGCCGGCGTGATCACGCAGGTGAGTGGGGCGAACGGGATCGCGCGGCCGCTCATCGGGGCGACCGTGACCGCGACCGACGGCCAGCACACCTGGAGCGCGATCTCGACCGGCGCGGGTCCCGAGGTGGGCAACGGTGGCTACATCATC
>DASXJN010000204.1:0-20425 GCA_036497365.1 Jatrophihabitantaceae bacterium | reverse complement strand
CTGCTCGCTGCCGCCGCGCCCATCGACAGCAAGGCGCAGCGTCCGCAGCGCAGATCCGAAGAACTCTCGGTCCGTCTCCGAGAGTTCCGGAGTGAGGTCGCGGCTTGCCACCAGCTGTTCGGCTTCCGCGACACGGTCGGTGAAGCGCGGCGCGGGCACATCGAAGCGTCGAAAACCGGCGTGCAGTCGCTCGAGTGCGTCCGCGTAGTCGGCCGGCGCGATGTCTCCGGACCGCGCAGCTTCGTAGTAGGTCCAGAACGTGATCACGAAGCCATCCCGCTCGTGATCCTGCGGCTCGACGCGAGGATCGAGAGCGGCCACCGGAGCTCCGTTGGCGACCAACCGTTGCGCAAGCTCGATCTCGAACTGCGCGATCTGCTCCTCCGGGGGAGCCACCCGGGCAACGACGTCGCACGGGAGCAGGCGCACGGTCAGCTTGTTCGAGTTGTGCAGAACGACCGCCTCATCGACGCGCAGGCCGTGCGCGACCGCGGCGGCACTGGCCGCGGCCACCGCGCGGTCAGCGTCTGCCGCGTTCATCGTCCATGCACTCGGACGACGCTACGACGCGGTGCCACCGGATTCGACGGGATTCCTGCAGCTCGATCCGGTGCACACTGGACGGACCCGACGGAGGAGCCGGACATGCTCTACCTGGTGCTGATCGTGATGCTCGTCGTGCTGGGTCTGGCGCTGTGGTGGGGCGCACGGAAGTCGCGCGCCAGCGACGAGGACATCAAATACATGAACGAGGGTCGCGGACCGGGCCGCGGCATCCTCGGCGTCTTCGGGAAGGGCAGCCGGGACCGCAGGTCCTGACGTCCGTCCGACCTGGTGAGCAAGGACAAGAACGGCGCGGCCGATCTGTTCGTGCGCACTCGCTGAACAATCGCGGCGTTTAGGGTGTCCAGCGATGGGCACCTTCCGTGCGGCTCGCGAACGTCCGCTGCTGTGGGCCGGCGCCGCGTTCGCGGTGTCGCTTGCGGCATACCTGGTCGTCCGGTGGTTCGCGGCGCCGAGCAGCATCGACCTGGCCGTCTACCGCGTCGAGGGCGCAGCCATCCGCAACGGCGTCGATCTCTACGGCCGGTTGGCCACACCGAAGGGTCTCGACGCGACCTATCCGCCGTTCGCGGCGATCGTGTTCGTCCCGTTCAGCTACCTCGCGTGGGCTGTAGTCGAGACCATCGGCGTGGTCGTGAACCTGGCGCTGCTGCTGGTGGTGTGCGACCAGGCGACTCGGCTCGCCGGCGTGCGGATGCCGAACCGCTACGCGGCGGCGCTCGTGCTCGCGGCGGTCGGGCTGTGGGCCGAGCCGGTGTGGACGACGCTGCGCTACGGCCAGGTCAATCTCGCGTTGCTCGCCCTGATCCAGTGGGATTTCCTTCGTCCGTCGACCGCACGCACCCGTGGCCTCGGCATCGGCATCGCGACCGGCGTCAAGGTCACGCCGGGGCTGTTCGTCGTCTACCTGCTGATCACCCGGCGATTCCGGATGGCGATCAACGCGGCGGTAGCGTTCGCGCTCACGGTCGCGGTGTCGGCCGCGATCGTGCCGTCGGCCACGTGGCGGTTCTGGACGAAGCTGCTGTGGGATTCGAGCCGGGTCGGCCGGCTCGAGGATGCCGCCAACCAGTCGATCCGGGGCGTGCTGGCCCGGCTGTACCACGGCCGGGACGTGCCGAGCGCGTGGGAACTGCTCATCGTGGCGGTGCTGATCGGCGGCCTGTGGTGCGCCCGCTACGTCTACCTCCGCATCGGGGACGCCTGGGCGGTGCCGGTATGCGGCGTCACCGGCTTGCTGGTCGCGCCGATCGCGTGGACCCATCACTGGGTGTGGTGCCTGCCGATCGCCGCGCTGCTCTGGATGCAGCGGCGGCGCTGGACTCCGGTCGTCCTGGTGTTCTGGAGCTTCGCGGTGTGGGCCGTGCCCCACGTGGCTCCGGCGGAGCGTCACTTCGCGCTCTGGCAGACCGCACTGTCGGGCTGGTACGTGCTGGGCGGGCTGGTGTTCATCGCGCTGGCCGCGGACACGGCCCGGCGGGTCAGCTGTCGCGGTGACGGCCCGGCGGACGACGGCGGTCAGGGCGCGCGTCCGGGACGACCTGCAGCCGCGGCCGCACCGGCACCGGCTCCGCGGAGTCGTCGAGTGCCGCGTTGAGAATGCGGTGCGTGCTGCGCAGCACCTCGCGGGTCACGGCCAATTCCTCGTCGGCACACTCGCCGCGGTCGACCAGCTCCAGTTGGAGCTCGACCAGCCGGGCGGCGACGAAGTACATCGCCATGGCCTCGGTCGGCGACGGGCAGCGGCTCGCAGACGTGTAGCCACGGGCGTTGAGTTGGGACAGCAGCACGGCCAGCTCGGCCGATCCGCTCTCGGTCATGCGATCACCGCTTCCTCGAACCCCCGCGCTGATATGCAGAACCCGCGTCCCCCCGAAGTTGCGTGGTCGAATTCGAATACTAAAGCAGATCTTCACGGTTGGCTAACAATGGCCTTACACAATGGCCGAAATCGGCACAAACCTGAGTGCTCGACTACGTTTTGCCGGTCGCGCGGCGGCGCAGCAGCACGGCACCGATCAGGCGCAGCCGCATCCGCCGCACCTCGCCGAACTCCCGCCGCACCGCCCGCAGCGTGGTCCGTCCACCCGCGACAGAGACCAGCAGGCTGTTGCCCGCGGCCATCACCCGGGCGTCGTCGGAGGCGGCCAGCGGCGGCGCCGACACGAGCACGATGTCGTACGCATCGTCCAGCTCGGCAAACGTGCGGTGGAAGTGCAGTTCGAGCAGCGGTTCGGCGGCCAGCAGCTTGCGGGCGCCGAGCGGCAGGACGCTGACACCCCGGATGTCGGACGGCACCGCCGCCTCACTCACCGCGGTGGAGCCGGCCAACACCTCGGCCAACCCGTCGCCGGCGAGTGCGAGCGCCGGATGCCGGGGCAGTTCTCCCGAGTCCGCGTCGACGAGCAGCACACGGTGCTTGACCTGGGCCAGCGTGGCGGCGAGGTTGACCGCGAACCACCCGGCGTTCGGGTCGGCCCCGACCGGCGCCACCACGAGCGTCCGGGTGGGCGTCTGGCTGCCGGCGAACTCGAGGGCGACCCGCACACGACGGAACTGGGCCGTGATCGCGCTCGGCTCGGACACCGCGACGGTCTTGGCGTCGCGCGGTGGGTCGATCTCGCCGAGCACCTCGGTGCCGCTCAGTTCCTCGAGCTGACCAGGACGGAGCACGCGCACAGCGGCGGCATCGCGAACGAGCGCGACTGCGATGCCGAGCACGATGCCGATGCCGGCGGCGATCAGCCAGATCGGCAGCGGGTCGGGCCACGACGGGCTGGCCGGCGGAACCGCCCGGCCGGCGTCGGTGAAGACGAGCTTGCCGCCGGTCGGGTCGTGCAGCGGGAGCGTGTCGATGACCGCGTTCGCGACCGTCGCCGCGAACTTCGGCCCGCGGTCGGTCACCCGCACCCGGATCAGGTTGGTACCGGGTCGGCGGTCGGCGACGATCTCGCGCCGCAACGTGACGATCGAGCGGCGGTCGCCGACCTTGCTCACGACGTCCTGGACGACCGGCCTGGAGTCCGCGAGCGCGGCCAGGGTGTTCTCGACGTCGCCGAGCCCGCTGATGCTCACGCCCGTCTGCGGCACGGCGGTGACCGTCGCGACCGCGGTGTAGCGCCGGGGGACGAGGGCCAGCCAGGTTCCGGCCGCAGCCAGCACGAGCACCAGCACGACCAGGGCGCTCCAGCGGCGACGCCAGAGGGCCCGGCTGGCTCGGCTCAACCGCGGGCGCACGAAAAGACCTACTTCCTGGAGATACTTATTCCGGCAAGAGTGTTCCTGGTCAGGTTTCCTGTAACCCAGTGTCGGTTCTGTTCGCGATCAGGACAAATCGAGCTGGCACTTTTCTGCAGCGGGCGCGGCCCGCACCCGGCGTCAGTAGGCTGCCGTCGATGTCCGCGAAGCTCGCGCCGGCCCTCGTCGCTGTGGCGTTGTGCACAGCCTTGACCACCGCCGGGTGCAGCCGGGGACCGCACGCAGCCCAGCCGGTTCCGGCGGCCCAGACAGCCGCGCCGGCGCTGCACACCACCGGCTGGGTGGTGACCGGCGGCCGCGTGTCGGTGTTGGTGCGCAACGTCGGCAATTCCGCGATCGGCAGCGCCCGCGCCGTGATCAGCGGGCGGGACCGGCACGGCAACGTGGTGGCAAGCATCAGCGGTGCACAGTGTTGCACCGTGACCGGGCTCGTCCCGGGAGCCACCGCCGGGATCTATGCCGATCTCGGTCCGGCCGCCCAGCGGGTAACCGTCCTGACCGTGCACTGGACCGGGGCCGACCCGGCGATGAGCCCGCCGCTGTCGGTGCAGATCGCCGACGTGGGCATGCGGGCCGGACGCGACCGGACGGTCGTCACCGCGTCGCTGACCTCGTCCACCGCACGCGCGGTACGTACCCAGGCGATCCTGCGCTCGCCCACTGGCGCGCTGGTCGCCGTCCTCACCGGGACGCCGACGTGCCTGGCTGCGGGTCAGCATCAACCGGCCACCATGCGGGTGGCGCAGGTGTTGCCGCCGGGAACGATCGTCGAGTCGATCACAACGTATCCGGTCGCCGACGCGGCCTGCTGACTACGAGCCGGTCGCACCGAAGAGCAGTCCGAGCGGGCGACGCTCGAGCTCACCCCAGCCCTCGCCCGCGTGGCGGCCGGCCGGCTCAGCGGGCTCGGCGGGCTCTGCGGGTTCGTCCGCTTCGAGTTCGGGCAGGTCGTCCGGCAACTCACCCAGCTGGGTGCTGATCGATTCCGCCGACGAGTTGAGCGCGGCAAGAGAGTCGGTCAACGTGTCGATGAGCCGGCCCAGCGTGGTGCGGGCGTCCTCGACGCTGGTGTACGCGCCGGTGAGCAGCTCGTGCGCGCGACGCTGGCTGTCCTCGACCGAGCGGCGCGCCTCGGTGACCGCCGCGTCGACCTCGGTCTCGATGAGCCGGGCGGCCTCGGTGCGGCCGCGGTCGCGGGCATGGTCGAGGATCCGGTCGGCGTCGCGGGTGGCTTCGTCCAGCAGTTCGCGGATCGACGCGGCTGCCGCGACCCGATCACGCTCGGCAACCTCTTCGATCTCGGCGAGCCGCTGGTCGTGATCTGCCATCGAGGCCTCGCGGATGCGCTCGGCCTCGGCGCGGGCGGCGTCGATGACCACGGCAGCCTCGCGGCGGGCGATGCCGAGCATCTCGGCCACGCTCTCACGCGCCTCGGTACGGACGCGGTCGCTCAGCTCACGGGCCTCGGCGAGAACGCGCTCGCTCTCGGCCGCGGCCTCGGCGCGGGCACCGCTGGCCTCGGCGCGCAGCCGATGCGCCTCTTCGTGCACGCGCAGGCTGCGCAGCAGCGCGTCGGCCTCGGCGGCACTGCCGGTGACCGGTTCGTCCCTGAGAACGAGCGGCTCGATGGGCAGCTGCTCGCCCGGAATCGCCGTGATGGGGAGCTGCCTGATCGGCGCAGGCGGTGCGTCGGCGTCCGCTGCGTCACTCGGGTCGAGCCGGTGCAGCAAGGACTCGACGTGTGAGATGGCGCGGCGGAGCAGCGCTGCGGGGGGTTCGTTGGATTCGCCGGGTTCACTGGGACACCAGTCTCCGGGTTGGTCGCCCCCGTCGGACACACACACCTCCGCAACTGGCTCGCCGGTACTCATCAACACGATGCAAGACCATGGAACCACGGCCAGAATAGCGTTCTCAAATTGTGCGGGTACGTTTGTGCGCGATTTCTGCATCTCGCATTTCGGCGGATTTTCTGTGCCGGCACACCGCCCCGCTAGGCTCGGTCGCGTGGCAGGCACCCCCCGCAAAGTGCGCGTCGTCGGCGATCCCGTCCTGCACACGCCCACGCGCCAGGTGACCGAATTCGACGACGAGCTGGCCACGCTGGTCGACGACATGTTCGCCTCGCTCGCGGTGGCGGAGGGTGTCGGTCTGGCAGCCCCGCAGGTCGGGGTCGATCTTGCGGTGTTCGTCTACGACTGCCCGGACGAGTCCGGGGCGCGGCAGCACGGCTACGTCGTGAACCCGACGATCGAGACGTCCGGCGCCCTGGACCATTCCGAGGAGGGTTGCCTGTCCGTCCCGGGGCCGTATCACGAGCTGCCCCGGTACTGGAACGCGACCGTGCACGGCGTCGACAAGACCGGACAGCCGGTGTCGGTGTCGGGCACCGGCTATCTCGCCCGCTGCCTGCAGCACGAGACCGACCACCTGCGCGGCGTGCTCTACATCGACCACCTGCCGCGCAATCGGCGCCGGCGGGTGCTGCGCGAGATGGCCCCGTTCGACTGGAACGCCCCCGCCCCCTGACGGTTTGGCTGGTTTTGGCGGCCAACCCCCGGATACGGGGTCAGGCCGCCAAAAGCCGAGTTATTTCGGCGAGCACGTAGGTGGGTCGCTCGGTGATGTCTGCCCAGGTGAACCGCAGCACCCGCCAGCCCGCGGCGACGAGCGCGTTCTGCTTGGTGCGGTCGCGCTGAAAGCGGTCCGACTCGCTGTGGTAGCGGTAGCCGTCGATCTCAATGGCTATGCGCCGACCGGGAAAGGCGAAATCGAGTTCGAACCGGCGACCGCCGGCGAGGAAGGGCAGATGTGCCACCCAGCCGCCGATGCCGGCTCCGCGCAGTAGCCGAACCATCCGCCGTTCCGACTCGGCATGTGCACCGTCGTGCATGCGTGGCAGCAGTCGCCGCAGCTGTCGATTGCCCCACCGGCCGGCCTGCTCGACGAGGCGCCGCTCGACGTCCGCGGGCGTGATCCACTCCTCCTGAACGGCGCGATCCGCGAAGGTTCCGGCGCGGCCGAGCGAGAGCCAGCCCAAGCAGTCGAGAGCCGTTTCGGCGCGCGTCGTCACCGCAAGGCCGAGTCGTCGAGTCACCGCCGCCGGTTCGAGTGCGACGCGGTGGACGCGAACGCCCGGTGGCCAGTCGAGACGGCGCCGGTCGAATCGGGTGACGTGCACGAGGCCGTCGTCGTCGACCGGCATCTCCCACAACCGCGCGGCGGAAAGGTAGCTCAGCGGCGAGTGAGAGCTGAGCACGGCGTACCAGGCCGGCCGCAGCTCGGTCTCGGGAGCGCCACTGACGCGATACACCCCATCGGTCGGTGTACGCCGCAGCCGGTCGTTGATCAGCAAACGGTCCAGCGTCGACGCGGCGATCTGCCTGTCGAGCAGTTGTCGACGGGTGATCAGCCCTGCCTGACGCGCGGCGAGATCGGTCCAAGCCATTCGCCCACAGTGGATCGTCCGGACTCGGTTCGGCCGTTTTCCACAACCTCTGACTGCTTTTGGCGGCCAACCCCCGAATCCGGGGTCTGGCCGCCAAAAGCGACGGAATTCAGGCGGTCAGGAGCTCGGCGATCTGGACGGCGTTGAGCGCGGCGCCCTTGCGCAGGTTGTCGTTGCTGACGAACAGGGCCAGGCCGCGGCCGTCCGGCACGCCGGGGTCCTGCCGGATCCTTCCGACGTAGGACGGGTCTGCGCCGGCGGCCCGTAGCGGCGTCGGCACCTCGGCCACCTCGACACCCGGCGCGGTCGCCAACAGCTTGAGCGCGGTCTCGACCGACACCGGCGCCTCGAACTCGGCGTTGATCGACAGCGAGTGCCCGGTGAACACCGGCACGCGCACGCAGGTGCCCGACACCAGCAGACCCGGGATGTCGAGGATCTTGCGCGACTCGTTGCGCAGCTTCTTCTCCTCGTCGGTCTCGAACGACCCGTCGTCGACGACCGAGCCGGCCATCGGCAGCACGTTGAACGCGATCGGAGCGACGAACTTCACCGGCGCCGGGAACTCCACCGCAGCGCCGTCGTGGGTCAGCGCGGCGGCGCCCTCGACCGTGGCGCGCACCTGGCCGTCCAGTTCGGCCACGCCGGCGACGCCGGCGCCGGACACCGCTTGGTAGGTCGACACGATCAGGCGCTGCAGCCCGGCGTAATCGTGCAGCGGCTTGAGCACCGGCATCGCGGCCATCGTCGTGCAGTTCGGGTTGGCGATGATGCCCTTGGGCGTCTCGTGCACCAGGTGGCCGTTGACCTCAGCGACGATCAGCGGCACGTCGGGATCCATCCGCCACGCGGACGAGTTGTCGATGACCGTCACGCCGCGCGCCGCGAACGTCGGCGCGAGCTCCTTCGAGGTGCTGCCGCCGGCCGAGAACAACGCGATGTCGAGGCCGGCCGGGTCGGCGGTCGAAGCGTCCTCGACACGGATGTCGACGCCGTCCCAGTCGATCGTCGTGCCCGCCGAGCGGGCCGAGGCGAAGAAGCGGATGTCGTCGATCGGGAACGAGCGGTCGGCGAGCAGCCGGCGCATGACGGTGCCGACCTGGCCCGTCGCTCCTACGACCCCAACCCTCACCGCGACCCACCCCCCACCTTGATTTGGTATCGACTCACCATTTCGATCATGGAAATCCGGTCGGTCGATACCAAATCAAGGAGGTGGTGGGCGGCGCTCATCGCGTGGGGACTCATCGGCCGGTACCTCCGTACACCACAGCCTCGTCGTCGGCGGTGCCGAGCTCGAAGGCGGCGTGGACGGCGCGGACGGCCACATCGAGGTCGGTGTCGCGGCACACCACCGAGATCCGGATCTCGGACGTCGAGATCATCTCGACGTTCACCCCCGCGTCCGCCAGCGCCGTGAAGAACGTTGCCGACACACCGGGGTGCGAGCGCATGCCCGCGCCGATGAGCGACAGCTTGCCGACGTGGTCGTCGTAGAGCAGGTCCTCGAAGCCGACCTCGGCCTGCACCTTGCGCAGCGCGGCCAGAGCCGTCGCGCCATCTGAGTTCGGCAGCGTGAACGAGACGTCCGTGCGCCCGGTGCCGCCGGTCGAGATGTTCTGCACGATCATGTCGATGTTGATCTCGGACTCAGCCAGCTCGCGGAAGATCGTGGCTGCCTCGCCGACCTTGTCGGGCACGCCGACCACGGTCACCTTGACCTCGCTGCGGTCGTGCGCGACGCCGCTGATGATGGCCTGTTCCACTGTCTGGTCCTCCATGGATCCGGTGACGGTCGTGCCCGTCTTCGTCGAGAACGACGAGCGGACGTGGATCGGCACGCCGTAGCGACGTCCGTACTCGACCGAGCGCAGGTGCAGGATCTTCGCGCCGCACGCCGCGAGTTCGAGCATCTCTTCGTAGGTCACGCTGTCGAGCCGACGGGCGTTGGGGACGATGCGCGGATCGGCGGAGTACACGCCGTCCACGTCGGTGTAGATCTCGCACACGTCGGCGTGCAGCGCGGCGGCGAGCGCAACCGCGGTGGTGTCCGAGCCGCCCCGTCCGAGCGTGGTGATGTTCATCGTCTCTTTCGAGAAGCCCTGGAAACCGGCGACGATCGCGATGTTTCCGTCGGCCACCGAGTTCTCGACTCGTCCCGGCGTGATGCTCACGATGCGCGCCTTGCCGTGGACGGACGTCGTCAGCACACCTGCCTGCGAGCCGGTGAACGACTCGGCCTTGTAGCCCAGCGAGTTGATGGCCATCGCCAGCAGCGCCATCGAGATGCGCTCGCCCGCAGTCAGCAGCATGTCGAACTCGCGGCCGCCCGGGACGGGGACGATCCGCTTGGCCAGGTCGATCAGCTCGTCCGTGGTGTCGCCCATGGCCGACACGACCACGACGACGTCGGACCCGCTGCGCTTGGTCGCGACGATGCGCTCGGCGACCCGCTTGATCCGCTCGGCGTCTGCGACGGACGAGCCGCCATACTTCTGCACGACGAGGCCCACAGGTCTCCCCTTCGAGAAAATCTGGCGGAGACCCCAGGATACCGGGCGCTCCGGGCCCGAATTACCGCACTCAGCCGTTGTGCAGCAGGCGGTCGAAGGTCGGCGCGAACCGGTTGTAGAAGGACGGGTTGGCCACCTCCCAGGCGGACACGACACCGTTGTCCAGCGTCCGGCACCCCGAGTCCTGGTACCGGACGTCGACGTCCGGACGGCCCGAGTAGGCCAGCACGATCACCGCGAAGCGGCCGGTGTCGGCCGGGCAGGACGTCTCGTCCGGTGCGTCCTTGAGGTCGACCCGGGCGAGCGCGCCGCCGAGCACCCGCGCCTCGGCAGGCCCAAGCCGGACCGAGGCGCTCAGCGCTGCCGCCGAACGCTGCAGCGACCGGTAGCTGCAGACAACGCCGGCTCTGGCCGGCTCAGACGGGGCAAGCGCATCGCCGAGGTCCGGTCCGTCGGCACGAACGTCTCCGAACCGGTCGAGTCGGTGTGGGCAGCCGGTCGCCGTCGTGAAGCGGACCTGTGGCCCGCTCGCCGTGTAGTCCGGCGCGGCGGCGACGGTGTACACAGCGAAGGCGACCAGCGCAGCCGAGGCGAGCGCGCCGACCGACCCGGGCACAACCACGAACCACCGCACGTTGGTTATGACGAGGCGAACCGGCCCTCGCGTTCGCGGACCCGTGGACCGAGCTGGCCGGCACGGGGGGCGACATGGTCGGACGGCGCACGGTCACCGACGGCGGTATGGAGACCGACCTGATCTTCTCCAAGGGCATCGACCTGCCCGAGTTCGCCGCATTCCCGCTCCTCGAGAGCACGGACGGACGAGCGGCGCTCACCGACTACTTCGCCGGATTCGCGGCTATCGCGCTCGCTGCCGACGCCGACCTGATGCTCGAGGGAGCAACCTGGCGGGCCAATCCGGACTGGGGCGCGAAGCTCGGCTACGACGCCGCGGCACTCGACCGCGTGAACCGGTCGTCGATCGCGTTCCTTCAGGGTCTTCGCGACAGCTTCGCCGTGCCGTCCACCCGGGTCGGCGGGACGGTCGGGCCGCGCGGCGACGGATACCGGCCGGGCGCACGGATCGACCCGGACGAGGCCGCCGACTACCACCGCCCGCAGTTGCAGGCGTTCGCCGCGGCCGGAGCTGATGTCGCGACGGCCTACACGCTGACCGATCCGGGCGAGGCGATCGGCGTTGTCCGCGCCGCACGCGCTGCCGGCGTCCCGGTCGCGATCTCGTTCACCCTCGAGACGGACGGGCGGCTGCCGGCCGGCACGACACTTGCCGCGGCGATCGGCGCGGTCGACGCATCGGATCCGCCCGACTACTTTCTCGTGAACTGTGCGCACCCGACGCACATCGCGCCGGCCCTGGCCGAGCCGGGCGAGTGGCGGGCGCGGATCTTCGGGCTCCGCGCCAACGCGTCACGCCGCAGCCACGTCGAGCTCGACGAGGCGACCGAACTCGACGACGGCGACCCCGCCGAACTGGCCGCGACCCAAGCCGAGATCGAGGCGCTGCTGCCGAACCTCACGATCGTCGGTGGCTGCTGCGGCACCGACACCCGCCACGTCGCGGCCCTGCACGGCGTCTGACCTGCGGTTACGACATTTGGCCCCGCTGCAGGGTCCGCGTTGGCGTGTCGCCCGGCAGCGGGGCCAACTGTCTTACGCGTTGGCGGCGAATACCGATTCGAGGATGTCCAGGCCCTCGTGCAGCAGGTCGTCGCCGATCACGAGCGGCGGCAGGAACCGCAGCACGTTGCCGAAGGTGCCTGCCGTCAGCGTGATCAGGCCCTGCTGGTGACACGCGGCGGACAACTTGCCGGTCAGCACCGCGTCCGGTGTCTTCGTCCCCGGCTCCACCAGCTCGACCGCCAGCATCGCGCCCCGACCGCGCACGTCGCCGATCGCGTCGTACTTGCCGGCCAGCGCCTCGAGCCGGGCGCGCATGGTCTGCTCGATGCGGCGGGCCGCGCCGTTGAGGTCCTCGGCCCGCATCGTCTCGATGGCGCCGAGCGCGGCGGCACACGCCACCGGGTTGCCGCCGTAGGTCCCGCCGAGCCCGCCGACGTGCACCGAGTCCATGATCTCGGCACGCCCGGTCACACCGGCCAGCGGCAGCCCGCCGGCGATGCCCTTCGCGGTCGTGATCAGGTCGGGGACGACACCCTCGTGCTCGCAGGCGAACCAGTCGCCGGTGCGGCAGAAGCCGGACTGGATCTCGTCGGCGATGAACAGGATGTCGTTGGCCTGGCACCACTCGGCGACCTTCGCCACGAACCCCGCCGCCGGGACGATGAAGCCGCCCTCACCCTGGATCGGCTCGAGCAGCACGGCTGCGCAGTTCGACTCGCCGACCTGGGTGTGGACGAGCGACACGAACTCGTCAAACGCCTCGTCGGCGCAGTTCTCCGGCCCCGTCGGCCAGCGGAACGGATACGCCATCGGCACGCGGTAGATCTCGCCGGCGAACGGGCCGAACCGGTGCTTGTACGGCATGTTCTTTGCCGTCAGCGCCATCGTCAGGTTCGTCCGGCCGTGGTAGGCGTGGTCGAAGGCCACCACGGCCTGCCGGCCGGTGTAAGACCGGGCGATCTTGATCGCGTTCTCGACGGCCTCGGCACCCGAGTTGAACAGCGCCGTGCGCTTCTCGTGCGAGCCGGGAGTCAGCTCGTTCAGCTTCTCGGCGACCGCGACGTAGCCCTCGTACGGCGTGATCATGAAGCAGGTGTGGGTGAAGTCGGCCACCTGCTGCTGCACCGCGTCGACGACCCGCGGCGCGGCGTTGCCGACCGAGGTCACCGCGATACCCGAGCCGAAGTCGATGAGTTGGTTGCCGTCGGCGTCGACGACGATGCCGCCGCCGGCCGCGGTGACATAGATCGGCAGCGTGGTGCCGACACCCGCGGCCACCGCGCTGGTCTTGCGCGCGTGCAGCTCCTTCGAGCGCGGCCCGGGAATCTCGGTCTTCAACAGACGCTGCTGCGGAACGCTCATTGCTACTCCTTCGGACGGGATGTGTTCAGAAACGACTGCCGGCGACGTCGTCGCTCAGCCGCTGCGCGAGCCAGACGGGCAGGACGGCGACCACGATCAGTACTGCTGCGACGACGTTGACCACCGGCGCCTGGTTCGGACGGAACAGGTTGTCGAAGATCCACAACGGCAGGGTGTGCACGTCCGGGCTGGCCGTGAAGGTCGTGACCACGATCTCGTCGAAGCTCAACCCGAATGCCAGCAGCGCTCCCGCGGCGAGGGCCCCGCGCACGTTCGGCAACGTTACGTGCCAGAACGTCTGCCAGCCGGTCGCGCCGAGATCCGCCGATGCTTCCTCCAGGCCGCCGCTCATCCGCCGCAACCGCGCCTGCACATTGTTGAATACGATGACGATGCAGAACGTGGCATGGCCGATGATCACCGTGATCAGGCCGAACCCGATCCCCAAGGGTCCCAGCACGTTGCGGAACGCCGCGTTGAGCGCGATACCCGTCACGATGCCCGGCAACGCGATGGGCAGCACGACCAGGAAGCTCACCGTCGACCGGCCGAAGAACCGGTACCGCTGCACGGCGAACGCCGCCATCGTCCCGAGCACCAGCGCGATCGCCGTCGCGCCGACCCCGGCTCGCACGGACGCCCAGAGCGCGTCGAGAGCGCCCGAACTGTGCACCGCCGCGTTCCACCACTTCAACGTAAGCCCGGTCGGCGGAAAGGCGAAGGTGCGCGAGGAGTTGAACGCGTTGACCACCACGAGCAGCAGCGGGATGTAGAGCAGCACCAGCGCGATCACCATGAACGCGCGCAGCGCGGCCCGCATGGGAGCGGTGAGATACATCAGACCGACTCCAACGCGCCGGTGCGGCGCATCGCCAGCAGATACAGGACGATTGCCACCAGCGGGATGACCGAGAGCGCGGCGGCGAGCGGCTGGTTGTTCGCCGTCACGAGTTGGCCGTAGATGACGTTCGCGAGCAGTTGCGACTTGCCGCCGACGATGCCGACCGCGATGTAGTCGCCCAGGGTCAGCGAGAAGGTGAAGATCGACCCGGCCGCGATGGCCGGGAACACCAGCGGGACGAGCACCGAGCGCACGGTGCGTCCGACGCCGGCCCCCAGATCGGAACTGGCCTCGAGCAGCGATCGCGGCACGCGCTCGAAGCCGGCGTAGACCGGAATGATCATGTACGGCAACCACAGGTAGGCCAGCGTGACGACCGTGGCGGTCAACCCGTAGCCGGGCGTGTGGCCGCCGGCCACATACGAGAGCGGTCCGCCCGGGCCGAGGATCGACCGCCACGCGTACGCCTTGACCAGATAACTCGCCCACAGCGGCGTGAGTACCGCGACGACCAGCGCACGGCGCAGCCGCGGCGAGGCGACCAGCGACATGAAGAACGCGATCGGGAACGCGATCACCGCGTCGACCACGGTGACCAGCACCGCCACGCCGATCGTGCGCACCGCGACCGTCCGGTACACGCTTTCGGTGACCAGCGTGTGGTAGTTCCCGGTGCCGAACGACTTGACCAGGTTGTCGGTGAACGAGTCGACGCTCCAGAACGACGACACGAGCAGCGCCGCGATCGCGCCGAGGTAGGCGACGCCGAGCCACAGCATCGGCGCACTGAGCAACAACGCCAGCCGAGTACGCGGCTTGGTCGCGAAGTACGCCGACACCCGTCCGCGCCGGTCGTCCTCGGGTCGGGCGACCGGCGCAGCGACTGCTACCCCTTGATCTCTTGCCACTTGGTGACCCACTCCGAGTAGTCCGTGCAGTCGTTGCCGCCGCCGTCGACACACTGCTGCTGCGGAGTGGTCCAGTAGTGGATCTTCTTGGCGTACGCCGCGTCGAGCGCGTGGTAGGTGTCGCAGAAGTGCGGGTCGGACGTGTGCTGACATGCGAGCGTCTGCGCCGGCGCCTCACCGAAGTACTCGGCGACCTGCGCGTTCACCGTCGGTGACGTGATCCAGTTCATCCACTTGTACATGCAGTTCGGGTGCTTCGCCTTGGACGAGATCATCCACGTGTCGGACCAGCCGGTCGCGCCTTCCTTCGGCAGCGCGGTCTTGACGGTCGCCTTCTTTCCGCCGTTGATCGTGTTGGCGATGACCTGCCAGGTCGTGCCGACCACCGAGCTGCCCTGCTCGAACGCCTGCACCTCTTTCAGGTAGTCCGACCAGTACTCACTGATGTCCGCCTTCTGCTGCTTGAGCAGGTTGACCGCCGCGTCGAGCTGCTTCTCGGTGAGCGAGTACGGATCCTTGATGCCGAGGCTCGGCTTGGTGCTCATCAGGTACAACGCCGCGTCGGCGATGTAGATCGGCGAGTCGTATGCGGTGACCTTGCCCTTGTACTTCGACGCGTCGGAGAACACCGCCGACCACGAGTCGAGGTTGCCGGACACGTCCGCCGGATTCCACATCAGCAGGTTCGCGCCCCAGCCGTGCGGGATGCCGTACATCTGGCCGTCGACGGAGTTCCAGTTGCCGTTCTTCAGGAAGCTCGAGATGGTCTTGTAGTTGGGGACGAGGCTGGTGTTCACGGGCGCGACGTCGCCGCCGTAGATCAGCCGCAGGGTGGCATCGCCGGAAGCGGAGACGCCGTCGTACTGGCCGGTCTTCATCAGCTGCACCATCTCGTCGGACGTGTCGCCGATCTTGACGTGCACCTGGCAGCCGGTCTGCTTCTCGAACGGCGTCACCCAGTTGACCTTCGGGTCGTCACTGCCGTCCTCGACGTAGCCGGCCCATGCGATCAGGTTGAGCGTGCCCTCACCCTTGCCGACCGACTTGGCCATCGGCACGCTAGGCACCTTGCGCTTCGACAGTGACTCGTCGCTGCCCGAACTCGCACATGCTGCCGCGACGAGAGCCACGCCGGCGACGATCGCCACGCTGCGTACAACTCGCATCGAAATCCGCTGTCTGCTCATCGAATCCCCTTGTGCAGTCGGTGCTGGTGGCTATATCGACCGTCGACCGGTGCCGACGGTTCAGTTCCCGATCACGCGTACTGACTCGCGGTGCCAGGCCAAGGTCACCTGCTGGCCGCGTTGGTACGGGACGCCGCCGCCGGTGCGGACGTTGAGTTGCAACGCGGTCAGTGAGACGTCGGCGGACGTGTCGACGAGGACCCGGGTCTCGGGCCCCGCGTACACGACTTCGCGCACGGTACCGCGCACAGTCATCTCGGCCGGATCGGCCGCCTGCTCGCCATTGACGATGCGTACTTTCTCCGGACGGATCGCCGCGGTCGCGGACGAACCGAACAGCGTGGTCGCCGCGGTGCCGCTGATCAGGTTGGACGTGCCGACGAACTGGGCGACGAACTGAGTGGCCGGCGACTCGTAGACCTCGGCCGCAGCGCCGATCTGCTCGACCCGGCCGTCGCGCATCACCGCGAGCCGGTCGCACAGCGTGAGCGCTTCGTCCTGGTCGTGCGTGACGAAGACGAACGTGATCCCGACGTCGCGCTGGATCGCCTTGAGCTCGATCTGCATCTGCTCGCGCAACTTCAGGTCGAGGGCGCCGAGCGGTTCGTCCAGCAGCAGCAAGCGCGGCCGGTTCACCAACGCCCGGGCCAGCGCGACGCGCTGCCGCTGCCCACCGGACAGCTGTGCCGGACGGCGCGCACCGAGGTCACCGAGGCGTACCAGGTCGAGCGCCTCACCGACGCGGCGCACCCGTTCGCCCTTGGGCACCTTCTTGACCCGCAGCCCGTACTCGACGTTCTGCTCGACGCTCATGTGCGGGAACAGCGCGTAGTCCTGGAAGACGGTATTGACGTTGCGGCGAAACGGCGGCTGCTTCGTTGCATCCACGCCGCCGAGTTCGATCGTGCCGGCCGTGGGTGTCTCGAAGCCCGCGATCATGCGCAGCACCGTCGTCTTGCCCGACCCGGACGGACCGAGCACAGCGAAGAACTCGCCGTCGGCGACGTCGAGGTCGATGCTGTCGACGGCGACCACCGGACCGAACTCCTTGCGCAGACCGCGCAGCCGGATCCCCGGTTGCGCGGTCTGGCTCGCGTCCGTCGCGGGCTGCGCCAACTCAGAACTCGATGTTGTGCATGACGTGCTTGATGCGGGTGTAGTCCTCGAGCCCGTACACCGAGAGGTCCTTGCCGTAGCCCGAGTGCTTGAAACCGCCGTGCGGCATCTCGGCGACGATCGGGATGTGCGCGTTCACCCAGACGCAGCCGAAGTCGAGCCGGCGCGACACGCGCATCGCGCGGCCGTGGTCCTTCGTCCACACCGACGACGCGAGGCCGTACTCGATGTCGTTGGCCCAGCGCACCGCTTCGTCCTCGTCGCTGAACTGCTGCACGGTGATGACCGGCCCGAAGATCTCGTTCTGGATCGCGTCGTCGTCCTGCTGCAGCTGGTCGATGACCGTCGGCTGCCAGAAGAACCCGCGGTCGCCCTGACGTGCACCGCCGGTCGTCACCGACGCGTGGTCGGGCAGCCGGTCGAAGAAGCCGCCCACCCGCTCGAGCTGGTTGGCGTTGTTCAACGGGCCGTAGAGCACGTCGTCGTCCGGGTTGCCGGTCTTGGTGTTCTTGGCCTGCTCGGTCAGTGCGGCGACGAAGTCGTCGTGCACCCGCGGGCCGGCGAGCACGCGGGTGGCCGCGGTGCAGTCCTGCCCGGCGTTGAAGTACCCGGCGATCGCGATGTTCTCGGCGGCGTTCTCGACGTCGGCGTCGTCGAAGACGATCACCGGTGCCTTGCCGCCGAGCTCGAGGTGGGTGCGCTTGAGGTCCTTGGCGGCTGCCTCGGCGACCTCGTAGCCGGCCCGTGTCGAGCCGGTGATCGAGACCATGGCCGGGGTCTTGTGCGAGACGAGAGAGCGTCCGGTGTCACGGTCGCCGCAGACGACGTTGAACACGCCGGGCGGGAAGAACTCCGACGCGATCTCGGCCATCAGCACCGTCGAGACCGGCGTGGTGTCGCTGGGCTT
Source organism: Jatrophihabitantaceae bacterium (assembly GCA_036497365.1). Classification (GTDB taxonomy): domain Bacteria; phylum Actinomycetota; class Actinomycetes; order Mycobacteriales; family Jatrophihabitantaceae; genus RYN-133. The sequence continues at coordinate 2,680 of DASXJN010000204.1, read as the reverse complement.
GAGCACGATGCAGTTGCCGGCGGCCAGTGCCGGGGCGATCTTCCAGACCGCCATCATCATCGGGTAGTTCCACGGCGTGACCTGGCCGACGACGCCGACCGGCTCGCGCCGGACATAGGACGTGTGCCCGGCCATGTACTCACCGGCGCTGCGGCCCTCGAGCAGCCGGGCCGCGCCCGCGAAGAACCGGATCTGGTCGACCGCAGGCGGAATCTCTTCCGAGCGGGTCAGCTCGATCGGCTTGCCCGTGTTCTGGCACTCGGCCGCGATGACCTCCTCGGCGCGGTCCTCCATCGCGTCGGCGAACTTCAGCAACATCCGCTGCCGCTCGGACGGGGTGGTGTCGCGCCACGACTCGAAGGCGTTCGCCGCGGCCTTGTAGGCCGCGTTGACGTCCTCCGCGCTCGAGATCGGCGACGAGCCGAACACCTCGCCGCTCGTCGGGTCGATCAGGTCGAGTCGGCGGCCGTCCGCCGCGTCGACCGACTTGCCGTCGATGAAGTTCTTGACGTCCCGCTTGTCACTCATCTCGTGCGCTCCGCAAGTGTCGTCCGTGGGTGTGGCTGCCTACGCTACCCACAGGCTCCGGCGCGACTCAACAACGGATTCCGCATTGGTTCGGGCTCGTTTCGACGGAATTCGTCCCGTCCGAGCAGGAAAGCGATCACTCCGACACCGGCGGCGACGGCCAGCGCCCAGCCGCAGAACCCCAGCACGACCGCGACGACGAGCAGCGCCAGCGCCGCCGCGATCCGGCGCGCCCGCCGCAGCAGCCGGCTCGCCGCCAGCATGCACAGCAGATAGACGGTCAGGAACAGCGTCGTCGGCAGCGTCACCAGCCGCGCGGTCGACAGCCGGCCCAGCGCGTACAGGCCGAGCAGGACGATCCCCACTGCGGCGATCGCGAGCGGCAGCCGCGCCCGCACCGGGGTCCCCGGCCGGGCACCGGCGAGCATCTCGGCAGCCCCGGACACGTAGGCGTTGACCGCGGCCAGCGTCAGCCCCACGGCAGCCACCGCGGCGACGACGCGTCCCGCCGGGCCGATCGCGACCTCCATCAGCGCGGCCAGCGGTGCGCCGCCGCCGGCGCGCTGGCCGAGCACGCCGATCGTCGCCGCCGCGAGCGCGAGGTAGATCGTGGCGCTGACGCCGAACGCGATGCCGATGATGCGCGGAAGTTGCCGGGCCGGCTCGCGCAGCCGTCCGGTCATCGGCGCGATCGCCTCCCAGCCGACGAAAGAGAGCATGAGCACCGCGGCGGCGCTGCCGATGGCCGACCACCCGTGCGGCGCGAACGGCGTCCACCGGTCGGCACGCAGGTGGCCGGACGAGCCGACGACAGCAATCGCGATGAGCCCGACCAGCAGGACGACCAGGCCGAACTGCACCGCGACCGAGGCGCGCGCGCCGCCGGCGGTCAGCGCGACCACCACGACGAGCATCGCCACGGCGAGCACGACGGTGAGCGTCCGGCCGCCGCCGAACAGCGCGGCCACGTACCCGCCGCCGATCAGGCAGACCAGCGGCGCGCCGAGCACGACACCGGTCACGAAGCACCAGCTGACCGCACGTCCCGCGCGTGGACCGAGCCCTGCGGCGACGTAGCCGGCAACGCCGGTGCGGCTGCCGAACCGGATGCCGAGCGCGGTGAACACGGTCGCGAAGAGCGCGGAGAGCACCAGCAACCCGGCCCAGGCGAGGATGGACGCCGGGCCGGCAAGTCGGGCGGCGAGTCCCGGCAGTAGCAGGAGCCCGGGGCCGAGCAGGGCGCCGATGTACAGGGCGGCAGCACGCGGTGTGGACAGCAGTTCGGGCATGCGTAAAGCCTGCTCTCAAACGGCCGGCACGCGCTGCCGAATGTTGCACGCATCACGCTGTCTACTGCAACAAAATTGCATGTGATCCCGTGTAGCGTGAGATTCATGCCGGAGCAGCGCTACGACCGCACGGATCGTGCCATCCTGCGGACCCTGCAGCGGGACGGCCGGATCGCCAACGTCGAACTGGCCGACAAGGTCTCGCTGTCACCGTCCTCGTGCCTGCGGCGCACCAAGGCACTGGAAGCCGACGGCGTCATCAGCGGCTACCGCGCCGAACTCGACCGCACCGCGCTCGGGCTCGGCATCACCGTGTTCGTCTCGCTGCGGGTCGCACAGCACTCCCGCGAGACGTCGCGCCGGATCGAGCAATCCCTGCTCGCGATACCGGCGGTCGTCGCCTGTCACCTGATCTCGGGCGAGGCCGACTTCCTGGTGGAGGCGGTGCTACCCGACATCGCCGCGTACGAGACGTTGCTGATCGACAAGCTTCTCGCGATCGAGCAGATCACCGATGCACGCAGCACGTTCGCGATCCGTACCGTGCTCAGCCGCGGTGCGCTTCCGCTGGACGGGCTCCCCTAGCGTCCGGTTAGACTGGCCGCACTATGACGCGCGGCCTGCTGCTAGCCAGCCTGCTTCTTCGCAGCCGCGACGAGGTCCGGTAACTCACACCGGTCGGCCCCTCGTCGCGGGCCGTAGCACTGCGCCGACCGCTCCCTTCCAGACTTCCCGGAGCGAACCGTCTTGAGTACCAAACCCTTTCCCCAGCAGCCGTCCGGCATGCCCTGCCACCGCTATCGACCCTTCCCCGCGGTCGACCTGCCCGACCGCAGCTGGCCGACCAGGTCGATCACCGCCGC
>DASXJN010000203.1:0-3896 GCA_036497365.1 Jatrophihabitantaceae bacterium | reverse complement strand
CAGGCCCGCCGGCCTCGGCGCGGGCGCGGCGCGCATGGAAGAGGTACTCACCGACGGTGGCCATGCCCTCCTTGAAGAAGGTCATCGAGAAGCTGCCCTCCGTGACGTGGTCGCCCCACCACTGGTGCATGTTCTCGTGGTTGAACGTGTCGAGGTCTATCTCGCCGCCGGCGAAGGTGATCATGGTTTCCATCTCCTCCTCGAAACTGGCGGAGGGTTTGCCGACCAGGACACCATCCGACGCGAACGGGAACGGGCCGTTGAAGCGGCTCTGGAACCTCGTGATGTCAGCCTGTTGTTTCATCACCGCCAGGTTGGCTCGTTTGCGCGCCTTGCTCAGTGAGCTCGCCTGTGCCTCGTAGAACACCCGGCCGCCACTCCGGTGCTTGGTGAGGTCGAACGCGCCGACGCTGTTCTCGACGAGATAGCTCGCCGTCGGCGAGCCCATGTGCCAGTGCCAGGTCGTGGAACCGTGGGCGAAGTTGGCGGTGGGACCGTGGTGGTGCTTCCACTTCAGAATGCCGTTGGCGATGGCGGTCCTACCCGCCGTGACCCGGTCGTAGAAGTCGTAGGTCGCCTTGGCGCTCGGGTGGTCGTTCAGCGGCATCCAGTCCTCGGTGCCGACCGGTTCGGTGGTCACGAAGCCGCCGTCGCCGTGCGGTGAGTCCGATCGGAACCATCCCTCGGTCGAGCCGTCACCGTCGAGATGCACCCCGGGTCGTCCGGTGTAGTGGACGGTGACGACGAACCGCGCACCGTTCTTGATCGGGTGTGCTGGAGTGATCACGAGTTTGTTGGCAGGACAGGCAGTGCCGTCCTGCGCACCCGGCTTGTTGCCGGTCAGCTCCGGTTCACAAGCCGGCGGCAGCGGGTTGTTGTCCGGACCGCCGACCCGGGCGTGCTGGCCGGCCTGGTGCGCACGCGGATCGGGGTCGTTCTGCCCGTTCGGGTCGCCGGGATAGGTCGGCTGGACGAAGGTGAACTTCGCCGAGTGCCCGTTTACGGACACCGAGCGGACCTTCATGTCCGGCCCGGCCTTGCCGTCCGGTGAGGTGCGCTCGAAGTCCAGGCTGAAGTTCTTCAGGCATTTCGTGGCGCGGTCGGTGAGGCTGACGTGATTGCCGCGCAGGAACTTGTTGGTCACCGCGTTGTAGATCATGTGAACGTCGGTGTGCAGGCTGCGGTACCCACCGTTGCCGGTCTCGGGGTACACGTGATCGCCGTGATGCGAGAGCGTGTGCGCACCAGACGAGCAGTTCGCGTGGTGCTCCGGTGGAGCCTTTGCCGCAACCGGCCCGCCAGCCACGACCGATCCTGCGGCGACCGTCAAGCAGGTGGCGGTGATGATCCACGTCCGTCGAATGACCATGAGTGTGGACATAACTCCGTGCACACCGTCCGCGTCAAACGAACACTGGTCGAGAGCCGGGCTAGGGTGCGCTCGTGACAGCTTCCGCGTCGGCAGTCGACCTGTTGGCCGCGCTGGCGGCAGGCGAGATGAGCGCGGTCGAGTTGACCGGCAGTTGCCTCGATCGCATCGCCGCGGTGGATCCGGCGATCGGCGCCGTGCTCGCGGTGCTGCCCGATGCGCATGATCAGGCCGCGGCGAGCGACGCCTACCGCCGCTCGCATCCGCCGCGCCCGCTCGAGGGCGTGCCGGTGCTGGTGAAGGACAACATCGCCGTCAACGGCCTGCCCACCACCGCAGGCTCGCGCGCACTCGCCGAGTCGCGGCCCGACGATGCCCCGCTGGTGACCCGACTGCGCGGCGCCGGCGCCGTGATCGTCGCCAAGACCAACCTGTCGGAGTGGGCGAACTTCCGCTCCACACATTCGACGAGCGGGTGGAGCGCGGTCGGCGGCCAGACCCGCAACCCGCACGACCTCGCCCGCACGCCGAGCGGTTCATCGTCCGGGTCCGGCGCAGCGATCGCCGCCGGACTCGCGCCGCTCGCGGTGGGCACCGAGACCGACGGCTCGATCATCATGCCCGCGGCGGTGTGCGGCATCGTCGGCGTCAAGCCGACGCTGGGCACGGTGCCGGGCGCCGGCATCGTGCCGATCTCGTCGGCCCAGGACACCGCGGGGCCGATGACGCGATCTCTCGCCGACGCGGCGTTGCTGCTTGCCGTGCTCACCGGCACCAACGTGCCCGACCTGTCGCGAGCTACGTTGCAGGGTGCGCGGCTCGGGTTGTGGACGCCCGACGGGATCGATGCAGCGAGCGCCGAGGTGCTGCAACGCGCTGCCGACGCGCTGGCCAACGCCGGCGCGACGGTCACGTCCGTGCAGCTCGACGCCGCAACACTCGAGGGCGACGAATGGCCGGCACTGTTGACGGAATTCCGCGCCGAGATAGACGCCTACCTGGCTACGGCGCCGGGCGCGGCCGCGCGCACCTTGGCCGAACTCGTGCGCTTCAATGCCGAAGACCCGGTGGAACTGTCCCGGTTCGGGCAAGAGATCTTCGAGCAGGCATTGGACGCGCCGCCGGTCGACGACACGTCCTACCGCGAGCACCGTGCGCGGGCGACGCAGGCAGCGCAACGCATGATCGACGAGGCACTGAGCCAAGATCTCGACGCCGTCGTCACGTTCAGCAACGCACCTGCCGAGCTGATCGACTATGCCGCGGGCGACCAGGACGAAGTGTCCACGACGAGTCCGGCGGCCGTGGCCGGCTACCCCAGCGTGACGGTGCCCGCGGGCGTCGCGGCCGGGCTGCCGATCGGACTGAGTTTCATCGGCACCGCCGGCACCGACGAAGGGCTACTCGGTTTCGCCGCGGCGTTCGAAGCGGCCACCCGAGCGTTGGTACGACCGCGACTACCGAGCGGTCTGCCGTCCTAAGAAGTCGCGTTGCAGGCGGTGCACTTCCTCGTCCTCGAGGTGCAGGCCGTGCCGGGCATGTTCGATCACCCGGAGGTCCGCCTCGGGTAGGCCGTCGGCGAGGCGACGGACGGCCGCAAGGCTGACGAGGCGATCCTGCTTGCCGCCGATGACCAGCGTGGGCGCACTGATCGCGCCGAGGTGGTCGAGCGCGTCGTGGCCGTTGCTCGCTGCATAGATGCGGGTGAGCGTGTCCGGATCCGCCCTGAGAGTGAAGAACACGTCGACGTCGCTGCGGTGGGCAGCCGCCCATTCGCGCGAGAAGAACAGTGCTTCGCGCTCCTCGGCAGTGCCGCGCAGGAGTACTCGTTTCGCACGCGCAACTGCAGGATCGCGGTCGGGTCCGCCGCTGGTCGCCAGCAAGATCAGGGAGGCGACACGTCGTGGCGCGTCGATCGCGATCCACTGGGCGATCTTGCCGCCCATCGAGTGGCCGATGATGTGCACGCGCTCGGCACCCGCAGCGTCGAGTACGGCCAGTGCGTCCTGGGCGAATCCACGCGTGGTGAAACGGTCGGCGGCACCGGTGCCGCTCGCGCCGATGCCGCGCTGCTCGAAACGAATGACTCGGTAGCCGGGGCTCAACTGGGCGGCGACGGGACGCCAGCCCGCAGCCGGTGTCGCTTGACCTTGGATGAGCAGCACCGGATCGCCTGCGCCGTCACTCGTCCAGGCAAGCTCGGTGCCGTCGTCGCACGTCGCAAACATGCCCGTCAGCGCAGCCGCGCACCGTCCATCCACACCTGACGGATCCGGTCGGCCAGATCGCCGAACGAGGTCGCATCGCCGGCGACTGCGACGACGTCAGCGCGCTTGCCGACCTCCAACGAGCCGAGCTCGTCATCGAGACGCATCAGCCGAGCCGCCTCCAGTGTCGTCGCCTGAAGCACCGCCGAAGGCGACATGCCCGCATCTGCCATCAGCACGAGCTCGCGCAGGTTCTGACCGTGCGGCGTGACGCCGGTGTCGGTGACCATCGCTACGCGCACGCCCGCCGACACCGCGCG
>DASXJN010000202.1:0-2212 GCA_036497365.1 Jatrophihabitantaceae bacterium | reverse complement strand
GCGTTCGTCAACCCGGTTGTCGCGGTGATCCTCGGCGCGATCATCCTCAGCGAGCCGTTCACGCTGCGGTCCGCGCTGTCCACCCTCGCGGTCGTCGTCGGAGTCATCCTCATCATCCGGCAACCACCGACCGCTCCGAGCCCGCCGGACCGACTCACGGCGAACCCTGATGAGGTCTGCGTGTGACTACACCGGCTCTGCTCACCGACCATTACGAGCTCACGATGGTCGAGGCGGCGCTGCGCAGCGGCGCTGCCAACCGCAACTGCGTGTTCGAGGTCTTCGCGCGTTCACTGCCGGGGCGGCGACGCTACGGCATCGTCGCAGGACTGGGCCGTCTCCTCGAGGCGTTGCCGCACTACCGGTTCGACCGTGACGCGCTGGAATTTCTCACCGGCAGCGATGTCATCGACAACGCCACGGCCGAATGGCTGGCCGATTACCGGTTCGCCGGCTCGATCGACTCGTACGCCGAAGGCGAGGTGTACTTCCCGGGCTCGCCGGTGATCACCGTCGAGGGCGGATTCGCGGAATGCGTCGTGCTGGAAACCCTGGTGCTGTCGATCCTCAACCACGACAGCGCGATCGCGACCGCGGCGACCCGGATGGTGTGTGCCGCGGACTCGCGGCCGTGCATCGAGATGGGGTCGCGTCGTACTCACGAGGAAGCGGCGGTGGCGAGCGCCCGCGCCGCCTACATCGGCGGCTTCGCCGCCACCTCCAACCTCGCCGCCGGCGACCGCTGGGGCATCCCGACGACGGGTACGGCGGCGCACGCGTTCACGTTGGTTCACGACGACGAACGCGCCGCGTTCACTGCCCAGGTCGAAGCGCTCGGCAAGGGGACGACGCTGCTCGTCGACACCTACGACGTCGAGCAGGGCATCCGCACCGCCGTCGAGGTCGCGGGGCCCGAGCTCGGCGCGATCCGGCTCGACTCCGGCGACCTGCTGACGCAGGCGCGCGACGCCCGCCGGCTGCTGGACGAGCTCGGTGCAACGAACACCCGAATCGTGGTGACCAGCGACCTCGATGAGTTCTCGATCGCCGGACTCGCGTCGGCGCCCGTGGACGGGTACGGCGTCGGGACATCGCTGGTGACTGGAAGCCGCGTCCCGACCGCGGGCTTCGTCTACAAGCTCGTCGCGCGCGAAGGGTCCGATGGCGTCTGCAGCCCGGTCGAAAAGCTGTCTGTCGGCAAACGCTCGCACGGCGGCCGCAAACATGCCGCACGGCGGCTCGACGCGGCGGGCGTCGCCGTCGCCGAGATGGTCCGGACCGGAGGTTCGCCGGAGTCGCGGGACGACGAGCGGCCGCTGCAGACGCCATCGGTTCGTGATGGCGAGCTGGTCGACACCCCGGACCTCGCCGCTGCCCGGGATCGATGCGTCGCGTCCCTCGCCGAGCTGCCGCAGCAGGCAAAGAAGCTCTCCCCCGGAGATCCCGCGATCGACACCGTCAGCGAGGAGGCCAGATGACCAAGGGCTTGATCGTCGTCGACGTCCAGAACGACTTCTGCGAAGGCGGGTCGCTGGCGGTGGCCGGCGGAGCGGCCGTCGCAGCAGGCATCAGCGGGCTGATCGCGAACGCCGACTATGCGGTCATCGCGGCGACCCGCGACGCGCACCGTGACCCCGACGGTCACTTCTCCGCCAACCCCGACTTCGTCGACAGCTGGCCGGCGCACTGTGTGATCGGCACGCCTGGCGCGGAGCTGCACCCGAACTTCGACACCCAACGCGTCGATGCCATCTTCGACAAAGGTGAGTTCCAAGCGGCGTACAGCGGCTTCGAAGGCGTCGATCGCGATGGCGTACCGCTCGCAGAATGGTTGCGCCGCAACGGGATCGATGCGGTCGACATCGTCGGCATCGCCACCGACCACTGCGTCAGAGCCACTGCGGTCGATGCGGCGGCGGCAGGCTTCGACACGACCGTGATCCTCGACTACACCGCCGCCGTCGCACCCGAAACCGTCGGCACCGCGCTCACCGAGATGCGCGCGGCCGAAGTGACCCTGGTCGGCAACGTCCACAAGCCCTGACCACGCGACGCCTATCGTGCGTCCCGATGCGAGTACTGATCACAGGAATGTCAGGGACCGGCAAGTCGACGCTCACGCTGGAGTTGCGGCGCCGCGGCTACGCGGCCTACGACGCCGATGACGACGGCTTCACCGAGCCTCGACCGGACGGCGCATGGGGCTGGTGGG
>DASXJN010000201.1:0-10458 GCA_036497365.1 Jatrophihabitantaceae bacterium | reverse complement strand
GGGCAGTGGGGAACCTGGCACTCGGGCGGTCTGCCGTGGGCGCCGCGCGCCACGCGTTCGGCCCACCCCCCGCGCAATTCCCGCAGCGCGTCATCGACGCCGGCTGAGCCCGCTCGCCGGCCGGTATCACGCCTGGCCGCTTCGGCGTCGTAGCGAGTACGCGATCTTGATAACCAGTGATCGTCATAGCGACCAACGCTTATCTGCGTCGCCCAGCGCTCGCCCGAATTGGCCGCGTGCAGGGCGACACGCCGCAAAGCACGCTGCGCGGGGGCAGGACTCGACCCCGTGGACGAGTCTCCCGGCGCAGAGGGCCACAGACGCCACCCCGCCCCGCCCGACCGGCCCGAACCCTCGGCCACCGCGAGCGGCCATGAACACTGTCAGCGATGTCTCGAGACATACCCGTCACCGATGACCCGCGACATCACGACCGCGATGACGTTCATTGGTTATCAAGATCGCGAAGCTCAAGGCGCCCCGCCGGTCCCCGCCCGTCGAGCGCAGGACACCGCCCCGCCCGCCTTGCGGACGGCGCGCGGGTGATCTCGATAGGCTGCGAAATGTGTCTGAGTCCCCACTGTTCGTCGTCGTCCTGATCGGTGACGAAGGCGGCTTCTCCGCCGCACCCCGCGCTATCGGCCCGTTCGACGACTTCGACGTCGCGCAGGCCTTCAGCCTGTCGCTGACCGACCGCTATCGCGCCGAGGGCACCGAACCCCCGAACGCGACCGTCGTCCGCGTCGAACCCGACCAGCCCGGCATCGTCGTCGGCGAGCTGTAGCCGCCCATGGCCGCCTCCGCCGCCTCGCCCAGCGACGCGGACGACGCACGCGGCGCCGCGTCCGAGGCGCCGCCCGCGAGCGGTCATCACCCCGGCCCGGACGACACGTCGCCGCGAGCCGGTTCGCTGTTCGAGGACGTGCCGGCGACCGAGCACGACTCCGCATTCGGGCGGCTCGGCCCGCCGGTGTCACGGCACTCGGCGTTCTACCGCGGGTTCTTCGGCGGGCTGGGCGTGCTCGTCGCGATCGTCGTCGGACTTGCGATCCGAGAAGCCACGGAGTCGCTCGAGCTCATCCTTATCGCGGTCTTCCTCGCGGTCGGGCTCAACCCGATCGTCGAGTACGGCATCCGGCGCGGCCTCCGTCGAGGCTGGGTGGTTCTCGGCGTCGGCGTCGTCATCGTCGGCGTGGTCACCACGCTCGCCTACGTCATCGGTGGCGTGCTCCGCAACCAGATCACGACCCTGATCAACGATGCGCCGAAGCTGCTCAACGACCTGCTGAAGCACAAGTCGATCGCCCAGTTCGACCGCAAGTACCACATCATCTCGAGCATCGAGCACAAGCTGCAGAGCCCGAACTTCACCACCAAGTACTTCGGCGGCGTGTTCAACATCGGCCTGTCGGTGCTGCACGCGGTCATCGCCGTCGTGATCGTCTTCATCCTGACGATCTACTTCCTCGCAGCGTTGCCCGTGCTGAAGCGCACGCTGTACTCGCTCGCCCCGGCCACGCGACGCGAGCGTGTCGGCCAGCTCGGCGACGAGATCCTGCGCCGGGTCGGCAGGTACGTGATCGGCGCCGTAGTCGTGGCGCTCATCGCCGGCACGGTCAGCCTGATCTTCATGTTCACCGTCGGCCTGGGCCAGTACGCGCTGCCGCTGGCCATGATTGTCGCGCTGCTCGATCTGGTGCCGCTCGTGGGTTCGATCCTGGGTGCCTCGCTGGTGTCGATCGTCGGCCTGGCCAATTCGCTGCCGATCGGGATCGCGTGCGTCGTCTTCTATCTGATCTACGAGACGCTCGAGGGCTACGTGATCTACCCGCGGGTGATGCGCTCGTCCGTTGACGTCCCCGAGTACGTGACGATCATCGCGGTACTCGTCGGCGGCGCGGTCGCCGGAGTGTTGGGCGCGCTCCTCGCCCTGCCCATCGCCGCAGCGCTGCTGCTGCTCGTACGCGAGGTGTGGGTCCGCAGACAGGACCAGTCCTAGCGGCTAGTGCTTCGATTCGGGCGTGCCTACCAGATGCAACCCGACCAGGCCGATCGTGCCGAACGCGAGCAGCAGTGCCGTGAACGTGCGGGCAGGGTCGGCCTGAGCCGGGCCCTTGGCGAACAGCAGGATGCTGAGCATGACTGCGACCGCCACCATCGCCTTGCTGAGGGCGTCGAGGACTGCGCGCGTGTTCATGCGGTGACTGTCCCCAAATCCGAAGGCCGACACAACTGTTTCGCAAGAAATTCGCAGGATCACGCCGCCGTGTCGTCCCGATTGTCCGCGAATACGGAGAAACATCTGGCGTTTCAACCGCGTGTGTATCACCAGGCTCCTTGAGTGCTCGTTTCGGATTGCCACCCCGGCACCGTCGGACGAAGTTCTCTCAAAGGAGACCACCGGCATGACCGAGACGTTGATCGCGCAACCGCACCTCCGACTCAGGCCGACCGTTGCTGTCCACGCAGCCGACCCGGTCACCCGGCTGGGCATGATCAACCAGCTGCGCCGCTCGGCCGGGATCGTGCTCGTCGACCCCGGCATCGCGCCCGCCGGCATCGTCGTCGTCGCGCTGGACACCCTGGACGATGCGGCGCTCGAGCGGCTGCGCACCATGCGCCGCGCCGGCTCGCGGATCGTCGCCGTGGTGCCGATGCTCGACGCCCGGACGATCCTGCCCGCGTTGGGCGCGGGCGTGCGCGCCGTGCTGACCCGTCCCGAGCTCACCGGCGAGCGGCTCGTGAACGCCGTCCGCTGCGTGGCCGCCGGCGGTGTCGAGTTACCGACCGTCGTCGTCCGCTATCTGGTGGAGCGCGTCGACCGCTCGACGAACACGGTGAGCGACGACCGCACACTCCGGCTGGCCACGCTCACGCCGCGTGAGCGGGAAGTCCTCTCGCTGCTCGCGCAAGGACTCTCGACGCGCGAGGTCGCGACGGCCATGGCGTACTCGGAACGCACGATCAAGAACGTGCTGCAGGAACTCACCACCCGGCTGGAGTTGCGCAACCGGACGCAGGCCGTGGCCTACGCCGTCCGCCACGGGTGGATCTGATCGGCGGTCCGACAGTCAGGCGTTGCTCGGCCCGGCCCAGAGGTTGATGCCGCCCTCGACGGCGTGCTTGTCGATCGCCTCGAGTTCCTCGGCGTCGAACGAGGTGTTCTCGACGGCGCCGAGGCTGTCTTCGAGTTGCCGGGTGCTCGAGGCGCCGATGAGTGCCGACGTGACGCGCGCGTCGCGCAGCACCCAGGCGATCGCGAGCTGGGCGAGGGTCTGGCCACGGCGTTGCGCGATCTCGTTGAGCGCCCGGATGTGCCCGATGTTCTCGTCCGACAGCAGCGCCTTGTCCAGCGACTTGTCCGCGGACGCGCGCGAGCCCTCCGGAATGCCGTCCAGGTACCGGTCGGTCAGCATGCCCTGGGCCAGCGGCGAGAACGCGATGCACCCGACGCCGTTGCTGCCGAGCACGTCCAGCAGACCTTCCTCGACCCAGCGGTTCAGCATCGAGTACGACGGCTGGTGGATCAGCAATGGCGTGCCGAGCTCGCGCAGGATCGCGAGCGCCGCTTCGGTGCGTTGTGGCGAGTAGGACGAGATGCCGATGTAGCGCGCCTTGCCCTGACGCACCACATGGTCCAGCGCGCCCATGCTCTCTTCCAGCGGCGTGTCCGGGTCGAAGCGGTGGTGGTAGAAGATGTCGACGTGGTCGAGGCCCATCCGGGCCAGCGACTGGTCGAGGGAGTCGAGCAGGTACTTGCGCGAGCCGAGGTCGCCGTACGGGCCGGGCCACATGTCCCAGCCCGCCTTGGTCGAGATGACGACTTCGCCGCGCAGCGACCGGAAGTCCTCGCGGAAGATCCGTCCGAAGTTGGTCTCGGCCGCACCGTAGGGCGGGCCGTAGTTGTTGGCCAGGTCGAAGTGCGTCACGCCGAGGTCGAACGCACGGCGCAGGATCTCGCGCTGGGTCTGGATCGGCTTGTCGTCGCCGAAGTTGTGCCAGAGGCCGAGTGAGACGGCCGGCAGGTGCAGGCCGCTGCGTCCTACGCGGCGGAACGTCGCCCGGTCGTACCGGTCGGAGGCGGGAACGTACTGGTCGAGCATCGACATGCCGCCAGTCTGCCGTACCTCAGTTCGTGGCGATCAGGACGAACAGCGCGAGCCCGTTGAACAGCGCGTGCACGATCATCCCGGCCGCGAGCCGCCCACTCCACCGCACCAGCAGGCAGTTCGAGAAGCCGAGCACGAAGACCACTGCAGCCAGCGTGATCGCGCCGGCGAGCGTGTTCACCTCGTAGGTGTGGAACAGCGCGAAGATCCCGCTCGACAGGATCGCCGCCGGCCAGAACCCCAGCCGCCGCATGAAGGTGCGCAGCAGCAGGCCGCGGAACACCGTCTCTTCGAGCAGCGGCGCGATCAGCACGACGAGGACGCCGAGGACGACGTAGACGGTCGTCGACTTCGTGTGCACACCGAGGTTCTGCGCCTGCTTCGTGGCGGCGCCGTTCGTGGCCGAGTTCGCGATGAGCCCGACGACGAGCCGGCCGATCAGGGTCATGCCGAGTCCGGCGACCGCCCAGGCGCCGTCCATCCAGCGCGGCCACTGCAACCCCAACGCCCAACCCCACCCGGCGTAGCGGCGCGCGAGGTCGCGTCCGGAGTAGTAGATGACCGCGACCAGCGCGCCGTAGAGGACGACGTTGAGGACGATCGTCAACGTCAGCGCCTGCGCGAAGGTGTGCGGCGTGACCAGGTTGGTGACCAGGTTGCCGAACACGATCAGCACGACGAACGCGACACAGGGGAGCACCACCGGGCGCGCGCCCCACGGGCGCGGGTCGTGCGCCCGCATCCCGTCCATCAACCGGTCCAGCCGCGGACGGGCGTCGACCGGCACCGGCGGGGCGCCGTAGTACGGCTGCTGGAAGTAGGTCACGTGCGGAGTGGATCAGTCGTCGCTCGGGAGTTCGAACGGCCTGAGTGACATGCCGCTGTCGCCGCGGACGGACACGATTCCGTCCGGTCCGAACTCGTAGCGCATCAGCTCGCGGTAGGAGTTGCCACCACGGCCGCCGACGATGCGCAGGCTGCTGTCATCGGCGACCTCGAGCGCGACGGCCTCGTCGGCGGGCTCCGGGGCTGTCGGGTCGACTGCGAACAGCCGACCGTCCAGACGGATCACGTCCTGCACGCCCCACAGCGAGGCGAAGCGGCCGGTGAACCGGACGGCGCTGTCGTCACTTGTCTCGTGTTCGGCCTTGCGGGCGAGATTGCGGAGGTGGAAGAACCCCGACCCCAACTGCGACGCCGCGCCGTCGATCGAGTTGGTGAACGCCGACACCACCCAGCCCTCGTTCGCGTCGGCGAACGACGCGGTGATGTGGCCCGGGTAGCCGCCCGTGTGACCGAACAGGTCGATGTCGGCGATGCGATCGAGGGACATTCCGTGGCCGTAGTGCCGTTCGCCCTGCTTGATCTGCCAATGCCAATGACGCTGCACCCGTTGCGAGTCGGCGTTGAGCAGGCGGTGCTCCCCGGGCATCAGCGCGCTGAAGTATGCGGTCAGGTCCCGCGCCGTCGCGAAGCAGCCGGTCGCGGCGGCCAGTGCTCGCGTGTCGACGTGCTCCAGGACGATCCGGTTGCGTGCTCCGCTCAACCCGGAGTGCGCAGCGGCGTAGTCGGCGGACCGCTCGGGTTCGTACTCGCCGCCCAGGTCGGTCAGACCGAGCGGGGTGGCAATCTGGTCGCGCACCAGCTGTGCATACGAGTCGCCGGTGACCGCTTCGATCACCAGGCCGAGCAGGCCGTAGCCGATGTTGGAGTACTTGAAGTGCTCGTTCCGCGCAATCGTCGCGCTGCTCGCGGCGCGCGCGATGGCGATCAGTTCGTCCCGTCCCGGGAACGGCTTGACCGACTGCCAGAAGTCCCCGTCCTCGCTGTCGCGGATCACGCCACCGCTGTGCGTCAGCAACTCGCTCAGGGTGCGATCGCCGACCGGACTGTCCGCCAGTCCGGGCACGTGCTCGCCGAGCGAGTCACCGAGCCGCAGCGCCCCTCGCTCGGCCAGTTGCAGAACAAGGACGGCGGCAAGCGTCTTGGAGTGTGCCGCGATGCGGAACAGATGGTTGGACGTCAACTGCTCGCCCGTGTCGATGTTGCTGACGCCGATCGCACCTGCCGACACGAGCTCGCCCTGGCGGCGCACAGCGAACTGCACGCCCGGAATGCGCAGGTACCAGCGTCGGTAGGCGAGCCAGGACGGGTAGTAGTCGATCAGGTCGGCCCAGGTCTCGGTCATGCCGGCCATTACCTTCTCTATCTTCAGTGTTTGTCGAACCTTGCAAAGCTCTGCGACCCTACTCGGAGGGATGTGGATGAGGGCACTCGTGGTCGACTCGTTCGGCACTCGTCCCGAGCTGCGGACCGTGCCCGATCCGGCTTGCCCGGACGACGGCGTGGTCATCGAGGTGCATGCCACCGGACTGTGCCGCAGCGACTGGCACGGCTGGTCGGGACACGACCCGGACATCGTGCTGCCGCACGTGCCCGGTCACGAGTTCGCCGGCGTCGTGGCCGAGACCGGGCCGGCGGTGACGCGGATACAGATCGGCGATCGCGTGACCGTGCCGTTCGTATGCGCGTGCGGCGTATGCGGAACCTGCCGGGCCGGTGCGCATCAGGTCTGCGAGGACCAGTTCCAGCCGGGCTTCACCGCGTGGGGCTCGTTCGCCGAACTGGTCGCGATCCCGCGCGCCGACCTCAATGCCGTCGTCCTGCCCGATGAGATCGACTTCGCGACGGCCGCGGCACTCGGCTGCCGGTTCGCGACCGCCTATCGGGCGGTCGTCGCGCACGGGCGGGTAGGTGCCGGTGACCATGTCGCCGTGTTCGGGTGCGGCGGCGTAGGACTTTCGGCGGTGATGATCGCCGCCGCGCGCGGCGCGCACGTGGTCGCGGTCGACGTGTCCGGCGCTGCACTCGCGCTAGCTGCGCAGTTCGGCGCGCAGGACGTCGTGAACTCCGCCGACGCCGCTGACCGGGTGTGCGAACTCACCGACGGCGGGGCCCACGTCGCGATCGACGCGCTGGGAGGTGCGGCGACGTGCCGTGCCGGCATCGAGTCGCTGCGGCCACGCGGGCGTCACGTCCAGGTGGGGCTCATGGTCGGCCAGGACGCAGTCGCGCCGGTGCCGATGGCGCTGGTCATCGCCAAAGAACTCGAGATCTACGGCAGCCACGGCATGGCCGCGCACGAGTATCCGGCGATGCTGGCCGACATCGCCTCGGGCAGCCTCCAGCCGCAGCGTGTGGTCACCGGCCACATCGGTTTGGTCGAACTCGTCGACGCACTCGTCACGATGGACGAGCGGCCGCCGGTCGGGGCACTTATCGTCGACCCGCGCGGCTGAGGTCAGCGCACGCGCAGGACGGCCGCCGAACGCGGGCTCATCCGGACGGTATCGGCCGAGAGCGTGACGTCGCCGGTGCCGAGTACGACCTCGCCGGCGGTGAGGGGAACGTCGCGCGGTTCGCCCGCCAGGTTCGCCACCACGCGTAGGTCACCGCGGTGCATGACCAGCCAGCCCGCCTGCTCGTCGATCTCGACGGCCACCTTGGTCAGGTCGGTGTCGCGAAGTCCCGGTTCGCTCGCGCGCAGGGCGATGAGGCGGCGGTAGAGGTCGAGCACCTCGCCGTGGCCGGGCTGTGTCGGCTCGTCCCACTGCAGCACGGCTTCGCGGTAGGCGGCCGGATCCTGCGGGTCGATCATCTGCGAGACGTCCCAGCCGTGGCGGCCGAACTCCTCGACACGTCCCTTGCCGGTGGCCTCGGCGAGTTCCGGCTCGGGGTGCGAGGTGAAGAACGGCCATCGGGACGAGGCGGCCCATTCCTCGCCCATCCAGAGCATCGGCGTGTACGGCGCGGTCAGGAGCAGGACGGCGCCGACGCGGACGAGGTCCGGCGAGGTCAGTTCGGGCAGCCGGTCGCCGACAGCACGGTTGCCCACCTGGTCGTGGTTCTGCAACGAGACCACGAAGCGGTAGCCGGGAATCGCGGCACGATCGACCGGCCGGCCGTGCGTCTTCTCGCGGAACGTCGAGTACGTGCCGTCGTGCAGGTAGGCCTGGGTGAGCACCTTCTGCAGCACGGCCAGCGAGCCGAAGTCGACGTAATAGCCCTGCGTCTCGC
Organism: Jatrophihabitantaceae bacterium; assembly: GCA_036497365.1. Lineage (GTDB taxonomy): Bacteria > Actinomycetota > Actinomycetes > Mycobacteriales > Jatrophihabitantaceae > RYN-133. The sequence continues at coordinate 2,272 of DASXJN010000201.1, read as the reverse complement.
CGGTGAGCGTCGAGTGCAGCGCGTGGTGCACGTCGTCGTCCCAGACGCCGTCGAGCCCGTAGCCCTGCGGGCGAGGCTCGACCATGATCGGGTCGTTCAGATCCGACTCCGCGATCAGGGTCAGGGGCCGACCGAGTTCGTCCTGCAGTTCCGCGACGCGTTCGCCCAGTTCGGCCAGGATGTGTTGCGGCGACGAGTCCTCGAGGGCGTGGACGGCGTCGAGCCGCAGGCCGTCGACGTGGTAGTCGCGCAGCCACATCAGCGCGTTGTCGATGACGAACTCGCGAACGGCGGGTTCCTCGACGTTGACCAGGTCGCCCCACGTGCTGCGCCCGGTCTTCAGATACGGGCCGAAGCGGGGCAGGTAGTTCCCGGACGGTCCGAGATGGTTGTAGACGACGTCGAGGACGACCGCGAGACCGCGCCCATGTGCGGCGTCGACGAATCGTTTGAACCCGTCCGGGCCACCGAGCGGTTCGTGCACCGCGTACCAGTCGACGCCGTCGTAGCCCCAGTTCCACACCCCGTTGACCGCGTTGACCGGGAGCACCTCGACGTGGGTGACGCCGAGGTCGACGAGGTGGTCGAGCCGTTCGACCGCTGAGTCGAACGTCGCGCCGGGCGTGAACGTCGCGACGTGCAGTTCGTAGAGGACGGCGCCCGGCAGGTCGCGACCGGCCCAGTCGGTGTCGTGCCACTCGAACGCGGCCTGGTCGTAGACCCGGCTCGGCCCGTGCACGCCGTGGGGCTGCCAGCGCGACGCGGGATCCGGAACACCGTCGTCGTCGTTGTCGAGCCTCAACAGGTACTCGGTGCCGCGTGCGAGTTCAGGCCCCGTCCACCACCCGTCGGGCGTGCGTTCCATCGGGGTCGACGATCCGTCCACCTCGACGGACAGTTCGGCAACATTCGGAGCCCACACGCGTAACGCACCCACATCGCCACCCTGCCCCACGCCGGTCGTGAGGTAACACCGCGGATGCGGTAGGCATTGAGCATGCCGTCGATGCGCGAGGCGCTCGCATTCCGCAGCAGTGGCCGCGTGCTCGCCGACGTCGATCCGGACGGCCGGCCGCTCGCGCCGGTGAAGAAGAGCGGGTTGCCGAAGAAGCTGCGCACCGACGCCAAGCGGATCGCCGATCTGCAGGAACGGCTGTGGGCCGAGTCGACCGCGGGCGGGATGCGCCGGCTGCTGCTCGTCCTGCAGGGCATCGACACGGCGGGCAAAGGTGGCGTGGCGAACCACGTGATCGGCGCGTCCGGTCCGATCGGCGTCCAGTACACGGGCTTCAAGCGGCCGACCGAGGAGGAACTGCGACACGACTTCCTGTGGCGGGTCCGCAAGCACCTCCCGGCGCCCGGCGTCATCGCCATCTTCGACCGCTCGCACTACGAGGATGTGATCGTGCCGCTCGTCCACGACGAGACCGAGCCGGACGCCTGGAACAAGCGCATCGACGAGATCAACGCGTTCGAACGCGACCTGGCAGCGCACGCCACCACGGTGGTGAAGTGCTTCCTCCACATCTCGTACGACACGCAGCGCGACCGGCTGGTGCGCCGCCTCGAGCGACCCGACAAGCACTGGAAGTTCAACGTCGCCGATCTGGACGAGCGCAAGCTGTGGCCGCGCTACCAGGAGGCGTTCCAGGAGGTGCTCGAGCGCACCGACACCGACGACGCGCCGTGGTACGTGATCCCGAGCGATTCGAAGAAGTACCGCAACTGGGCGGTCGCGCAACTGCTGCGCGAGATCCTGGAGGATCTGGATCCGCAGTACCCGCAGTCGGATCTCGACGTCGACGCGCTGAAGAAGCGGCTGGCGCCACCGAACTGACCGGTGTGCGAGTTCGGACGGCGAGCACGACCGCGCACGCGCCGAGGCAGGCCAGCACGGCGAAGCCGGCCGCGATCGAAACCTAGCAACAGCGCGCGGACGCCGCGATCGGTCACGCTCGCTTGATCATCAGCCCCGTCGCGCAGCAGCCGACTTGGCCGCGGTGCAGGGTCGGCGACGGCATGTCGCACTGCAGCGAGGCCAAGTCTGCGTCAGCGGACGAGTAGGGCTACCGGGTACTCGGCCAACAGGTCGGCCAGCCCGGTCAGCCCGGTCAGCTCGGACGGCCTCGACCTTGATAAGCCTGGAACGTCATAGCGTGCACTGGATATACGCGTCGCCCAGCACGCGCTCGGCCCCGCGCACCTTGGCTTGATCAAGAGGGCTGAACCGTCAGAAATCGACGGTTCGGGCCTCTTGATCTTGAATGTGGAA
>DASXJN010000200.1:0-2525 GCA_036497365.1 Jatrophihabitantaceae bacterium | reverse complement strand
CGACGAGTGGTCACTTGCGGCTACGGGTGGTCAGTTGTAAGTGACCACCCGGGCCACAAGTGACCACTCGAGGGTGAGCTGCGCGAGCCGGGCCGCGCCGCCGTCGAACACGCCGCGCCCAGCTGCCACCGCGCCCGCCATGTCGACGGTCATCGGTCATCGGCCATCGATGGCGAGTGGTGACCTACACCTTCGACGCCTGACGTGGGCGACCGACTGCATTACGTGCGCGGCAGGTCCGAGTTCTGGATGCGCGGCGATTATTACAGCTACACCACGGTGTCCGGTGTGCACGCCCGCAAGGCTGCGGTGCAGCACGCGGTGCACGATCTCATCTCGTCCCGATCGCACACCCCGGTGCACCTAGTCTCGGGCAGACGGCACGAGGTAGTACTTGTGACGCGCAACTATCGGATTCGATGCGTGCGCGCTGACGGAGAGCCGATGACCGTGCCGCCGCCACTTCCGGGCAGTTCCCCGTCGCCGAATCGACGAACCAGCGCCGCGCACACCCACCCTTGATCAAGAGGCCCGAATGGCCCGCATAGGGCGTTTCGGGGTTGTTGATCAAGCATTGGAGAGTCAGGCGCTGAGGCGCTCGCGGACGTTGCCGACCGGCATGCCCAGCACGCGCGGCGCGACGGCGCGGATCAGCACCGACGCCCAGGTGCGCCATGGCCGCCACGTCTCGGCGAGCAACGCGAACCGCTCCGGTGAGAGCAGGTCGTCGAAGCCGTACAGCTCTCGGGTGAGCTCACGCACACGCGGCTCGTCCAGCGGCAGCACGTCGGTGAATCCGGCCGCGCGGATGACGATGAGCCAGGCGTAGAAGGGCCCGATGCCGCGGATGCGCTGCAGATCGGCGACAGCTTCGTCCGGACCGAGGTCACGCAGCCGCCGCACCTCGAGCAGCCCGTCCTCGGCCGCGCGCGCGACGCCGTGAACGCGGTCGAGCCGGTCGGCATCGATGCCCGGGAACGCGGCGACGCGCAGCAATTGCCGCGGTGTCGGCAGCGCGCCGACCCGCTGGCCAGCGAGGTCGAATGTGCGCCCGGCCGCCTCGCTCAGCGCCGCGCGGACCCGCGACATCTGCCAGGACGGACGACGCGCGCTGAGCACCGACCACACCGCCGCCTCGTACGGCGAGTAGAACAACGGCGGCCGAAGCCCGGGTGCCGCCAACTGCAACCGGCGGATCACCGGATCGCGCCGGCCCACGTCGACGAACTCACGCGCGTCATGGTCGAGCGACAACACCCGCTCGGTCTGCAGCCGGATCGCGGCGAGGTCACCCGACCCGTGCACGACAGCGTGCACGCCCGATTCGTCCTGCCTGACCTCGATACCTACCTGGCGCTCGAACCCGCCGTCGAGACAGAACGCGAGCCGCAGCACACCGTCGAAATCACCGACCGGACGCGACCGCTGGCCGAAGCCGAACAGCGCCGATTCGCGAAGCGAGAACTCACCGAGCGGGACGAGGGAGAAGCTGCGGGCCATACCCGCATCCTGCGCTCAGGGTCCGACAACGGTGCGGCTCAGTGCAACGCTGCGCGCAAGCGCTCCGGTAGCGCCTCGACCGACGCTTTCTGCTGTGCCGCGTAGAGGTCGTAGGGGTCCGAAACGGCGGTCCCCATGACGTCGGAGAGCCAGCCGGCATCGCGGCGCGTGCCTGCGACGCCGTCGTCCTTGGTGCCCTCCGCGGTGAGGTTCGACTGGAAGATGCCGGCCGCCGAGCGAGGCAGGAAGTCCTCGTAGACGATCGGTGTGGCCGCCAGTACGCCGTCGAAGACGAGCTCGGCCGGCGAACCGTTTCGCAGCACCTCACGGCCCGTCGGTGTCACGGTGAAGTACGCGAGCCCGGCCCGCAGGAATCCGAGTTCGGTGTGCGGCAGCGCCGCCGACCACGCCGCGGCATCGCCGCCGATCAGTTCGTCGTAGCGGTCCCGCCCGGCCGGGGTCAGCGCGATGCCGCGTGCCTCGACCTCGCCGAAGCGCACTCGCAGCGCGCCCTCGGTGACCTCGCCGGACTCGTCCCGGAATCGGCGCGGTTCGGCCAGCGCGCGGAACGAGGTCTGCCGCAGCAACACATCCGGGCCGTCCCACTTCGGCGGTCCCTGGATCGCGTCGATCATCGTGATGCCACGCTCGGACATCCGCACGTAGAGGTCGTCGATGTCGAGCACGCGCGGAGTGAGGTGGTTGATGTGCGTCGACGAGGCACCGCCGATGTCCGCGGCGACGGACGAGATCGCCTCGAGCTCCGCGTACCACGCCGCATCGACCGGTTCGGACGACAGCGTGAACGCGTCGACGGCGAGCTTCAGGAACACTTGGGCGTCGGCGTCGTCGAGGCCGCCGTCGGCGATCGAATGCTGTGCGAGTGCCCGCAGCTCGGGCGGGAACAGCATCCGGCGTGCGAGGAACGCGTCGAGGCGGGTCTGCAACTCGGGTGAGAAGAAGCGGCGGTCGTCGGTCACCAGCATCGAGGTGAACATCCGGAACGGGTTGCGGGCCAGTTCGTC
>DASXJN010000199.1:0-5882 GCA_036497365.1 Jatrophihabitantaceae bacterium | reverse complement strand
GGCGTCCACCGGAACCCGGATCGCAGCCTGACTCATACGTACGATACTAGTCTCGGAAACGACTTCCCGTCAAGTAGAATCCGCAGAAATAACTGAAGATTCTCCCCAAACCAAGCACGAGCTAACGCACCGTAACCCGCCAACATAACAAGACCCACCGACAAGATCGGCGCGCTCTAACTGCTGCCTTTGAACCGCTCCACAGCGCAAACAGCTCGCCCCCCGATGCAACGATCATGAAGTGCAGGCACAAGTACCGACCGGAACAATCGCCTACGACCGGGTCGGCGAGGGCGACCCCGTGGTCCTCAGCCACGCCAGCCTCGTCGACCGTCGCATGTGGCGGTCGCTGCTCGCCGCGTTGGCACCGACGCACGACGTCGTCGCGTTCGACCAACTCGGCTACGGCGAATCGTCGAGCGCACCGCACACCGTCCGTCCGGCAGAGACGCTCATTGACTTCCTCGACGCCGTCGGCATCGAACGGGCGACATTGATCGGTTGCTCCATGGGCGGCGGGTACTCCCTCGACGCAGCGCTGCTCGCGCCCGACCGAGTCAGCGCACTCGTCCTGATCTGCTCCGGCCTCCCCGGCTACGAATGGCCCGAAGCGATGCGCGCCGAGACGCGCGAGCTGCTGACATCCGCCGTCCCGCTCGACCGCCTGCAGACCTACCTGGCGCACACCGCAGACGCCGTCCGCGACGACGACGTCGCCGCCATGGCCGAGGCACAAGCGCGATACATGGCGGTCGGTCCCGGCCGCACGCCGGACGTGTTCGCTCCGGCCGCGTGGGATTTGGTGCTCGCCATGGCGCGCGGCGTGTTCGGCCGCATGTGGCGCGAACCGGCCTCCACCGAGGTCGATCCCGAGCCGCCGATCCTCGATCGGCTCGGCGACGTAGCCGTCCCCACCCTCGTCGTCAACGGCACCGCAGACGTCTCGTACATCCAGCAGATCTCGCGTCTGCTCGCAAGCGGTATCCCCGGCGCGCGCACCGCCGATCTCGTCGATACCGCACACCTGCCACCGGTGGAGCGACCGGACGAGACCAACGCGGTGATCCTCGAGTTCCTGGCTCGCTAGTGTTCGAGGTATGGCCAAGCTCCCGACAGCGGTCCGTACCCGCGTCGATGCCGTGGGCAAGCCGTTCGCGCGCTGGGGGCTCGGCCACCTGCTCCCCCACACCGTGATGCGACTCGCCGCGCGGCGAGGTGACCTGCACGGCCGGCTCATCGAGGCGAGTCGCAGGGGTGATCCGTTCCCGGTCTTCGAAGAGATTCGCGCGCAGGGCCCGGTCTATCGCGGCAAGTTCGCCTATGTGACCGCATCGCTTCCCGTCGTGCGCGAGGTTCTGTCGAGCAACGACTTCCGCACCGGCTTCGACCCCGGACCGGCCGACGGCGCGATCGGGCGAATCTATGAATGGGCGACCGACACCCACCGGCTCGGGCCGCTCGAACCGCCGTCGCTGCTGGTGACCGAACCGCCCGCGCACACCCGCTACCGCAAGCTGGTCACCCGCGTCTTCAGCGTGCGCGCCGTCGAGAAGCTGCGCACACGCACCGAGCAGATCGCCGTCGAGTTGCTCGACGCGCTCGACGGCAAGGACGTCGTCGATCTCGTCGAGACGTACTGCCGGTTGCTCCCGGTCACGGTCATCTCCGAGATCCTCGGCGTGCCGGGCACAGAACGCCAACGGATCCTCGCCTTCGGCGAGGCGGCCGCACCGAGCCTCGACCTCGGGCTGTCCTGGCGGCGTTTCCGGACTGTCGAGGCGGCACTGGCCGAGTTCGAGGCCTGGCTCGGCGCGCACATCGAGCGGTTGCGCAACGAGCCCGGCGACGACCTGCTCACGCAACTCGTCGCGGCCCGCGAGGACGGTGTGGGTCTCACCGATCGCGAGCTGAAGGCAACCGCAGGGCTGGTGCTCGCAGCGGGGTTCGAGACGACGGTGAACCTGCTCGGCAACGGAATCGTGCTGCTGCGACAACACCGCGACCAACTCGACGTGCTCACCCGAGAGCCGGAGCACTGGCCCAACGCGGTGGACGAGATCCTGCGGCTCGACCCGCCCGTGCTGCTCACCGGACGCTCGGCGGTACGCGACACCGTCGTGTCCGGCGTACCCGTTCCACGCGGCGCACTCGTCACCACACTGCTGGCCGCGGCCAACCGTGATCCTGAGGTCTTTACCGAGCCGAACCGCTTCGACGTCACCCGTCAGAACGCGAAGGAACACGTCTCGTTCTCTGCGGGTCGGCACTTCTGCCTCGGCGCCGCGCTGGCCCGCATGGAGGGCGAGGTCGGGCTGCGTCTGCTGTTCGAGCGCTATCCGCAGTTGCAGACACTGCCCGGCGCTGCCCGGCGCGACACCCGCATCCTGCGTGGATACGCCACGCTGCCGGTGCGGCTCGCACCCCGCGTGCGCGAAGCGGTGTAGCCGACCGGTGGCGACCACGCCGTGCATCGTGCGCCCGGCCACGGCCGGCGACCTGCCTGCGCTGCGTCGGTTGGCTGCGGTCGCGTTCGAACTCGAGCCGGTGCGCCGTGCGCAGTTGGTCGATCTGCTCTTCGATCGCCCGCCGGGCGACCCACGCCTGCGCATCGTCGCCGAGGTCGACGGCGAGTTGGCCGGCTTCGCATTCGGCGCGCATCACGATCCGGTCGGCCATCTCGACGCGATCGCTGTGGACGGTCGGCATCGCCGCCGTGGCGTCGGCTCGGCTCTGCTCGCCGCACTGGAAGCCGAACTCCGAACCGAGGTCGAGACCTTACAGATCGGCGGCAACTTCTGGTTCTACGCGTGGCCGGGGATCGATCTGTCGTACACGGCCGCGCTGTGCTTCGCGGAACGGCACGGCTACACCCAGCGGGAGCAGATCCACAACATGGACGTGCCCCTCGCGGGCTGGATTCCGGGGACCGGCCGGTCGTCGACCGCGGTGGTCCGACGTGCCACAGCCGCCGACCGGCCAGAACTCGACCGCTTCATCAGCACGCGGTTCACCGAGGTGTGGCGGCACGAAGCCGACCTCGCGCTACACCGCGTTCCAGTGCCCGCGTTCGTCGCGCTGCTCGACGGCGCCATCGTCGGCTTCGCCTGTCACGGGACATACCGGGTCGACTGGTTCGGCCCGCTCGCGGTGGACGAGTCACAACGCGGCGCCGGGACCGGCGAAGCGCTTCTGCGTGCCTGCCTGGACGACCTTGCCGCCGCGGGCATCGCCACCGCACAGATCGGCTGGATCGGACCGATGCACTTCTATGCGCGTGCGGTGGACGCACGGCTCGGCCGGCGGTTCGCCGTCCTCGGCAAGCCGGCGCGGCCGGACGGAGCAACATGAGCGACGCGCCGCAGCTGATCCCGACACCCGAATCGATGCACGTCGACGCCGGCAGCTTCCGGATCGACGACCACACGGTCATCCACTGCACGCCGGACGCGTCCGAGTGTGCGGAACTTCTCGCCGACTACCTTCAGGTGACCGGTCATCGCATCCCGATCACGAGTTCAGCCACGACGAGCGGCATCTCGCTCCGCGTCGACACGGACGAAGATCTAGGCGCCGAGGGATACCGGCTCGACGTGACAACGGCCGGTGCCGTCCTCACCGCACCGGCCGCGGACGGACTGCGCCACGGCATCCAGACCCTGCGCCAACTGCTGCCGCCCGATGCCTATTCGTCCGAGCCGCATCCTGACGTCGTCTGGTCGCTGCCCTGCGCACACATCGTCGACGAGCCGCGCTTCGCCTGGCGCGGCTCGTTGCTCGATCCGGCTCGCTGGTTCCTTCCGATCGGCTATCTCTACCGCTACGTGGACGCGCTCGCGATGCACAAGCTGAACCGCCTGCATCTGCATCTCACCGATGACCAGGGCTGGCGGATCGAGATCGAGCGCTATCCACGGCTCACCGACGTGGGCGCGTGGCGCAAGGAATCGCCGCTCGGGCACCAGCGTGACAACGTGCACGACGGAGTCCGGCACGGCGGCTACTACACCCAGGCGGAGCTACGCGACCTGGTGCGCTACGCCGCGGTGCGCGGTGTCGAGATCGTCCCCGAGATAGATCTGCCGGGGCATGTGACCGCGGCGCTCGCGGCATATCCCGAGCTCGGCAACACACCCGACGTCGAGGTGGCGCGCAACTGGAGCATCCACTCGACCGTGCTGAACCTCGAGCCCGCCACCGTCGACTTCTTCCGCAACGTGCTCACCGAGATTCTCGACGTGTTCCCCGGACGCTACGTGCACCTCGGCGGCGACGAAGTGCCTCCCGGTGAATGGGAGACGAACCCGGCGGCCACAGCGCGGTTGCAATCACTCGGGATACCAGCCGACCAGGCGCACGTGTGGTTCATCAACCAGCTCGTTCCGATACTCGCCGAACACGGCCGTACCGCGATCGTCTGGGACGAAGCGGCGACGCCGGATCTCGATCCGCGCGCGGTCGTCATGTCGTGGACGAGCGCTGAAGCGGGGATCGCAGCAGCACGCCTCGGCCACCGGGTGATCATGACACCGATGCAGCGAACCTACTTCGACTGGTACCAGGTCGACGGCCCGCACGAGCCGGTCGCGCTCGGCGGGCTGACCACCCTGCGTGACGTCGTCGAGTTCGATCCGGCGCCACCGCAATGGGATGCCGAGGTACGCGCCCGGATCCTCGGCACGCAGGGTCAGCTGTGGGGCGAGTACCTGCCCACGCCGGCGCGTGTGGACGACATGGCCTTCCCCCGGCTCTGCGCGCTCGCCGAGCGTGCGTGGTCGTCGGACCGAACCGACTACGACGACTTCAGCGACCGGCTCGCGACGCACGAGCAGCGGCTCATCGCGGCCGGCATCGGTACGCGATGCCTGCTCCGGCCTGACTAGCGGTCACACTCCGGCGAGTGCGCCGACGCCGTCCTCGGTGCTCGGCTGCGCTTCGACCGCACGGCACACCCACGAGCTGAGCTGCTCGCCCGACATCGGCCTGGCGATGTACCAGCCCTGCGCACCGTCACAGCCGAGCGCCTGCAGGCAGTCCCACTCCTCGGCCGTCTCGACGCCCTCCGCGATCGACGGCACGCCGAGGGCGTGCGCGAGGTCGATCATCGCGCCGACGATGCCGGCGTCACGGCTGCCGTTCACCAGGCGCGATACGAAGGCCCGGTCGATCTTGATCTCGTCCACCGGAATGGAGCTGAGCCGCGCGAGCGACGAGTATCCGGTGCCGAAGTCGTCGAGGCTGATCGAGACACCGAGCCGGCTGAGTTCGGAGAGCGTCGCCCGGGCCTCATCGAGCCGGTAGGTGGCGATGCGCTCGGTGATCTCGAGCTTGAGCATGTCGGCAGGGACGTTGTACTCGTCGAGACGCTGCGCAACCAGGCTGCTCAACTCGCCGCCGGCCAGGTCGGTCGGCGATACGTTCACCGCGACCGGGATGAAGATGCCGGCCGCACGCCAGTCGGCGAGTTGGCGCAGCGCGATGTCGACCACGCGTTCGGTCAATCGCGGCATGATGCCGGATCGTTCGGCCATCGGTACGAACTGGTCCGGTGGGATGTGGCCACGCTCCGGGTGCCGCCAGCGGATCAACGCCTCGACACCGATCGGTGTGCGGTCCTGCATCGACAACTTGGGTTGGTAGAGCAGTTCGATCTGGTCGGAGTCCAGGGCACGGCGCAGTTCTGCGAGCATGCCGAGCCGGGTGGTGTCGTTGTCGTCCTGATCACCGGCGTACACGCGCGTGCCGGTGTGCTCCTTCTTCGCGGCATACATCGCGACGTCCGCGTGCCTGAGCAACGTCGCCGCGTCCACGCCATGGTCGGGGCACGCCGCGATCCCGACCGACAGCGCCACCTCGAGCGGCAGCCCTTCGAGCGACACGGGCTC
>DASXJN010000198.1:0-5037 GCA_036497365.1 Jatrophihabitantaceae bacterium | reverse complement strand
CCGACGATGCCGACGCGACGCGCGCCGAGTGGGAGGCCCGCGCCGAACGCTTGTTGGCTGCCGCCGCGGGACTGACCCATCTCGTCGAGCGCGAGGCAACACTGGCGGACGCGCAGGAGGCAATGCGCGCAACGCGCCGCGCGTTGGCCGCTGCCACGACGCGCACCGAGCAACTCGCACTCCGAGCCGGTGCGCTTCCGGACGAGCTCGATGCGGTGTGCGCCGAACTCGACAGCGTGCGCGCGGAGGTCGAAGCGACAGCTCTGCTCGGCGCGCACGCGGAGCACCTGGACGATCAGCTCGGCGCGCTCGACGCGTTGGCCGAGTTGGCGCCGCAACATGATGCCGCGGTTGCGGCCCGCGATCAGGCGGCGGCACGGTACTACGCCGCAGCCGACCGGTATGTCGAACTCGCCGACGCGCGGCTGGCGAACATGGCCAGCGAGCTCGCCGAAGCGCTCGCGGACGATGCCCCGTGCCCGGTGTGCGGCAGCCGATCGCATCCGGATCCAACCGCCGCGACGGGTGCTCGGGTCGACGCAGCCGCAGTCGCGGCCGCACTCGACCTGCGGCACGCCGCCGAAGCCGACCGCGACACGGCCGCGGCGGCCGTCGCCGCACTCGACCTGCGGCGTGCCGCACTCGCAGTTCGCGCCGCCGAGGGCGACCCCGACGTGCTGCGCGCCGAACTCGCCGACGTGCGCCGTCGCATCCGGGCCGCCCGAGCCGCCGAAGCGCGCCTCCCGGATCTCCTCGACACCAAAGCTCGACTCGAGGATGAGAGCAAGGACCTGACGACCGTTCAGCGCATCGCTGCCGCAGAGGCGGCCGCTGCGGGTGCAGCAGCCGAGACCGCCGCGTCCACCGTTGCCGAACTCGATGCCGCCCTGACCGCGGGCGCCGGCGAGCATGCGAGCGTCGCAGCGCATCAGCGAGCACTGCGCGAGTCGGCCGCACACGCCGCGCAGGTGGCGCGGGCCCTCGCGACGCTCGCCGGACTGCGAAGCAGCCATGAGCAGGCGAGCGCACGGGCCAGTGCCGAGGCCGCGGCAACCGGGTTCACCGATCTGCGCGAGGCACGCGTCGCGATCCAGCCACGGACGCGGCTCGCGGAGCTGCGCGGGTTGGTGGCGCAATGGCAGTCCGAGCTCGCGGCGCTGCGTGCGGCCGCCGAGGCGGACGAGTTCGCCACCCTCGACGTTGCCGAGGCCGACGAGGTCGAGGCCGCTGCACGCGCGGCCGAGGCTGTCGCGTCCGAGGCAGAAGATCGCGCTCGCACGGCCGGCATCGCGGCCGAACGTGCGCGCGACATGATGGCCCGGTTCGCGACGGCGCGGGCCGAGGTCGAGGTGGTGGCCGCCGAACACGAGCGTCTCGACGACGCCGCAGCGCCGGTCATGCATCTGGCTCGGCTCGCCAAGGGTGTCGCCGGTCAGCGCCGTGTCGCGCTGACCACCTACGTGCTGCGGCAGTGGTTCGAGCAGGTTGTCGCCGCGGCCAACCTGCGGCTGCACGGGATGTCGAGCGGACGATACGAATTGGTGCGCGTCGATGAGGGCATGACGCGCGCCGAACGGGTCGGGCTCACCGTGCAGGTGCTCGATCGGCACACCGGTGAGCAACGCAACCCGCGATCGTTGTCGGGCGGCGAGACGTTCTACACGTCGCTCGCGCTCGCCCTCGGCCTCGCGGATGTGGTGCGCGCCGAGGCCGGCGGCGTCGACCTCGACACGTTGTTCATCGACGAGGGCTTCGGATCGCTCGACCCGGACACCCTCGATCAGGTGATGGGTGTGATCGACGAGCTGCGCGACCGCGGGCGCACGGTCGGGATCGTCAGCCACGTCAGCGAGCTGAAGGAGCGCATCGCCGAACGCATCGAGGTGCGGCGCCTCGCCGACGGTTCGTCCACCCTGCGTGTCGTGGCCTGAGGCCGAAACTGCCGATTCCCCGCGTGCAACATCCGACGCTCCCCGCACATCTAAGGGTGTCGGCATCGCCGAGCACGCGGAGGGACGCATGGAGTTCGAGGACTGGGTAGCCGAGCGGCGCGGCGCGCTGTTCCGGTTCGCCGTCGTGCTCACCGGCGATCCGGTGCTGGCCGACGAGGTCGTGTCCAACACGCTGACGGTCGCTTACGAGCGCTGGGCGCTGGTCTCGGTTGCGGACAACGTCAACGCCTACGTCCGGCGCATGGTCGTGAACGAATACCTGGGCTGGCGCCGACGGTTGCGGCGGGTGACTCCGTGGGCCGACCTTGACGCGATCAGCGCGCCGCTGCCTGACCACAGCACCGCGCACGCCGACCAGCAGGAGCTCGTGCACGAATTGCGCCGGCTGCCGTCGAAGCAGCGAGCCGCGATCGTGCTGCGCTACTACGAAGGACTCACGTTCGCCGAGATCGCCGACCTGCTCGGCAGCGGCGAGAACGCGGTGCGTAGCAACATCTCCCGCGGCCTGCAGAAGCTGCGGATCTCACTTACCGGCGAGCAGCTCGACGAGGTCGACGAGCGACGACGGTTTCCCGAGCCCACGGAGGTCTCGTGATGAGGACGAAAGCTGACTTGGACGGCGCTTTTGTGCTGCTCGAGGAGCAGGCCGACGAGTACGCGCATTCGACCGGACTGCAGGCGATCGATCGCAGTCGACCGCGCCACCGCTTCGCCGCCGCCGCGGTTGCCGCGGTGGTCACTCTCGGCGTGGCGGCCGGCGCTGTGACGCTGTACTCGGCGACCGACCGGGGTCCGTCGTCCGGGTCGGTCACCAACGTGTGCGTGACCTCGCTCCCGGCGGCGTGGCAGCAGGCCTTGCACAACGACGTCGTGCCGACGCCGGGTTCGAATCCCGGCCCACTGGCCGTCACCAACGACGGTGCGGTCATCACCGACTGGACCGATGGGCAAGGCGATGTCCGGTTCGGGAGCGTCAAGCCGGGCTCGACGGTGGCACCCCTCGGCAGGATGCCAACACCGACCGGATCGCAGATCGGTACGGTCGCCGCGGCGGGCCACTTCGCCGTCGCCTCCTTCTATCGCCGTGGCCGCACGACCGACATCGATCTGTTCGACCTGGCTACCGGCCGCATCACCCGCTTGCTACCCGACGCGCCGCTGGCTCGTCACGCGCACGCGTTCGGCGGCGCATGGCTGGCCGTTCAGCACAAGACGGTCTACTGGCCGGCCAGCCGCACCGCCAGCGGCGCGCCCAATGTGTTGATCAGCTACGACATCGCGAAGCGGTCCTATCGGCGCAAGCAGACCGATGGACCCGCGGTGTTCTACAACCCCCTGGGCATCTACTGGCAGGGCGGGTACCTGGCCAGCCAACAGCTTCCGCCGGATCATCCGCCGATCGGCCAGCGAATGACTGTGGCGACCGACAGCGACGCACTGGCGTGGTCGTCAGGTGAGGGATCCACTGTGCGCTGGTCGGACCTGGAAGGAGACTCCCGAACGCTGTCTCAAGACCTGTCCCATTTCCTCGGGATCGACGCGGTCGCTGGTCCATACGTGTTGCTCGACCGCGGCGAGGGCGACGACTCCGACGCGATGAGTGGCAATGTGCAGCTGCTCGATACCCGCACCGGCGCGATCGCCGACACGCACGTGCAGGCCGGCTGGTACCCGGTGGTCAGCCGCGGCGGACTGCTGGCGTTCGCTACCGGCGATCGAGGCAGCACGTTCCACCTCGTCGACACCAGCAAGCTGCCGGAATTGCGGTGCGACTGACCGGGACGCTCTCGTAACCTGATCCGGTGCTCGTGACCGTGAGCTTGCTCGCCGATAGGCCGGATGCGATTGCGGCGGTCGCGGACATGCGGTGGCGTGAGTGGGGTCACCCGCCGGGATCCGAGGATCCCGCTTGGTGGCATGAGATCACCCTCGCCGAAGCCGGACGCGAACAACTGCCGGTCACGTTCGTCGCGATGAACGACGTGGGTGAAACGCTCGGAGCCGTGGGCCTGGACCACTACGACCTGGACGAGCGGCGCGAGACCACCCCCTGGGTCACCGGCATGATCGTCCGTTCCGATCTACGCAACGAAGGCGTCGGCCGACTGCTCATGCAACACCTCGAGCAATGGGCCGCTGGGCACGCCATCATCGATGTGTGGGTGGGCACAGAGTTGGCAGCCGGCTTCTACCAGCGGTGTGGCTGGACGCTTCTCGAAGTGTTCGAACGAGGCGTCGACGACCACGTCAGTGTGCTGACCAAACGCATGGGCTGAGCGCTAGGCCGGATAGTCGTCCTCGTCGGAGTCGGGGACGCCGCGCTTCTGGTCGACGGCGTCGGCCTCATCTGCTTCGACCGGAAGCGGTCGGTCGAACTCGTCGGTGACGTCTGCCTCCCGCTCGACCAGTTCCTCGCGGGACACGTTCACAGAGTCTTCCGGATCGGTCACATTCTCACCGTATCGTTCATCGCCCGGCGAGCTCAGAACGGCGGCGGGTCGTCGCCGAGTTGCGTCTCGAGGGTGGTGTCTTTGGGCAGTTCGTCGGGGGGTTTGTCGTAGGTCTGGCCGGTGGGGCTGGTCCAGGTGTAGGTGCCGTCGGGGTTTCGTTCGACGTTCCAGCCGCAGTCGTGTTTGAGGTGATGATGTCGGCCGCATTCGGGGCCGAGGTTGTCGTGGCTGGTGGCCCCGCCGTTGGCCCAGTCGCGAACATGATCCAGCTCGCAGGATCGCGAGTCGCGGTTGCAGCCGGGTCCGCGGCAGGTGTGGTCGCGGGCGGTGACGAAGTCGACCAGATCCTGCGGTGGCTGGTAAACCGCGCGTCCGTAGTCGATCAGGTCACCGACCTCGTCGTGGACCAGGCGGTGCCAGGTGCTGTTCGGGTCGCCGGCCAGTTTGCGGGCCACGCTGGCGGGGATCGGTCCGTAGCCGGCCAACTCGGCGGGCTGCTGGTCGAGGCCGAGCAAGGTGGAGAGGGCGACGGTGACCTGGATCCGCGACCGGCGTCCCTTGCGACCCTTGCGACCCTTCGGCGTGGCCCCGCCGGTCATGACGTCAAGACTCTGCCCGTCGAGCACGGCTTGGCA
>DASXJN010000197.1:0-1929 GCA_036497365.1 Jatrophihabitantaceae bacterium | reverse complement strand
CCGGGTCGGCAGGCTCGAGATCGTCGGACTCCCTGATGCCCATGTCGCGGGCGATGCTGCGCAGCTGTCCGGTGAGGTCCTGCCACTCGCGGATACGGAGGTAGTGCAGGAACTCCTCGCGGCACATCCGCCGAAATGAGCTGCCCGACCGTTCTTTCCGTTGCTCACCTAGGTGGCGCCAGAGGTTCAGGTAGGACACGAAGTCCGAATGCTCGTCGGCGAACCGCGCGTGCTTCTGTTGTGCGGCCGCTTCACGCTCGGCCGGCCGCTCGCGCGGGTCGGGGATCGACAGCGCCGCGGCCAGCACGAGCACCTCGCGCACGCAGCCTTCGGCGTCGGCCTGCAGGATCATCCGGCCGATCCGTGGGTCCAGCGGCAGCTGTGCCAACCGGCGGCCGAGTGCGGTGATCGCGCCGTCGGTGTCAAAAGCGCCGAGCTCCTGAAGCAGCTGGATTCCGTCCCGGATGCTGCGCTTCTCGGGCGGGTCGAGAAACGGGAACTCTTCGATGTCGCCGAGTTGCAGCGCTGCCATTTGCAGGATCACCGCGGCCAGGTTGGTGCGCAGGATCTCGGGGTCGGTGTAGCGGGGGCGCGAATCGAAGTCCTGCTCTGAGTAGAGGCGGATGCACACACCCGGCGCGACGCGACCCGAGCGGCCCGCCCGTTGCGAGGCCGACGCCTGGGAGATCGGCTCGATGGGAAGCCGCTGCACCTTGGTTCGGCGGCTGTAGCGCGAGATCCGCGCGGTGCCGGGGTCGACGACGTATCGGACGCCGGGCACGGTCAGCGACGTCTCGGCGACGTTGGTGGCGAGCACAACTCGCCGTCCGCTGTGCGGCGCAAAGACCTTCTGCTGCTCCGCTGTCGGCAGCCGGGCATAGAGCGGCAGCACCTCGGTGTGATCGTCGAGATCAGCGCGCAACGCCTCTGCCGTGTCGCGGATCTCACGCTCGCCGGACAGAAAGATCAGCACATCCCCCGGCGGCTCGTGTTCGAGTTCACGCACCGCGTCAACGATCGCCTCGGTCTGGTCACGCATCTCGGTGCGGACCATGTCGTGGTCGGGATCATCCGGATCGTCGTCTTCGCTAGCTGTGGCGACGACGACTTCGAGTGGCCGGTACCGGATTTCGACCGGGTACGTCCGCCCGGACACCTCGACGATCGGGGCACCGTTGAAGTGGTCTGCGAACCGTTGGGGCTCGATGGTCGCCGACGTGACGATCACCTTCAGGTCGGGCCTGCGGGGCAACAGTTCACGCAGATACCCGAGCAGGAAGTCGATGTTGAGGCTGCGCTCGTGTGCCTCGTCGAGAATCAGAGTGTCGTAGCGCAGCAGGCGTCGGTCGCGCTGGATTTCGGCGAGCAGGATGCCGTCGGTCATCAGCTTCACCAACGTGCGGTCGCTGGCCTTGTCGGTAAAGCGCACGGTGTAGCCGACGGCCTCGCCGAGCGGGGTGCCCAGTTCGTCGGCGATGCGCTGGGCGACCGTGCGGGCGGCCAACCTGCGCGGCTGGGTGTGCCCGATGGTGCCTCGGATGCCGCGGCCCAGTTCCATACAGATCTTCGGCAGCTGTGTGGTCTTGCCCGACCCGGTCTCGCCCGCGACGACGACAACCTGGTGCTGGGCGATTGCCGTTGCGATCTCGTCACGCCGATCGCTGACCGGCAGGTCGGGATAGGTGATCGTGGGAACCGCGGCTTCGCGGGTGGCCACCAGCGCCTCGGCCGCGACGAACTGCTCGGCGATCTGGCGGAGCTTTTCGGCACTGGCGTTGCCGCGCAGGTTCTTCAGTCGGCGGCCTAGCCGGGCGGCGTCGCGGATTGTCAGGCCGTCGAGGCGGTTTCGTAGCTCCCGCAGCTCACGCAGCCGGTCGCCGGACGGCTCGGACACTAAGCCTTGTCGGGTGACCAGTAGTCGAGCATCTC
>DASXJN010000196.1:0-9102 GCA_036497365.1 Jatrophihabitantaceae bacterium | reverse complement strand
GATCGGCGCTCAGTGGTGCGTGGCGAGCTTCGTCGTCGCGGGGAGTTGATCCGAAGCGCCGCCGGGCAACGCGTACCTGCCGTCCGGCAGCGGGTCGACCAAGCCGTCGGCGACGAGCGCGTCGAGCGCCCGCTCGCGTTGCACGGCGTCGGCCCACACGGTGTCGAGCTGGGGCTTGCCCACCGGCGTGCGCGTCGCGCGCAGCACGTCCAGAAGTAGGCCTCGCACCTGGCGGTCGGTGCCGGCGAAGCGCTGCGGCCGGACCCGCGGGCCGGCGTAGGCGGGAGCCCCGGCCAGCCGCCATGCGCAGACCTCGGCGAGGGGACACCGGTCGCAGGCCGGGTTGCGTGCGGTGCAGACCAGCGCGCCGAGTTCCATCAGCGCGATGCTGGCTCGCGCTGCGGCCGCCCGGTCGTCCGGGAGCAGTCGCTGGACCGCGAGCAGATCGCGCGTCGTCGACGGCGGTCCCGGCTCGGCCTGCCCGGCCACGACGCGGGCGACCACCCGGCGCACGTTCGTGTCGACGACCGGATGGCGCTGACCGAAGGCGAACACGGCAACGGCCCGCGCGGTGTAGCTGCCGATGCCGGGCAGCGCCTCGAGTTCCTCGACCTCGGACGGCACCACGCCGCCGAACCGGTCCACGATCGCTGACGCGCATGCATGCAGGCGCAGCGCGCGCCGGGGATAGCCGAGCTTGCCCCACATCCGCACTGCCTCGCCGGGCGAGTCAGCGGCCAGCGCGGCCGGTGTCGGCCAGCGCTGCAGCCAGGCGACCCAGGCCGGCAGGACCCGGACGACCGGCGTCTGTTGCAGCATCACCTCGCTGACCAGCACCGGCCAGGCACCCACGCCGGCGCTGCGCCACGGGAGGTCACGGGCGGCACCGGCGTACCAGTGGGTGACCCGTTCGGGAATGGACTCGGGCATCACGCGCATCGTTGCACGCCACCCCCTGCGCGTCGTGAACGGGCCGCGGCAGGGCAGCAGCTACCGTGAGCAGGACATGTTTCATCCTGTGGGGCGGCAATCGCCTTCGGTCTACTGGCGCCGTAGATTCGTGCTGCTCGCGTCGATCATCGCGCTTGCCGTTCTGGCGATGCTCACGCTGAAGGTGGTGCTCTCGGGGGGCGGTCCGGGCGGCGCGTCAGCGTCCGGCGCAACGAACACCCAATCGCCTCGCTCAGGGCATCACTCGACGCCGAGGTCTTCGAGGTCCGCGTCGAAGTCGGCCCCGAAGCCGACCGGGAAGAAGTCGACCCGTCCCCGGCACAGCGCCTCGACGACTCCGGCGGACAAGCCGAGTAACACCAGCACGGCGAGCGGGCCGAAGCGGTGCCCGGCGAGCGACCTCGCGCTCGCGGCGGTCACCAGCTCGCCGACCTACCAGGTCGGCGACCAGCCGACGCTCGCGATCCAAGTGACCAACAAGAGCAGCAGCCCGTGCGTGGTCGACCTCGCCGACCCGCAGATCGTGCTGCGCGTCTACAACGGCGAGTCGCGCGTCTGGGGCAGCCACGACTGCCAGGTCACACCGGGGACCAACGATCGCACGCTGATGGCCGGTGCCGCGGTCAAGGTGAGCATCATCTGGTCCGGGCTGTCGTCACAGCCCAACTGCGCCGGCACCCGGCAGCGGGTCGGCGCGGGCACCTACACCCTCTACGCCAGCCTCGCCGGCCACGAAGGCAAGAGCGCCGACTTCACGATCAAATAATCGCCGAATGCTGATCTGGTCTCCCCCGCTCGTCGCTGCGCTCCTCGGGGGTTGAGCCTCCCAGCGCTGTGGTCCAGATGTTGAGTGGCGCGTTGTGGGCATGAGTGGCGCGATATATCGCGCCACTCGCACCTATTTCGCGCCACTCAACAGGTGATCCGCCGAAGGCGGATCACCTCAGCTATATCTGTCGATTATTGAGACTTCGGCTAGGCGGGAGATGGCTTCGCGGACGGCGCGGGCGCGGGTCTCGCCGATGCCGTCGACTACGAGCAGGTCCTCGGCCGAGGCGGCGAGCAGTTTCTGCAGCCCGCCGAAGTGCTCCACCACGCGGTCGAGGATCGCGCCGGGCAGTCGCGGCACTCGGGCCAGCAACCGGTGCCCGCGGGGGCTGGCCGCCGAGTCGAGACCTTCGGCCGTGCTGGCCAAACCGATGCACCGGGCCACCATGCTCAGGTCGAGCAGATCGGTGGCCGAGAGCTCACCGAGCTCGACGTTGACCTGCGCGGCGGTCCGGCCCCGCCGCCCGGTCGGCGCGTAGTCGCGCGCGATCAGGTCGCGATCCTGGTCGACTCCCGCCATCAACTCGTCGAGCTGTAAGGCGAGCAGCCGGCCGTCGGTGCCGAGCTCGACGACCTGCCCGGTGACCTCGTCGGCGATCCGGCGCACCATCTCGAGACGCTGGGCCACCATCGCGACATCACGCACCGTGACGAGGTCCTCGATCTCGAGGGCGGACAGCGCATTGGACACCTCGTCGAGGCGTGCCTTGTACCGCTCGAGGGTGTTGATGGCCTGGTTGGCCCGGGTCAACAGCTCGCCGGTGCTTTCGAGCACGTACCGCCGTTCACCGACGTACAGGCTGATGATCCGCATCGACTGCGACACCGAGATCACCGGGAAGCCGGTCTGCCGGGCGACGCGCTGCGCGGTGCGGTGGCGCGTTCCGGACTCCTCGGTCGGAATGGCCGGGTCAGGCATGAGGTGCGTGGCCGCGCGGATGATCTGCGCGCCGTCGGTGCTGAGCACCACCGCGCCGTCCATCTTGCACAGCTCACGCAACCGGGTCGCACTGAACTCGACGTCGTCGATGGGGAACCCGCCGGTGCACAGCGTCTCGACGGTGCGGTCCCAACCGATGACGATCAACGCGCCGGTGTTGCCGCGCAGGATGCGCTCGAGGCCGTCGCGCAGCCAGGTCCCGGGCGCGACCGTGGCGAGAACGCTGCGCAGCGCCTCGTCGTGCTCGGTCGTCGCCATGCGCAGAAGTGTATGCGCGCTAGCGGTCGCGACCGCCGGTTATCGGCCGCAACGCGGCCCGTCGCGGCGCTCCGCTGCGGGCGGCCAGCGAGACGACGGCTGCCATCGCGTCGGAGATCGTCCCGACGGGAACGGTGCGGATGCCTTCGACCGGCCCTGGTGCAAGCGCCTCGCCCGCGTGCGCGGCCGGGACGAGCGCGGTGGTGAACCCGAGTCGGGCGGCCTCGGCCAGCCGGCGACCGATGCCGGAAACCCGCCTGACGTCGCCGGACAGCGACACCTCGCCGATCGCACACACCGTCGCCGGCACCGGCACGTCGCGCACCGCAGACACGAGCGCGAGCGCGATACCGAGGTCGGCGGCGGGCTCGACGGCCGCGATGCCGCCCACCGTGGCGACATACACCTCGAGTTCGTGCAGGGGTAATCGGCAGTGCCTGGTCAGCACGGCGAGCAGCATGGCCACCCGGCTGCCGTCGAGATCGCTGACCGCCCGGCGCGGGTTGCCGCCGCCGAGCCAGCGGTTGACCAGCGCCTGCACCTCGGTGACCATCGCCCGGCGCCCTTCGACGGTGATCGTGACGCAGGTGCCGGGGACGGCGATGTCGCGGTCGGACAGGAACAGGCCGGACGGATCGGTCAGCCCGACGATCCCGCGCTCGCCCATCTCGAAGCAGCCGACCTCGTCAGCGGCGCCGTACCGGTTCTTGGTGGCCCGCACCAGCCGCAGCGACGAGTGCCGGTCGCCCTCGAAATGCAGCACGACGTCGACGAGGTGTTCGAGCACGCGTGGCCCGGCGATCCCGCCGTCCTTGGTCACGTGACCGACCAGCACCGTCGCCATGCCGCGCTCCTTCGCGGTGGAGATCAACGACGCGGCGACGGCGCGGATCTGCGGCACGCCACCGGCGCCGCCGTCGACGCTGTCGGTCGAGATCGTCTGCACCGAGTCGACGACCAGCAGGCCCGGGCCGACGTCGACGACATGGCTGAGCACCGCGCCCAGATCGTTCTCGGCGGCGAGGTACAGATTCGGGTGCACCGCGTCGATGCGCTCCGCGCGCAGCCGCACCTGGGCGGTGGACTCCTCACCTGTGACGATGAGCGCGGTGCCGCCGCCCGCGGCGAACCGGTTGGCGACCTCGAGCAACAGGGTCGACTTGCCCACGCCGGGCTCGCCCGCGAGCAGCACTACCGAACCCGGCACCAGGCCGCCGCCGAGCACCCGGTCGAGCTCACCGACGCCGGTGGGACGTGCTTTCGCCTCGAGAGGGGACAGCTCGCCGATCGGTCGGGCCGCACGGGTCACCGCACTCGGTGCGACGGCGCGACGCGTGCTCGCGCCGACCTCGGTCACCGACCCCCACGACTGGCACTCGGGGCAGCGGCCGACCCAGCGCAACGCGTCGGCGCCGCACTCGGTGCACCGATAGGCAGGCTTGGCCCCGCGCGCCGGTTTGGTCATGCAGCGAACGCTACGTCCGGGGTCGGACAGAATCGGCGAGGCTCGGCGCGGCCACGCCGACGCCGGTCACCCTTGGGGTGCGTCGGTGCCGCTGAGCGTCTGGTCGTACGGCTCGGTGGTGAGGTGCACCGGCACGGTGAGCGTCGCCTGGCCGGCGTTGGCGAAGGTGAACGTGATCTTCACCGACATGCCGGGAGTCAGCGGTGCGTTGCCGCCGGCGAGCCCTTTGAGGACGAGGGTCTTCGGTGACGTGCCTCCGTCGGCGCCGACACCGGACAGCCCGAGTCCGACCGCACTGCCGGCCGGGATCGTCTGCGGCGAGCCCGCGGTCGCCGCACTCGCACTCGACGACGAGGACGCCGGCAGCGGGGTTGCGGTGCTCGAGCTCAGCGAGGTCGACTTGACCACCGACCAGCCGCCGGGGAAGGCCGAACTGGTGACGTTGGTGAGCTTGTCGGCCGAGTCCGCACCGTTCGAGATGTAGACCGACAACGCCGCATCGGCACCCGCTGCATAGGACGAACCGGAGGGCGCGTGCAACGAGACGTTGACCAGATTGATCTGGCCGACCGAACCTTCGGTGCCGTCGAGCGTCGGCTTCTCGTCCGAGGTCTGCGCGTGCTGACCGGCCGCGCACGCGGTCATCAGGACGGCGGCGCCGAGCGCAGTCAGCGCGGCACGAAGTCCACTCACGAATGACAGCGTATCGGTGACCTTTGCGCGCATGTCTGCGGGTTGTCCGCCGCCGGACCGCGGGCTGTTCATCGCTCGCACGACTTGCGAAATTGCGGTGAATGTGCTGTGGCTATTGGGATTGTCGTGTTCTGTGGTGGCTAACGGATACCGAACGCACGGGCGGATGATCATTGTGCTCCGTGTTACCCTAGAGGGAGCTAAAGGGGGCTCCATCACATGACGTTCAACGTCGGCGAGACCGTCGTTTACCCGCACCACGGCGCCGCGCTAATCGAAGCAATCGAAGAGCGAATGATCCAAGGAGTCACCAAGACCTACCTTCGTCTGAAGGTAGCTCAGGGTGATTTGACCGTGCTCGTTCCGGCCGAGAACGCCGAGGTCGTCGGCGTCCGCGATGTCGTCGGGCAAGAGGGTCTCGACAAGGTTTTCGACGTGTTGCGCGCCCCGCACACCGAGGAGCCGACCAACTGGTCGCGCCGCTACAAGGCCAACGGCGAGAAGCTCGCGTCCGGTGACGTGAACAAGGTCGCCGAGGTCGTTCGCGACCTGTGGCGTCGTGACCGCGACCGCGGCCTGTCCGCCGGCGAGAAGCGCATGCTCGCCAAGGCGCGGCAGATCCTCGTCAGTGAACTGGCGCTCGCCGAAGGCACGAACGAGGACAAGGCAGAGATCGTCCTCGATGAGGTGCTTGGCGAGGCAGTCGCCTAAGACTTTCCGGCTCATCGCGATGGCGGCGAACGATCAGTTGATCGTCGCCGCCATTGTCGTTGCCGCGGGTTCCGGCGCGCGCCTCGGTGCGGACGTGCCGAAGGCCTTTGTCCGGGTCGGCACACGGACGCTGCTCGAGCATGCGGCCGGACGTCTGGCCGCGCATCCGCGCGTCGCGACGGTCGTGATCGCCGCGCCCGGTGAGTACGTCGAGCAGGCGCGCACGCTCGTCCCGGACGCAGTCGTCGTGGCCGGTGGGCGGACGAGGCAGCAGTCGGTGGCGCGCGCGCTGGCTGCGGTCCCGGCCGACGTCGACCTGGTGCTCGTGCACGACGCCGCGCGCGCGTTCGTGCCCGTCGAGGTCGTCGGTCGGGTGATTGCGGCACTGGATGCCGGCGCCGAGGGTGTGGTGCCGACGCTGCCGGTGAGCGACACGATCCGCACCGTCGAGCCGGAAAGTGGCGAACTTGGCGATCTGGTCGACCGGTCCCGGTTGCTCGCGATGCAGACGCCGCAGGGGTTCCGCCGCGACGTCCTCGCCAAGGCGCACGCGGCCGGCGCCGACGAAGCGGCGACCGACGACGCCGCGCTGGTCGAGGCGTTGGGGCGGCGGGTGGTGGCCGTCCGGGGTGACGAGCGCGCGTTCAAGGTGACGGTGCCGCTCGACCTCGCGATCGCGGAGGCGTTGCTCGATGACTGACCTGCGCACCGGGATCGGCGTCGACGTGCACCCGATCGAGGTCGGCAAGGCGTGCTGGCTCGCCGGACTGGAGTGGCCCGAGGCCGAGGGTTGCGCCGGTCACTCCGACGGTGACGTCGCCGCGCATGCGATGTGCGACGCGCTGCTGTCGGCGGCCGGGCTGGGCGATCTCGGCGCGGTGTTCGGCACGTCCGACCCGCGGTGGGCCGGTGCACACGGCGTCGTCCTGCTCGGCGAGACGGTGCGCCTGGTGCGGGCGCGCGGATGGCAGGTGGCCAACGTCGCGGTACAGATCATCGGTGAGGACCCGAAGATCGGCAAACGGCGCGACGAGGCGCAGGACGTGCTCGCTGCCGCGGTCGGCGCGCCGGTGTCGGTGGCCGCAACCACGACGGACGGGCTGGGACTCACCGGCCGCGGCGAGGGCCGCGCCGCGATGGCGACCGCATTGATCGTCAAATCGAGTCGAGCGCTTGCGTGAGGTCGGCCCAGAGGTCCTCGACGTGCTCGATGCCGACCGACATTCGCAGCAGGTTCGGCGGGGTGCCGAAGCCGGCGTCGATGTCGTAGCGCGCCCGCCGTTCGATCAGCGACTCCACTCCGCCGAGGCTGGTCGCGTGGGTGATCAGTCGCACCCGTTGGCACACCGCTTCGGCATCGTCGGCCGTCCCGGCGATCTCGATGCCGAGCATGGCGCCGTAGTCGGCGAACAACCTTGTCGCGCGCTCGTGCCCGGGATCGCTCGGCAGGCCGGGATAGCGCACCCGCTGCACGCGCGGATGCGCCTCGAGCCGCTGCGCGAGTTCGCGAGCGTTGGCCTGTGCACGTTCCATCCGCAGCACCAGCGTGCGCACGCCCCGCAGGGTCAGGAACGACTCGAGCGCGCCGGGGATCGCGCCGCTGTGCACGCGCTCGTCGAACAGTGCGTCGTACAACTCGTCCGAGGTCGTGGTCAGCACGCCCATCAAGACGTCGGAGTGGCCGGCCAGGTACTTGGTCGCGGAGTGCATCACGACATCGGCGCCGAGGTCGAGCGGCCGCACGTTCAGCGGTGTCGAGAACGTGGCGTCGATGCCCACCATCGCGCCCGCCGCGTGCGCAGCCTCGATCAGGACGGGCAGGTCGGGCACGGCGAGCAGCGGATTGGTCATCGTCTCGAGCCAGAGCAACGCGGCACCGCCGTCCAGCGCAGCGATGACCGCATCGGTGTCGGCGATGTCGACGGTGCGTACCGAGAGACGTCCGGTCTTCTCGGCGTGCGCGAAGATGCCGACCGCGCCGGAGTAGGCGGCGTCCGGTACGACGACTTTCGCCCCTACCGGCTGGAGGTTCACCACGGTGCTGAGTGCGGCCATGCCGCTGCCGAAGGCCAGCGCACGGCCGCCGTCGAGTTCGCCGAGGACAGCTTCGAGCGCGGCGCGGGTCTCGGTGGGGGTGGCGCGCGAGTAGAAGTTGTCCTCAGGGTCGTTGCGGTAGGGCGCGGTCAGCACGATCGGTGTGTTGACCGGCGCGCCGGGCGTCTCCGGCCGACCGGCAGCGACGACGCGCGATTCGATCCTCATGCCTGGCCTCGCAACGACGGCAGGTTGACGACGATCGCCTCCTGGGTGCTGCGCGCGAGCACGACCACGGCTTCGTTGTCGGGATCGTTGTTCTCCTCGCGGTGCGGCGTGAACGGCGGCACGTACACATAGTCGCCGGGTTGGGCACGCAGCCGGGTTTCCTCGCCGCTGTGCTCGTCCAGGAACACGAATTCGGGCGAACCGCTGACGACGTAGATCCCGGTCTCGGATTCACCGTGGTGGTGGTCGCCGGACGCCTGTGCGGGCGCGACGTGCGCCTCACCCATCCAGATCTTCTCCGCGCCCACGCGGTGTCCGCTGATCGCCGAGAGCCGCTGCATGCCTGCGCTCTGCGCGGTCTCGCTGTCGAGTTCGGACGCGCGCACGTGCCGCAGGTTGGGATGGAAGCCGTCTGCCGTCATGCCTTGACGGTAGTGGTGTCCGTTCCGTTCGCGGCGGCGATGTGCTTGGCGGTGTCGGTGTAGTGGCGCAGCGCGATCACCTTGCCGTCGGCATCGAAGGTCCAATGATGCAGTTCCTCGTCGCGGTACCGGCCACCGTCGGGGTAGGCGAGGGCGATGACGATCTGGGCGACGACAGCGTTCGTGCTGCTCAACATGTCGAGCACTGTGAACTCGGTGACCGAGCAGCCGCCGACGAGTTCGAAGAATTCGAGCACCTGCTGCTTGCCGCGTCGCGGCTCGAACATCGACAGCCCGGCACGTTGGCCGAAATGGTCGGCCCAGTCGGCGTCCCAGCTGACGTCGTCGTCGAGCCGGTCGAGAATCGCCGGCACGTCGCCGGTGCCGAACGCTGCATAGACCTCTTGCACCGTGTCGATGTTCGTCATGACTGACGAGTGTGGCGCGCGCGTCGCAGGCGCGGATGAGTCGTTCTGCTCATCTTGGTGGTCACCGAGGCAGCAGGCCGTGCTCGATCGCGAACACCGCCGCGCCGGCCCGCGTGCGCCGGCCGATCTTGTCATAGACGTGGG
>DASXJN010000195.1:0-18688 GCA_036497365.1 Jatrophihabitantaceae bacterium | reverse complement strand
CATGTTGCGGATGGACGGCTCGAACCCGCGGATCCCACGCTCGCACAGCACGATGTCGAGGTTGCCGCGCTGCGCGATGTACTCGGCGGCCATCAGCCATTCCTCGTAGGTCGCCGTCAGGCCGCGCTTGAGCATCACCGGTTTGCCGGTCGCACCGACGGCCTGGAGCAGTGCGAAGTTCTGCATGTTCCGCGTGCCGATCTGCAGCATGTCGGCGTGCTCGGCGACGAGGTCGACGTCGCCCACGTCGAGCACCTCGGTGACGATCGGCATGCGAACCTGCTCGCGCACCTCGGCGAGGATGCGCAGCCCTTCCAGACCGAGGCCCTGGAACGCGTACGGCGAGGTGCGCGGTTTGAACGCCCCGCCGCGCAACAGTGTCGCGCCCGCGCGTTTGGCCAGCTCCGCCGATGCGAGCGTCTGCTCCGGCGTCTCGACCGCGCACGGGCCGGCGATGAAGGTGAACGTCTCCGGCCCGATCGGCACGCCGCCGACGCGAACGGTGGTACGCCGGGCGTGGTTCTGCGCCGACACCAACTTGTACGGCGCGGTGATGCGCATCGTTTCGACGACGCCCGGCAACCCGTCCGCGTCGAGGGTCTCGAGCACCTCTTCGGTGCCTACGACACCGACGATCGTCCGCATCACGCCGCGGCTGACGAACGCCTGCCCGCCGTGCGTCTCGATGTGCGTGACGACCGTCGTGACGTCGGCTTCGGTGGCGTCCGGTGCCATGACGATGACCATGCGCAGAGCCTAGCGACGGTAGGTTGGCACGCGTGGGCGAGGCGACGACCATTGCGCCGCTGCACCGCAATCGAGACTTCAACATTCTCTGGGCGGGCGACACCGTCTCGGGCATAGGCAGCGCCATGAGCGCGCTCGTGTTCCCGCTGATCGGCTATGCGATCACCGGTTCGACGGTGCGGGCCGGCCTGGCCACGACCGCAGTCTTCGTCGGCGCGATCATCGCGCGGCTGCCGGCCGGCGCGATCACCGATCGGCTATCGCGCTCTCGGGTGCTGCTGGTGAGCAATGTGCTCGCCGCGCTGGCGTTCGGCAGCCTGGCCGTGGCCGCCGCCCTCGATGCGCTCACCCTCGCGCACCTGATCGCGGTCGGGCTGATCACCGGTGCGACCGACGCCTTCATCGGACCGGCTGCCTCGGCATCAGTGCGCACCGTCGTCCCGCAGGAACAGCTTCCGATCGCCTACACCCGGTTGCAGGCGCGCCAGCACGCGGCCGACCTGGTCGGGCCGCCGCTCGGCGGTGTGCTCTTCTCGCTCGCGCGTGCGCTCCCGTTCGTCGTCGATGCGATCAGCTATGCGATCTACGCCGCGGCCACCACCCTGTTACGCACGCCGCTACCAGCGCCGGACGGACCGCGCCGCACGCTGCGCAAGGATGTCGTCGAAGGCTTGCGGTTCGTGTGGCAGCACACGGTGATCCGTTCGATCATGCTGTGGGCCGGCATCGCGAACTTCGCCTGGGCCTATGTGTTCGTCACGATCACGCTCCGCTTGATCCGCGCCGGCGTGCATCCTGCGGCGATCGGCCTCGTCGACACGATCGGCGCCGCGGCCGGACTGCTCGGTGCGGCGCTGGCGCCAGCGTTGGTGCGCCGGATGCCCAGCGGGCTGCTCACCATCGTCACCGGGCTCGTGTTCGCCGTGCTCGTCGTGCCGATGGCAGCGACCACCAACGTGTTCGTCATCGGCACGCTGTTCGCACTTGTCACGCTGCTGCTGCCGGCCAACAACTCCGGTATCTCGGCCTACCTGTCGACCGCGACCCCGGACCGCCTGCAGGCGCGGATGCATTCCGCGGCGGGCTTCATCGCCAATGGCCTCTCGCCGTTGGCTCCAGCCCTGGCCGGCATCTTCATCGGCACGCTCGGCGGGTCGACCGCAGTCCTGATCGGTGCCGCAGTGAGCGCGGCCAGCCTCGTTCCGCTGCTCGTCACGCGGGAAGTACGCACGCTCGGCCGGCCGGCGACCTGGCAGACAACGAATACTTAGACGACGGTGATCGTGACCACGTAGTTGATCGGCACCGAGGTGCCGGGACCCGGGTCGATCTTGACCACGCGGCCGAGCTCGCCACCGAACGCCTTGTGGACCCTGTAGTTCAGTTGGACCCCGCTCAGCGCGTTCTCGACATCGCTGAGCGGCGCGAAGCGATCGAAGTCCGGCACCGTGACCATCTGCTGGCCGCGCGAGATGGTCACCGTGATCGTGGTGCCATAGAGGGCTTGTGTGTTGGGTGCGACGGCGATGACAGCACCGGCCGGCACGGTGTCGCTGTACTCCTTGGTCTGATGGATCTTGAAGTGCGCGTTGTTCAGTTGCGTCTTCGCCTGGTCGAACGGCGTGCCCTGCGCGATCTCGGGGACCTTCACCTCCGGCGGGCCGGACGACACGGTGAAGCTGATCGGCTTGCTGCGGTCGATCTGCTGGCCCGGCTTGGGGTTGGTCGTGATGATG
This sequence comes from Jatrophihabitantaceae bacterium, assembly GCA_036497365.1. GTDB lineage: Bacteria > Actinomycetota > Actinomycetes > Mycobacteriales > Jatrophihabitantaceae > RYN-133. The sequence goes on along the minus strand of DASXJN010000195.1, from coordinate 16,205 downwards.
CGCGACTGCTTGACGTGAATGCTGGACTGCGTGCGCGGCGTCGGGTCGTAGGTCAGACCGCGGGTGCGCAACTCCGCCTCCGCCGCGATGACGGTCATGTTCCGGAGGTCCGGCACAGACACCAACTCCGGGCCGAGCGAGACGACGAGCGACACCGCTTGGCCCTGTGACAGCCGGGCGCCCCCGCCGGGCTGGGTGCTGATCACGGTGCCGCTGGGCACGGTTTCGCTGAACTGCTTGGTGACGTGGTCGTCGACGGCGTAGCCGGTCGCTTTCAGCCGTGCGGTTGCGACAGTCACCGTCTCGCCGGCGACCTTCGGCACGTGCGTGTTGTACTCGCGCCACAGGCGCACGCCACCGATGCCGGCGAACAGTGACACGACCCCGAGCACCAACACGGCGACCGTGGCGATGAGGCGGCGGCGCCTGCGGCGGGCACGCGGCGACAGTGCACGACGCTGCTTCGGCGGCGGGATGACCACCGGCGGCGGCGGAGCGTCGGCCTGCGCCTGACGGCGCTGGACGATCTCGGTGTCGTGCCTGCCCGCCGCACCGTTGCGCATCACGTCGGTCGTCCCACTGGGAGCCGGGCGTACCGGGTGAACCGGCGCCGCTCCGTTCGCCACCATGTGCGGCTGCCGGGGTGCGGTGGTGTGCCGCCCGGTGCCGTTGACCGTAGGGCGCGAGCGCGGCGGGATCGGCACGACCGGCAGCGCGAGCTCCACGCGTGCGTCGGCGAGCTCGGCGAGGAATGCCGATGCGTCGGACGGGCGGGCGCTCGGGTCGCTGTCGGTCGCCGCCACGACGATCTCGTCGACCAGTGTGGCGATGCCCGAGGGCCGCTCCTTGATCTGCGACGAAGGCGCCGGCACCCGGCTGTGCACGTGCTGGTAGGCGACGCTCATCGCCGAATCGCCCTGGTACGGCGGCCGCCCCACCAGCAATTCGAAGAGCACGATCGCCGCCGAGTACACATCCGAACGCGGATCGCTGTGCCCGTGCACGATCTGCTCGGGTGCGCAGTAGGCGACCGTGCCCATCATCAGGCCGGTGCGTGTCGAGGCGGCGTCCGCGTCGATCGCGCGCGCCAGCCCGAAGTCGGCGACCTTCACCAGACCGTCGTCGGACAGCAGGATGTTCTCGGGCTTGACGTCGCGGTGCACGAGGCCGGCCCGATGTGCAGCCGACAGCGCGCTCAGCACCGGCTCCATGATCGAGATCGCTTCGGCCATGCTGAACCGGCCGTTGGCGGCCACGCGCTCGCGCATCAGGTCTCGCAGCGTGCGGCCCTGGACGAGTTCCATGACGAGGAACACGTGATTGCCGGATGCGCCGGTGTTGTCGTGCCCCTGGTCGTACACGGCGACCGCGTTGACGTGCGCAAGGCGTGCGGCGGCGCGGGCTTCTCGCGAGAAGCGATCGGTGAACGCCGGGTCGGCCGACAGCGCCGACGACATCACCTTCACCGCGACACGGCGATCCAGCCGCTCGTCGACGGCCGAGTACACCGTGGACATCCCGCCCCGCGCGATGCGGTCGAGGATGCGGTAACGACCTTCGAGCAAGCGGCCGACCAGCGGGTCAGCGGTCGCCGTCTGCACCAGGCGATTCTACGGGCGCGCGGCACCGAAGCCGCGTCAAGCAGCGCCGGGACGACCGTATTCTCAGGCTTCGTGGGAGACCCCGGGAGCACCGACACGCCGCCGAGCGAGTATTCCGGCGGCGAGGTGGAATTGCTCGCCGATGCCGACCGTCCCGGCGGATGGTTGCTGTTGATCGACCGGATCCGGCAGTCCTACGTCGACCTGGACGACCCGACCTACCTCGACTTCGAGTACGTCCAGGCGTTCGCCGATGTACTCGAATCGTTACCTGCGGGACGCCTTGCCGTGACCCACGTCGGCGGCGGGGCGGCCACCTTGGCCCGCTACGTCGCCGCGACACGGCCGGGCTCGAGCCAGATCGTGCTCGAGCCCGATGCCGCGCTGACCGCCGCCGTGCGGGCTCGGCTGCCGTTTCCGCGCAACGCGCGGATCCGCGTCCGGCCGGTCGGTGGCCGCGAGGGGGTCGCGGCCCTCGCGGATGCCAGCGCGGACGTGATCGTCCTGGACGCCTTCTCCGGCGGCCGCGTGCCGGCCGAGCTCACCACGACCGAGTTCGTCGCCGACGCGGCGCGCGTGCTCCGTCCGGACGGCGTGCTGCTGGTCAACATCGCCGACGGTCCGCCGCTGCGCTATTCCCGTCGGCTGGTGGCAACGGTCGCCGAGCATCTGCCGGAGGTCGCGTTGCGCGGTGATCCTTCCGTGTTCCGCGGCCGGCGGTTCGGCAATCTCGTCCTGGCCGCATCGCGGGCGGACCTGCCGCTGGTCGAACTGCGGAGCCGGTCGGCGACCGCGATGTTCCCGCAGCGGGTGATCGCCGGGACGGACCTTGCCGCATTCCGCAGTTCGGCGCTGCCGCTGACCGATGCCGACCCGATGCGCTCGCCGGTCCCGCCGGACGAGATCTGGCGCGTCCCCGGCTGACCCGGGTGTGCTGGACGATCGCGAAGCGAGCCCCAGTGGTTGGATTGGATCCGTGCCGACCGAGGAATCGCCCGTGACCTCGCACAGCGACCGCAAGCGTGCGGAGTCGTTCGGCGGTGTCGCCGAGCAGTACGACCGCTACCGTCCGAGCTATCCCGACACGTTGATCGCGGATCTGCTCGGACTCAATCCCGAGTGGACGCTGGATGTCGCATGCGGCACCGGCAAGGTCGCCGTCCCGTTGTTGGCCTGCGGGCTGGCCGTGCTCGGCGTCGAGATCGATCCGCAGATGGCCGAGGTCGCGCGCCGGCACGGGATCATCGTCGAGATCGGCGCGTTCGAGACCTGGGACGATCGGGGGCGCACGTTCGACCTGATCACCTGCGGGCAGGGCTGGCACTGGATCGACCCGGACGCCGGTCCGAAGAAGGCGGCGCAGGTGCTCAATCCGGGCGGCACGCTCGCGCTCTTCTGGAACCACGGCGACGTGGCCGGCGAGATGAGGCGATGGCTCGATGCGACCTACCAGGAGCACGCGCCTCAGCTGAACCGCGACATGCGCAATCAGAAACACGAGGACGACAAATTCCTCGACTCGCTCAAGGCGAGCGAGCTGTTCGCGTCGGTACGCGCCGAGCAGTACGCCTGGTCGGCCACGCTGTCCGCCGATGAATGGATCGCGCGTCTGGCCACGCACAGCGATCACATCACCCTGGCCGAGGAACAGCGCGAGCCGCTGCTCGGGGCAGTTCGTTCGACCATCGACGAGCACGGCGGATTTGTCGAGTTGCGTGGCGGCACGTACGCGATCTTCGCCAAGACATCGGAGTCGTGATGGACCTGCTGCCCCTACCCGATGTGGCCGCGGCGCTCGGCGTGCCGGTCACCCGTGTGCATCAGCTCGTGCGCGACGGGCTGCTGGTCGCGATTCATCCCGATGAGGGGCCGCACGGCGTGCCTGCCGAATTCATCCAGGACGGCGCGGTCGTGAAGTCGCTGCCTTCGGTGATCACGATGTTGCGCGATGCGCGTTTCGCCGACGAAGAGATCGTCGATTGGCTGTTCCGCGCGGACGATTCGCTGCCGGGCAAGCCGATCGAGGCGCTCCGCGCCAACCGCGGCTCCGAGGTGAAGCGGCGCGCACAGGTTGCCGGCTATTGAGCCATCTCGCCTATCTCGCTCTGCTCGCCGCATGCCTGCTCGGGACGATGCCGCTCGAGACCCTGCTGCACGTCGGCGTGTACGTGCAGTGGCGCCGGCTGGTGGCGACCGTGCTTCCGGTCGCGGTCGTGTTCGGGGTGTGGGACGGCCTGTCGGCGGCCGGCGACCTCTGGACCTACAACGAGCACTACCTGGTGGGTCTCGCCCTGCCCGGCGGGTTGCCGATCGAAGAGGTGTTGTTCTTCGTTGTCATTCCGGTGTGCGCGGTGCTCACCTATGAGGCCGTCCGGGTGCGCAAGCCGCACTGGGCGCGATGACCTACACCTGGCTCGTCGTCGCCGGGGTCGTCGTTGCCGTGCTGATCGACCTCGTCGTCGTGCGGACGATGCTGCTGCGCAGCAAGGCGTTCTGGACGGCGTACGCGATCATGCTGTTCTTCCAGCTGATCGTGAACGGAGTGCTCACCGATCTGCCGGTGGTGCGCTACGACCCCGACGCGATCATCGGCTGGCGCATCGCGCATGCGCCCGTAGAGGACGTCCTGTTCGGCTTCGCGCTCGTCCTGATCACCCTCACGACGTGGGTGCGGCTAGGCGAGCGCGGACGGCGCCGCGCAGGCCGGTGATCCCGACGACTGCGCGGCGGCCGAGGCCGACGGAAAGCCGCCCCGAGAACACGTCGTAGTCGGCTCGTTCGATCTCATCGAGGATGCCTTCGTAGAGGACCAGCGCGGTGCGCAGGCAGTTCCGCGAGGTCGGGTCGACGAGCGCGATGCCCGGCTCGGCCCGCCGGTACAGCGTGCGGGCCCGTTCGATCTCCCACGCCAGCAGGTTGCGGATCGACTCGTCCACCTGGCCGCGACGCAGCCTGCCGAGATCGACACCGAACTGGTCGAGTGACTCCTGCGGCAGATACACCCGGCCCCGGCGCAGATCCTCGGCGATGTCGCGCAGGAAGTTGGTCAGCTGGAAGGCGTAACCGAGATCGATGGCGCGCATCTCGAGTTCGTCCCAGCCGACGCTCTCGTCGGCGCGGCCGAGGATCGGCAGCATCTCCAGGCCGATCACCGCCGCCGAACCCCACATGTACCGCACCAGGTCGTCGTAGGTCTGGTAACCGGTCACGGTGAGATCGAGACGCATCGCGTCCAGGAAGTCCGCGATGTAGCTGTGCGGGATCTGCCAACGTTGGATCGTGTCGAGCAGCGCGCGTGTCACCGGGTCGCTGGTGGCCCCCCAGTCGAGCTCGGCGAGAAGCTCGTCCGCCCAGCGTCTGAAGTCGGCGGCGCTGTAGCCGCGCTCGTCGACCATGTCGTCGGCATAGCGCGCGAAGCCGTAGAGCGCGTGCACGTAGGGCCGTTTGGCCGCGGGCAGGAGCAGCGTGGCCAGGTAGTACGTGCGCCCGTGCCGGGCATTGAGCGCGCGGCACGCGCGGTAGCCGGAGCGCAACGCGGGATCGGTGATACCCGCTGCGTCGAGCTCGCGATTGCTCATCCGGTGACCCGCTGTGCGGCCAGCCGGCCGGACACGAGCACCATCGGCACGCCGACGCCCGGTTGGGTGTTCGAGCCGGCATAGACGAGATTCTCGATGCGCCGGTCGAGCGTGGGCGTGCGGAACGGTCCGGTCTGCGCGAACCGGTGCGAGGCCGCGAACGGTGCGCCGGCGGCGATCCCCTGCGCCTTCCAGTCGGCGGGCGTCATCAGGTGCGCACATTCGATGCCGTCGCGGAATCCGGCATAACCTCGCGCTTCGAGCGTGTCGAGCATGTGTTCGCGATAGCGATCACCCTGCTTCGCCCAGTCGATCGAACTGCGCGCGAGATTGGGCGCCGGGAACAGTGCGTAGTACGCGTGTCGGTTCGGCGGCGCGAGCGAAGGATCGGTCACCGTCGGCGTCGTCACCACGAAGGAAGGATCGCGCATCAACTCGCCGCGATCGATGATCTGGCGAAACGTGTCCGACCATGCGGTGCCGAAATTGATCGTGTGGTGCACCGCGTCGGGATAGCTCGTCGCCGATCCGGCATGGAGCACCACGGCACTGGGGGAGTACTGCAACTTGCGCAGCCGCCGCGGCGCGTAGCCCGGAGGCAGCAGCGTGCGCACAGCGGTCGGCAGGTCGGCATTGACGACGACGACGTCCGCAGGGATGCGCTCGCCGGACGCGGTGTGCACCGCGCGTGCCCGGCCGCCCGCGACCTCGATCTGCGTGACGGCGGTGTTGTAGCGGAACCGCACACCGTGCGCCGCGGCGGCACCGGCCAGCGCCTGCGGGACGGCGTGCATACCGCCGTCCGGGAAGTACACGCCCGCGACGCAGTCCATGTAGGTGATCACTGAGTAGATCGCCAGTGCATCAGCCGGCGCCATACCCGCATACATCGCCTGGAACGAGAACAGTCGGTGCAACCGCGGATCGCGGAAGAACGAGCGCACCTTGCTCTCGAGGCGACGGAAGCCGCCGAGCCGAGCCAGTCGCAGCAGCGGCAGGCCGACCAGGTCGAGCGGCGAGTCGAGGTTGCGGTCGATGAAGTGCGGCATCTCGAGCGAGTACAGCTCGCGCAGGAAGCCGACGAAGCGACGGTAGCCCGCCGCGTCCTCGGGGCCGCACGTCGCGGCGATGCCATCGGTCATCTGCTCGATGTCTGCGTGCACGTCGATCGACGTGCCGTCGGCGAAGCGCGCTCGATAGGCCGGATCGAGCCGGCGCAGGGTCAGCCAGTCGGCGAGGTCCTCTCCCACTGCGGACAGCGGTTCCTGCACCAGGTCGGGCATGGTTAGCACGGTGGGACCGGTGTCGAAGTAGTAGCCGTGATCGCGGATGAGCCCGGCGCGCCCGCCCGGAATGGCTTCGCGCTCGAGCACCGTCACATGCCGCCCCGCGCCCGCCAGGTGCAGTGCCGCCGAGAGCCCGCCGAGGCCGGCGCCGACAACGACGACGGAGTCGGTGGCTCCCGGGACCGTGCGCATCGCCTCGCACGTTACTGAGCCCTCGCCGATCACTCGCGCCGCCCTCAGCTGGCGGTAAGAGCAGCCTGTGGAACCTCTGGGCAAGTTTCAGCCCATGCGCCTAAGGTTCGCGATCATGAAGATGCTGGTCGTGGCGGGCGCCGCGCTCGCGATCATTGCGCCCGGCGCCGTCGCGTCCGCCGAGCCGCCGCCCCCGCCGGGCGCAACCCCGGTCACGGTGACGGCCGGCGCAACCACGAACGTCGACGTGACGCTCCAGCACGGCACCGGATCCATCTCGGGCCAGTTGCTCGATGCCCAGACGAATGCCTCGATCGGCGGCGAACCGGTGTTCGCGTTCGATCGGAACCGGACCTTGTTCGGGGAATGGACGACTGGGAGCGACGGGAGGTTCACGCTGGCCGGCGTCGGTCCGGCGCCGGACGGCGTGTACATCTGCACTGACGTGCTGTGGGACGAGGAATACCCGGACACGACCGACTACGCCGACCGGTGCTTCCCGCATGCGTACTGGAGCCCTGCGCAGGGGATTCCCGCCGGCGCCCGAGCCGTTGCGGTCGCCGACGGAGAGCAGGCCGACGTCGGCACGATGCATCTTGCCCGCGGCGGGGCGATCGCGGGACGGCTTCGGACCATCTATGGAAACAACCTGGGCTACGCGAACGTCGTCGTTCGCAGCCTCAGCGACAAGAGCCTGCAATTCGACATCATGTCGGACTACGGGTCCGGCACAGGCGCCCGCAGCGGCAAATACACGATTGCGGCGCTGCCACCGTCGCCGGCCGGGTGGGCGGTCTGTTTCAAGGGCGGTTTGGTGCCCAAGAACGGTCCCAATCCGTTCGGATACCTCGACGCCTGCTATCGCGGACGGCCGTGGCGGGGCAGAGCCCTGCCGGCGCACGTGACTCCGGTCAAGGTGCAGCCGGGCCAAACCACCAGCAAGATCAATTCCACGGTGCAGCTCGGCGGCCAGCTGCGAGGCACCGTCGCCGACGGCCGCGGCAAGCCGATCAACTACGCGACGGTCGAGATCCACGACCGTCAGGGTCACCTGCTGGCATCCGGCTTTACGCAGCACGGTCGCTACAAGGTCGGCGGCCTACAGCGTGTGCACGACGTCAAGGTGTGCGTGCAGAAAGGCCGCGCGTACCCGCGGCGTTGCCGGAACAAGCACGTCACGACGCGGCCCCACACCATCGCGAAGGGACCGAATCTCGTGCTGCACAAGGTCGCGCACTTTGGCGCGTCGATCGGCGGCACGGTCACCAAGGTGTCGTCCGGGAAGAAGGTCGTGCACGCTGTCATCTCGGTCTTCGACAAGCATGGGGCTGAAGTCGGGTACGGCGGTTTCACGCACGAACGTGGCCGGTACAACGTCCACGGATTGGTTGGTGGCAAGCGGTATCTCGTCTGCGTGTCCGCGCCGCGGGCATGGAACGACGAGTCGCCGCCGGCCCCCGCGTGCTACCGGTCCGCAGCTTGGGATGGTGTGAATCAAGATCTGCCTACCGATGCCCACCGAGTCATGGTGCGGCGACATCGCACGGTCGACTTCAGCCTCTCGCCGGGCGGCAGGATCACCGGCACCGTGACCGCAGCCGACACGGGCGACCGACTGAACACCGTCGTCGATCTCTACGCTTCTACCGGGCACCTGCTCGGCTCGAATCCCGTCGACGACGGCACGTACACATTCGCCGGCCTGGCCCCTGGCACCTACACGCTGTGCTTCTACGGCAAGGGCGCAGGTCCCGACCCGAACGGGCCGTATCTCGGACAGTGCTACTCGGACGCCTACTGGCCACACTGACCGTCGACGTGAATCAGTGCGGGGGGAGTTCGCCCTCGCGCACTCGCGGCACTTGGCGCCGGGGGAGATCCTCGGCCACCGGATGGACGACCGGGCTGCTACGCCGCCACTTGCCGGTCAGGAAGAGACCGAGGAGCACGACCAGCGCGATCACGCCACCGTCCAGAAGTCCGGTGAGGATGCCGCCGAGCGCCGAAGTGGGGGTCACGCCCCAATGGTCCCCCTGTGACACATCACAGACACCAGGCGCGGGCTGTGAGAACTCAGACATTCCAGCTACGAGCGCTCGGCTCGCAGCAGGAGTACCGTCCGCGCGCCGATCCGCAACGCGGCGCCTGCGGCGATCGCTCGAGAGGTCGACGGCAGGCCGCCGCGGCGGTTGGTATCGACGATCGGGACGTACTGGGTGGCCCATGGCGCGCCCGGCAGCGTGAACCGGCCGCCCTGGTCACCGGCGTTGAGCAGCAGCAGGAACGAGTCGTCCATGATCAGCTGGCCGCGGCGGTCACGGTGCCGCAACCCGCGACCGTCCAGGTACATCCCGATCGACCGTAGCCCGGTGTCGAACCAGTCTCCCTCGGTCAATTCATGCCCCGTCGGATGGAACCAGGCGAGGTCCTTGCACCCGTCGCCGCCCGGCACCTCGCGGCCTTCGAAGAACGCCGGTTGGCGCAGTACGGGATGCGCGCGGCGCAGGTGCAGCAACCGTCGGGCAAGGGTGAGCATGTCGTCGGCTTCCTCGGTCGGCGACCAGTCCAGCCATGAGACGTCGTTGTCCTGCACATAGGCGTTGTTGTTGCCTCGCTGCGTGCGCCACCGCTCGTCGCCGGCAACCATCATCGGTGCTCCCGTCGACAGCAGGAGCGTGCTCAGCAGATTGCGCGCCTGCCGCAGCCGCAGCGTCTCGACATCCGCCGGCGCCGGGTCGCCCTCGAAGCCGCAGTTGTACGACCGGTTGTCGTCGGTGCCGTCCTGGTTGTTCTCGCCGTTGTCCTCGTTGTGCTTCTTCTCGAACGAGACCAGATCGCGCAGCGTGAAACCGTCGTGCGAGGTGATGAAGTTGATCGATGCGATCGGCAACCGGCCGTCGTCGCCGTACAGGTCGGACGACCCGGTCAGCCGGTACGCGAGATCGCGCACACCGCCGTCGCCGAACGACCAGAACGACCGCACCGTGTCGCGGTACTTGCCGTTCCATTCCGTCCACAGCGGGGGAAACTCGCCGACCTGATACCCGCCGGCGCCGACGTCCCAAGGCTCGGCGATCAGCTTGGCCTGGCTGATCACCGGGTCCTGATGGATCGTGTCGAAGAAGCTCGACAGCTTGTCGACATCGTGCAGTGACCGCGCAAGTGCCGCGGCGAGGTCGAAGCGGAACCCGTCCACGTGCATCTCGGTGATCCAGTACCGCAACGAGTCGGTGATCAACTGCAACGGGAACGGCCGGCGCGGGTCGAAGGTGTTCCCGCAGCCGGTGTAGTCGGTGTAGCGGGACGGGTCACCGTCGGCCAGCCGGTAGTACGAGCCGTTGTCGATGCCGCGGAACGACAGCACCGGCCCGTCCGGACCGGCCTCGGCCGTGTGGTTGTAGACGACGTCGAGAATCACCTCGATGCCGGCATGGTGCAGTGCCCGCACCATCGACTTGAACTCGCGGACCTGGTTGCCACGCCGCGAGGCGTAGGCCTCGTGCGGCGCGAAGAAGCCCACCGAGTTGTAGCCCCAGTAGTTCGCGTGCCCGCGACGCTGCAGCACGGGCTCTGAGACGAAGTGATGGATCGGCATCAGTTCCACCGCCGTCACGCCCAGCCCGGTGAGGTACTCGATCGCTGCCGGATGCGCGAGGCCCGCGTACGTCCCGCGCAGTTCGGGTGGAATGTCGGGATGCTCGTGGGTAAAGCCTTTGACGTGCAACTCGTAGATCACGGTGTCGTCCCACGGCACCTTCGGCGGCAGGTCGCCGCCCCAGGGGAACGCATCGTGGATGATCACCGAGCGCGGCACGTAGGCCGCCGAGTCGGCGCTGCTGTCCGGGTAGACCGCCGGGTGCTCGACGAAATCGCCTTCGATCGCCCGGGCATACGGATCGACCAGCAGTTTGTTGGGATTGTGGAACAGTCCCTCGGACGGGTGGTAAGGCCCGTCCACCCGGAAGCCGTACCGCAGGCCCGGGCCGAGACCGGGAAGGTAGCCGTGCCAGACGTGGTAGGTCGTCTCGTCCAGCGGGATGCGGGTCTCGTAGCCGGCAGTTCCCGGCATGCCGCTGAACAGGCAGACGCTCACGGCAGTGGCCGTGGTCGACCACAGCGCGAAGTTCACGCCGTCGCCGTCCCAGTGCGCCCCCAGCGGGAAGGGACTGCCCGGCCAGGCCCGATCGAGGCGGGCGGCCAGCGCGGGGGCGGGTTCGTCGGGCAGCATCGCGCCGACTCTAGCGTCGGGCCGCGGGCATCCGGAGCGCTGCACAATTCTCAGCTGATGCAGGGGAACGGCCCAGCCGATGCCGTAGTTCACGCCGTTAGCTGTCTGCATGCGCGCGGGACGACCCCGCGTCTGCACGGAGGAGAACGAACGTGAACGAGCAGGCAGGCCAGCAGCCCCCGCAGCACGGCCAGCAGCCGTGGGATCCGGCCTACTACCCCTACGCCGGCTACTACGCCCAGTACCCGGGGGCGGTCCCGCCGCAGCCGCCGACGTCGCGGCCCAAGCGGGGGATCGCGGTGGCGGCGATCGCTGCAGTAGCGGCCGCAGCAGTCTTCGGCGCCGGTGTCGTCACCGGCCGCACGAGCACTACCTCGGGCAACGGCGCGATTGCCGCGGGCTCGAACGGCACGCCGGGCAGCACCGGCGGCGGCTCGGGCTCCGGCTCCGGTTCGGGATCCGGATCCGGCTCCGGCAACGGCAACCCGTTCGGCAAGTACCCGTTCACACCCGGCAACGGCGGTAGCGGCTCGTCGCCGAGCACCGGCAGCGCCGCCAAAGCCACCGCTACCCAGAGTGTCGGTGTGGTCGACATCTACACCCAGCTCGGCTACCAGAGCAGCGCCGCCGCCGGCACGGGCCTCGTGCTCACCTCGGACGGCGAGATCCTGACCAACAACCACGTGATCGACGGCGCGACGAAAGTGCGGGTCGTCGTCGTGTCGACCGGTAAGACCTACTCGGCCAAGGTCGTCGGCGACGTGCCGAGCAAGGACGTCGCGCTCATCAAGCTCCAGAACGCGTCGGGGCTGCACACGGCCAACATCGGCAGCTCGGACTCGCTCACGGTAGGCGACGCGGTGACCGGTGTCGGAAACGCCGGTGGTTCGGGGGGGACGCCGAGCGCGGCCAAGGGCAAGATCACCGCGTTGAACAAGACGATCACCGCCTCGGACGAGAACGGCGCGACGTCCGAGCGGTTGCACAACGTGATCGTCACCAACGCGCCCATCCAGGCCGGCGACTCGGGCGGCCCGCTGTACAACGCGAGCAACGAGGTGATCGGCATCGACACGGCCGCCAGCACGGGCGGACGCACCGCCGGCTTCGCCATCCCGATCAATGATGCGATCGCGTTGGTGAACCTGATCCGGACCGGTGTCGAGACCAGCGCTGTACACATCGGCTACCCCGGCTTCATGGGTATCGAGATGCAGCCGAAGACGAAGAAGCCGGTCATCTACTCGGTGATCAGCGGCGGTCCGGCCGCGCACGCCGGGTTGGCCTCGGGTGATGTGATCACGAAGGTCAACGGCACCGCGGTCAACACGCAGACCAAGCTGCGGTCGACCGTCGAGACGATGAACCCGGGGTCGAAGATCACGGTGACCTATTCCGACCAGTCCGGGTCGAGCCAATCGACATCGCTCACCTTGATCGCCGGACCCGCCGACTGATCCCTACCTGAATCGGGCTCTACGAGCTCATCCCCCTCGCGGCGCGCGCCCTTTCCCTCCTGGAGGGGCGCGCGCCGCGGTTTCTTCGGTACGCGAGGATGGGGAGGTGGTCGAGCCCAACCCCGACGCGGTGCTCCAGTTCGCCGGCGTCACGGTGCAGCGTGGCGCCAAGACTCTGCTCGACCGCATCGACTGGACGGTCGAGGAGGACGAGCGGTGGGCGGTCCTCGGCCCCAACGGAGCCGGCAAATCCACCCTGCTGGCGATCGCTTCGGCGGCGATGCACCCGAGCTCGGGGACGGCATACGTACTCGGCGAACCGCTCGGCCGCGTCGACGTGTTCGAACTCCGGCCACGGATCGGGATCGCCACCGCGTCGATCGCGGAACGCATCCCGCCGGGTGAACTTGTGACCGACGTGGTGGTGAGCGCCGGCTACGGCGTGCTGGGCCGCTGGCGCGAGGCGTACGGGCGGATGGACGTCCGTCGTGCCGTGAAACTGCTCGAGAAGTTCGGCGTCGCCGAGCTTGCCGAACGCCGGTTCGGCACGTTGAGCGAAGGCGAACGCAAGCGGGTCCAGATCGCGCGTGCCCTGATGACCGATCCCGAGCTGCTGCTGCTGGACGAACCCGCAGCCGGGATGGACCTCGGTGGCCGCGAGGACCTGCTGCGGCGGCTGACCCGGTTCGCCGACGACCCGGACGCGCCGGCGTCGGTACTCGTCACCCACCACGTCGAGGAACTGCCCTCGGGCATCTCGCACATCATGCTGCTTCGCGACGGGGCGGTGGTGGCGTCCGGCCTGGCCCGTCAGGTGCTCACCGACGACAACCTCTCGGCGACCTTCGGCTTGCCCATCCACGTGTGGCGCAGGCAGGGTCGCTGGTACGCGCGAGCCCAATGACGCCAGGCCCATATCCTGAGCCGATGCCCTCCGCACGTCCCGTGCTGCTCGTCGGGTGTCCGCGGTCGGGCACCACGCTGCTCAGCGTCATCCTGCATGCGCACCCGCGCATCGCGATGCCGCCCGAGACGCGGTTCCTGTGGCCGGTCTATCAGGACCGGAACTCCTTCGGCGATCTGAACAGCCCGCGGAACCGGCGCAAGCTTGCGCGCCGCATCACAAGGCGAGACACCCGTTTCGTGCAGTTGGGTCTCGACCGGAAGAAGGTCATCCGCCGGATCGTGAAGGCGCCGCCCACAGTCGGTTCGGCGATGGCGATCGTGTGGCAGGAGTTCGCGCGCAGCCGCGGCAAGCAGCGCTGGGGCGAGAAGCGCCCGCTGTACTGGCAGCAGATGGATTGGCTCATGCGCTTGTTCCCGGACGCTCAGGTGGTCCACCTGATCCGCGATCCGCGCGCGTGCGTCTCGTCGCTGCTCGACGTGCACTGGTGGCACGGCGGGTTCTACGACGCGGTCACGACCTGGGTGATGAGCGATCGCGAACTCAAAGCGTTCGGCAAGCGTGCCGCGTCGGACAGTTACTACGCGCTGCGCTACGAGGACCTGCTCGCGGAGCCACGCGCCGAACTCAGCAAGCTGTGCGACTTCCTGGGCGAGGACTTCGACGAGGCGATGCTCGAGTTCGCCAAGGCGGCCGAGGACATCGTGCCCGAGCGCAAGGTGTGGCACTCGCGCACGCACGGCCCACTGGACTCGAGCCGGGGCGAGCGATGGCGCACCAGGCTGCAACCCGACCAGGTCGCGCTTATCGAGGCCGTCGCAGTGGACCAGATGCGCGCGAACGGGTACGAACCGTCCGCCAGCGGTGAGCCGCCCAGTGGCGCGGCACGCGCGCGGTACCGGCTCGAATACGCCCGGCGATACGCGAGCGTGCACGGCGCGCGCGCGATCGACCGGGTGAAGCGCCGGCGTGAGAAGCAGGACGTCGCTGCCGTCCCGTCCGCGACCTCGGTGTGACCGGTGCAGCGCGGAGATGAGCATCGGGGCGCCACGCCCTAGGCTCGATCGAGGTCCACCGACGCGAGAGGTTGGCGCAATGCCTGAGTTCGTGCAGGTCGAAACCGGGGGAGACGTACCTCCCGGCGTCGCGACGATCCTGTTGTCGCGCCCGCCGATGAACGCACTGAACACGGCCGTCCAAGGCGAGCTCCGAGCTGCCGCCGAGCAGGTGACCGCCGATCCGCAGGTGCGTGCCGTCGTGATCTACGGCGGGCCGAAGGTGTTCGCCGCGGGTGCCGACGTCAAGGAATTCGCCGGTCAGGAGCACACCTACATGCTCAGCGACGCGGTGCGGCTGACCAATTCCCTCGATGCGCTCGCGCGCATTCCCAAACCGGTCATCGCGGCCGTCACCGGTTACGCGCTCGGCGGCGGGTGCGAGCTTGCGTTGACGGCGGACTTCCGGGTCAGCGCCGACAACGCCAAGTGGGGACAGCCGGAGATTCTGCTCGGGATCATTCCGGGCGCCGGCGGTACGCAGCGTTTGACCCGACTCGTCGGGCCGGCGAAGGCGAAGGATCTGATCTACACCGGACGGTTCGTCGAGGCGGCAGAAGCACTCGAGATCGGCCTCGCCGACGCAGTCGTTCCGGCCGGCGACGTCTATACGACCGCGCTGAAGATGGCAGCCAAGTTCGCCAAGGGCCCGACGTTCGCGCTGGGTGCGGCGAAGGCGGCGATCGACGGCGGCCTCGACATGGATCTTGCCTCGGGGCTGCGGCTCGAATCGCACCTGTTCGCGTCTCTGTTCGCGACCGAGGACCGCAAGATCGGGATGAGCTCGTTCATCGAGAGCGGACCCGGCAAGGCCACCTTCACCGGAGCCCCGGAATGACGGCAGCGCCCAAACCGCACGCCACCGCGGAAGAGGTCGAGGCCGCCTGGAACGACCCGAAGCTGGCCAACGTGCTGTACCACGACTGGGAGGCCGGCACCTACGACGAGAAGTGGTCGATCTCGTTCGACGAGCGGTGCATCGCATACGCGCGCGACCGCTTCGCGCATGTCGCCGGCCGTGCGGGCTGGCCGTACGGCAGGTCGCTGGAGCTCGGCTGCGGCACCGGCTTCTTCACGCTGAACCTGAAGCTCGCCGGCGTCATCGACGAAGGGCATGTCACCGACCTGAGCCCGGGCATGGTCGAGGTCGCGCAGCGCAACGCGCGCAGCCTCGGGTTCGAGATCGAAGGGCGGGTCGCCGACGCCGAGCAGTTGCCGTACGACGACAACACGTTCGACATCGTCATCGGGCATGCGGTGCTGCATCACATCCCTGACCTCGAGCTTGCGCTCCGCGAGGTGTTACGGGTGCTGAAGCCCGGCGGCCGGTTTGTCTTCGCCGGTGAACCGACCCGGCACGGCGACTACCTGGCACGCCGGCTGTCGCGATTCACCTGGTGGGCGACGACCAACGTCACGAAGCTGTCGGCGCTCTCGGCATGGCGCCGCCCACAGCAGGAACTCGACGAATCGTCGCGTGCGGCGGCGCTCGAAGCGGTGGTCGACATCCACACGTTCGTCCCGTCCGAGCTTGCCCGGCTGGCCGATCGCTGCGGTGCAGAGGGCGTCCACGTCACGACCTCGGAGTTGCTGGCGTCCTGGTTCGGCTGGCCGGTGCGCACCTTCGAGTGCGCAGTGCCGAAGCATAAGCTCGGTATGGGATGGGCCAACTTCGCGCTCAAGGGCTGGACGCGGCTGTCGGCCGTCGACAGCGTCCTCGAGCACGTGGTGCCGAAAGGGCTGTTCTACAACGCCGAGATCACCGGCCTGAAGCCTGCGCCGCGCACGTGAGACGACGAGTGATCCGGCGATGACCAGCACAGTGCTCGAGGCGTGGTCTCACGCGGCCGCGTCGGTGCGTGCAGCGCTGCGCCCGACGCCGCTCGTCCGACTGCCCATACGCG